>NZ_QAJQ01000020.1:0-215128 GCF_003852395.1 Pedobacter sp. KBW01
ATCTTCCTACTCGATTACAACCTATTTTTATGAGCCACGGAAGCACGGATTAGCACGGAAGCTTCCCTGAAGAATATAGCTTACATAAACAATTAAATTTTGAATGATTGAATGTTTAAGGCAGGATGCATATTTACTCATTCAAAAATCAATCCTTCTAACATTCAAATAATGTATTGAGAAATAATAAAATACCGGTTTGTTACAAGAAAATGATTTTCAAATCGCCTCATTATTGTATTTTTGTTCAAAATATTTCAGGAATGAATACAACTGATCAGGTTGAAAAAATACTAGCTGATACCAACTTATCAACTGAACTACAAAACATTGCACACAAAGTTCTTCAGGGAGAGCGGATTAGTTTTGATGAAGGCGTTTACCTCTATGAGTACGCAGAATTAGGCTATCTGGGCGTTTTGGCCAACTTTGTAAGGGAGCAAAAACACGGCGATAAAACTTATTTTAACCGTAATTTCCATTTAGAACCTACCAATCTTTGTGTTTACGATTGCAAATTCTGTTCGTACTCGCGCCTATTAAAGCAAAAAGAAGAAGGCTGGGCCTTAACCATGGACCAAATGCTCGATATTGTAAAAAAATACGATGATGAGCCGGTAACCGAAGTGCATATTGTTGGCGGTGTTTTACCACAGTATGATGTGGCTTTCTATTCAGCACTGTTTACTGCAATTAAGCAACACCGTCCTGATTTGCATGTTAAAGCTTTAACGCCGGTAGAATACCACTATATTTTTAAGAAAGCTAAAATTGATTACGCAACCGGAATGCGCCTGATGAAAGAGGCCGGTTTAGAATCTATTCCGGGCGGAGGTGCAGAAATTTTCCACCCTGAGGTGCGCGATCAGATTGCCAAAGATAAATGTACAGGCGAACAATGGCTGGCTATACACGAAGAATGGCATAAACTGGGTATGCGTAGCAATGCTACCATGCTTTATGGTCATATCGAACAATTCTGGCACCGGGTTGATCATATGGAGAAACTTCGCGAGCTACAGGACAAAACAGGTGGTTTCCAAACCTTTATTCCGCTAAAATTCCGCAACCAGCACAACCAAATGAGTAATGTGCCCGAAGTTTCGGTAATTGAAGATTTAAGGAATTATGCCATTGCCCGTATTTATATGGATAATTTCGATCACATTAAAGCCTATTGGGCGATGATTAGTCGCGAAACAGCACAATTGTCGTTGAATTATGGCGTAGATGATATTGACGGCACATTGGATGATACCACAAAAATATACTCAATGGCCGGTGCTGAAGAGCAAACTCCTGCAATGAGCACCAAAGAACTGGTAAACCTGATTAAGCAAGTAGGCAGAAAAGCCATAGAGCGCGACACTTTATACAATGTGGTAACCGATTTTGAGCATGTTGTTTTCGAAGAAGAAAAGAAACCTGCTTATTATAAATTACCGGTAGTGAATTAATTTAAATGAATGATTGATTGAAGGGTGAAATTACTGAATAATAGAATGTTACTTTAACGTCCCCTTATTCAATCATTCAAAACCCGCTCATTCAATAAATATAAAATATGAAGCAAATTTATATCATCCGCCACGGCGAAACGGAATTGAACAGACAGGGCATAGTACAAGGCAGGGGTATAAATGCTGATTTAAATGATTTAGGTAGGGCACAGGCCGAGGCTTTTTATCAAACGTATAAAGATGTGGGCTTCGATAAAATCTACACTTCTGATTTAAAACGCACCTGGCAAACCGTACAGAAATTTATTGATTCGGACCTGCCCTGGGAACGTTTATCGGGCTTAGACGAGCTGGCCTGGGGAATTTGGGAAGGAAAACCCAATACAGAGGAGGCACGCGAAGCTTTTCGTTCGATGCTGCAATGCTGGCAGGAGGGTAACTACAGTGCCCATTTTGAAGGTGGCGAAAGCGTTCAGGATGTGTATGAACGTTTAAAACAACCCATGGAAGTTTTAATGACCCGGCCGGAAGAGCAGAAAGTATTACTTTGCATGCACGGAAGGGCCATGAGGGTTTTCTTATGCCTGCTGCTAGGAAAACCTCTAAGCGAAATGACCGAATTTCCGCATCAGAATACTGTTTTATACAAAATGGGCTTCGAGGATGGAAAATTTACCGTTCTTGAATTTAATAGTGCCGTTCATTTAGACGGTTTAGTGATTGGATAATCCGCTTAACGCCAAACGCGTTGCGCAAAACATTAGCATAACACCTTGAATAAGATTAAAATATCGGCTGTTGCCTACACCAATACCAAAGCATTTATATACGGCTTAGCACATTCGCCTATCATCGATAAGATAGATTTAAGTTTAGATATTCCTTCAGATTGCGCCGCTAAAGTAATTAACGGTCAGGCAGATATTGGTTTGATGCCTGTGGCCGCTATTCCATTAGTACCGAATGCTAACATTGTGACCAATTACTGCATAGGAAGCGATGGCGCGGTAAATTCGGTATTTATTTTTAGTAATGTTCCGGTTAATGAAATCAAAACCCTACGATTGGATGCCCATTCCCGGACCTCGAATAACCTGGCTAAAGTTTTGCTAAAATTCCATTGGGAGAAGGAAGTAGAATTTACAACAGATCAAAATGCAGAAACAGATGCCTTTGTTTTAATCGGCGACCGTACTTTCGGTAAAACACAAAATTTTGCCTTTGTTTACGATATGGGCGAAGAATGGAAGAAGTTTACCGGTTTGCCTTTTATGTACGCTGCCTGGGTAGCCAATAAAGAAATTTCGCAGCAATTTAAAGATGAGTTTAATGCCGCTTTAAAGTTTGGCTTAGATCATCGTAAAGAAGTTTTAGCAGAATTACCACCTGTAAGCAATTTTGACCTGGAAGATTACCTTTACCACAAATTACAATTCGAGGTAACTGAGGATAGGATGAAAGCCCTTAATTTGTTTTTAGGCTTTATTGGACAACTAGATGAAAAACTAGCTGTCAGGTGATTAAGCAAATAAAAAGGAAGAAATGCATTAAAGCATATCCAATATTTCCACAAAGAACCTACAATAAGGAAATAGAAGATTATGATTGTTTCTATCCTAATACTTTTGCCAGCCATATTTTAACTTTAAAATCAAAAACATATAGAAAGTATTTAAAGGCTTTAGGCGAAGAACTTTCAAAGCTTTTAGATGCCCTGGAATTAGATGCCCTTATCTTTTTAGGTGATGAAAAATTGGCCTGGCGTTTTCGGGAAGGTAAATATAAAACCTTTAAAAAAGGGATGGATTTCTTTACAAAATCAGGTATAAAAAAGGATTTTAAGGGAGGTCTAATCGTAAACAAAGCATCTTTACCTCAGTTTATTAAACACTTTGTTGATCTTGTTCGCACCAACGGAATAGTACAATACATTTATTTTATCGATAAATGTCAAAGCATATTAGGTTCGTTTTGTAATGTTGGCAATATACATATTGATCTGATGAATAAAAACAGCAATGAATTATTCCAAAGCGCTATATGTAGTACAAAATTTGAGTTTTTAAGTGAAAGATGTGTTTTCCAGTTTGATATGAACGATAGGAAGCCAATAAAATAATAAAGCAACCCAATTCAGATTGCTTTATTCACCGTGCATAGCACTGCAGAACTTATTTCTATCTATTTACACATCAATTTTAATGGCTTTTCAACTTACCGGCCACTTTTTCGAGTGTACTTTTTAATTTTGTTAAAGCACCATTAAGGGCTAAATCGTAAGTGTTCCCCATGTTGGTTACTGCAATAGGATCTTTTCCTGTAATCCGGGCTTCTAATAAACATCTTTTATCGTCTAAACCATCTTTACTGCCATTTTCATCAGATAAATGAACTTCCAAACGCGTAATCAAATCACTGTATCTGCTCAGCCCTTCATTTAGCTGGCCTTTAATTTTTTCTTCGTACTCGTGGTGTATGGTTAAACTCTTGTCGGCATTCAGTTGGATCGTCATCATATTTATATTAAGTTTTATATAGTTTAACGCATAAGTATGGGTATTTGTTTAAATTATAAAATTATGTAAATAAGTTAATTTTATGAGGAAGGCTTAAAACCGGCTATTGTTTTTAAACCTGATAGGAGCGGGCACGATCCCGATTTTTCATCGCGAGAAGTAAAGCGGATAGCAGGACTAAACTTTCCGAAAGGTGAAGAACGCTTCATTTTCAAATAAGGGTTTATTTAAATTGGTTAATTGTTTGAACTGGTTAACTGTTCATGTTCGCTAACTTAAAACTGCCAACTGTGGATTGGAAACTGATTTCACTAACAATCTTTCAACTTTTCAACAAAACAACCGTACAATGCATATTCGTGCTATCTTTATGGCTTTTGCAAATTAATTTCAGTTTTGGCTAAAGACACGAATAAAGAAACCCCGTTAATGCAGCAATACAACGCTATAAAGGCGAAGTATCCGGGCGCATTGTTATTATTTAGGGTAGGCGATTTTTACGAAACCTTTGGCGAAGACGCCGTAAAAACAGCACAAATATTAGGTATTGTATTAACCCGCAGAGGAACGGGGCCAAATGGCGGCGCCCTCGAACTTGCTGGTTTTCCGCACCACTCTCTTGATAACTATTTATCTAAACTGGTACGTGCGGGCCAGCGTGTAGCCATTTGCGATCAGCTGGAAGACCCCAAAACAACCAAAACCATTGTTAAACGTGGTGTAACAGAACTGGTTACTCCTGGCGTGGCTTATGGCGATAATATCGTTAACCAGAAATCAAATAACTTCCTCGCTTGCGTTTTCTTCGATAAAACACAATTGGGCGTTTCATTTTTAGATATATCAACAGGTGAATTTTTAATTGCACAGGGCAACAGCGATTATATCGATAAACTTTTACAAGGTTTTAAACCTACAGAAGTTATTTTCCAGAAATCGAAACGACAGGCCTTTACCGAAAATTTCGGCGATCGCTTTTATATTTTCGGTCTGGATGAATGGCCTTTTACCAGCGATTACGGTAACGAAACGCTGATGAAACATTTCGAGGTAACTTCGTTAAAAGGTTTTGGTATAGACCGTTTACAAAGCGCAATTGTTGCTGCTGGTGTTATTTTACACTATTTAGGCGAAACAGAACACCGTAACCTGCAGCACATTACCTCAATTAGCCGCATTGAAGAAGATCGTTACATGTGGCTTGATCGCTTTACCATCCGTAACCTCGAACTGGTTAACTCTCCAAACGATAATGCAGTAACCTTGTTCGATATTTTGGACCATACCTGCACCCCAATGGGCGCGCGTTTGCTGCAGAAATGGATTATTATGCCTTTGAAGGAGCTGAAACCTATTCAGGAACGCCTGGGCATGGTTGAATATTTTGTGAAGCACGATACTTTACAAGAGGAATTTTTATCGCACATTAAGCAAATCGGCGATTTAGAACGCCTGATTTCTAAAGTTGGTTTACAACGTGTTGGGCCACGCGAACTGGTGGCTTTGAAACGCGCTTTGTACCATATCGAATCCGTTAAAAAACTGGCTGCCGATTCTAAAAATCCGTTTTTAATCAAAATTGCCGATCAGTTAAACCCTTGCCTGGCCATTCGCGACAGGATTGAAAGAGAATTACAGGCCGATCCGCCAGCACTATTGGTAAAAGGAAACGTAATTGCCGACGGCATTGATGAAGACCTGGACCGCCTGCGTAAAATTGCTTTTGGTGGTAAAGATTACCTTGTTCAGATACAGAAACGCGAAGCTGAAGCCACAGGAATTCCTTCCTTAAAAATTGCTTTCAATAACGTATTTGGTTATTATTTAGAAGTAACCCATACCCATAAAGATAAAGTACCAGAAGGTTGGATCCGTAAGCAAACCCTGGTTAATGCCGAAAGGTACATTACACCTGAACTTAAAGAATACGAAGATCAGATTTTAGGAGCCGAGGAGAAAATACAGGCTATCGAAGTGCGTTTGTATAACGAACTGATGTACGAAACGGCAGGTTATATCAAACCTATCCAACTCGATTCGTTCTTAATTGCCCAATTGGACTGTTTGCTGTGTTTTGCCCAGCTTGCGGCCAAAAACCATTACAATAAACCAAAAGTTACACCCGATAAGGTACTTGACATTAAAGGTGGCCGCCACCCGGTAATTGAAAAACAGCTACCGGTAGGGCAGGAATACATTACCAACGATGTGTATCTGGATACCGATAGTCAGCAGATTATTATGATTACTGGTCCCAACATGGCGGGTAAGTCGGCCATTTTACGTCAAACTGCTTTGATTGTATTGATGGCGCAAATGGGTTCGTTTGTCCCGGCAAAAGATGCTGAGGTGGGTATTGTAGATAAGATTTTTACCCGTGTAGGTGCTTCCGATAATATTTCATCAGGCGAAAGTACATTCATGGTCGAAATGAACGAAACGGCCAGTATCCTGAATAACATTTCAGACAACAGCTTAATTTTATTGGATGAAATTGGTCGTGGTACCAGTACTTACGATGGTATTTCGATTGCATGGGCCATTGCTGAGTTTTTACATCAGCACCCAACATCGCGCCCCAAAACCCTTTTTGCTACGCACTACCACGAGCTAAACGAACTGGCCAATACCATGCCGCGCATTAAAAACTTTAATGTTTCGGTTAAAGAAATGACCAATAAAGTAATCTTCTTGCGGAAACTTGTTCCGGGTGGAAGTGAGCATAGTTTTGGTATCCATGTAGCTAAAATGGCGGGTATGCCTCCAAAATTAATCAGCAGGGCAAACGAAATACTTAAAAAATTAGAAATCGACCGTACGGAAGGCCAAAGCATTAAAGACAGTATTAAAAAAGTGCAGAATCAGGCTTACCAGTTACAAATGTTCGCCATTGATGACCCTGTTTTGGTAAAAATAAGAGACACGCTTAATAATTTGGATGTAAATGCTTTAACACCAGTTGAAGCATTACTTAAACTGGATGAAATACAGCGTTTAATTAAGAATTAAGCAGATTAGGGGCTTATGGATAAAAATATTTAACCATAAGCCCTTGTTACTAAATTTATACCTATGCATACTAGCTTTAAACCTTACGCTTTCTATTTGGTTGCTTTAGTACTCTTCCTTTCATCGTGTGGTACGCGTAAATACACCGTTAAAACCGATACGAAAGGAGCAAAGGCGGCCGATGCCATGAGTAATTTAAAAAGCAAGCCGCTTTACCGCTTCATTACCGACTGGACTGGTGTTCGGTACCGTTTTGGCGGTTTGGATAAAGGCGGGATAGATTGCTCGGGATTTGCCTATTTGTTAGAAAAGGAAATTTACGGTGTAACCTTGCCACGTATCTCACGCGATCAGGCCAATGTGGTAAGGAAAAAAGGTATAGATAATTTAAAAGAAGGCGATCTGGTTTTCTTTTCCTTTGGAGGCAACGATGTAGACCATGTTGGTGTGTACCTAAATAATGGTTTTTTTGTGCATGCCAGTACTACCCGGGGCGTAATAGTTGATGATTTGACATTGCCGGCGTATCAGCGCGTATTTGTTAAATCAGGTTCGGTTAATTAGATCTCTCCCGTCATTTCGACTGAAGCTCACCGATTTTCATCGGGAGCGAAACGGAGAAATCTACATTAGATCTCTCCGTTTCGCTGTGCTTTAGTCGAGATGACGACTATCGTTAAAACAAACCCGCTTAAATTTCGTTATTCATCTTATGCGCACATTCCTTTTAATCTGCTTATCTTTAATTAGTTATTCGTTAAGCGCACAGGTAAAACTGTTAACGCTCGATGAACTGGATAAACGCATTGCCGCTGGTAAGGATACCACCTATGTGGTTAATTTTTGGGCAACCTGGTGCGCCCCTTGTGTAGCCGAGCTACCGAACTTTGAAAAACTGCGTGTAGCCAATTTAAAAAAGCCTGTAAAAGTACTCCTGATCAGTGTAGATTTTAAATCGAAACTGCAAAAAGAGGTAATTCCTTTTGTAGTAAAGAACCAGATCAAAGCTGAAGTGTTTCTGTTAAACGAAACCGACCAGCAAAAATATATCGAAAGGGTAGACCCCAAATGGACAGGCGCTATACCTGCAACATTATTTGTGAAACAAAAAACCAGACGCTTTTACGAACAGGATTTTACAGAGAAACAACTCAAAAGTACTTTGTTAAACTTAAAATAAGAGGTTATGAAACAGTTATTTCTAATTGGCTTGATGTTAATTTCGTTAGGTGCCTGTGCACAAGGCGAAGGGTATAAAGTTGGCGATGTGGTTAAAGATTTCGCTTTAAAGAATGTAGACAATAAAATGGTATCGATGGCCGACTACAAGGATGCTAAAGGCTTTATTGTCGTTTTTACCTGCAATACCTGTCCGGTAGCTCAGGCTTACCAGGATCGTGTTGCTGAGCTAAATGCCAGTTATGCCGCCAAAGGATATCCGGTTATTGCCATTAACCCAAATGATGCCGGTGCGGTTCCAGCCGAAAGTTTCGATAAAATGCAGGCCCTGGCCAAAGTAAAGAATTTCACTTACCCTTATTTGCTCGATCCGGACCATGTAGTTACCAAACAATTCGGTGCAAGCAGAACGCCGCATGTTTTCCTGGTAAATAAAAGCGACAAAGGAAATGTAGTTGAATACATTGGTGCAATAGATAATGACCCTGAAGGTGAAAACGCCACAAAAGAAGATTATGTAAAAAATGCGATCAATAATTTAGCCACAGGTAAAAAGCCTGCTGTTACCACAACCAAGGCTGTGGGTTGCAGTATAAAATGGAAAAAAGGCTAAACATACCTTAGCCACCATTGCCGGTGTGTTTCCTTATATTGCTTAAACCATCTACAAGGTAAATAAAGCGAGGCAACCACACTAAGCCATATTACATAAACCAGTGGCAAATTGAAGCCAAAAGCTGCCGGCCTGAACATAAACGGAATCTGAACAATTTCTTTAGTACTATGGCCAGTTGCAAAAAATACGATTACCAGTAACGTGTGCAGCAGGTAAAAGTGCAGCACATAGTAAAAAAATGGAACAGCACCGTACACCGAAGTTATTCTGGTAAACCAATTGCTTAGGTTTTCGGTAACGGCCAAAAAAAGCATTGCCGGGCCTAAGGTCATAGATATATATTGCAACGATGGCGGGTATTTGTTTACATTGAAAAAAGTGAGCAGGTTCTTAAACAGATCATCATATTCTTTACGCGGAACCGGATCGCCATATACATTGATTAATCTCAAGGCTACAAATACAAACACCGCTAAAAAACCTACCATCAATAAATTGCGTTGCCGGCGTTCGGCTTCGTATCCCTTTCTATACCAGGCGCCAACACCATAACCCACAAACATCACACCTGTCCACGGAAGGATGGCGTAAAACACACCTACAAAATGATTAGCAGATAGCGGTACAACCGTACCCGATGCAGTAAAAAATACTTTTAAAATCATTCCGCCTGCGAGGTCTTTTGGTGCCGGGAATAAGTTAAAAAGGTTATGTCCAAAAACCAGCACCAACCCAATAATCAGCACCGTTTTATAAGAAATCCGGCTGAAAATAGCCAAAAAGATCATGCTGGTACCAATAGCCCAAATTACCTGCAGGATAATAAAATTGTAGCCAGGATTAAAGGTTAAGCCAAAGGTGATGATTACGATTTCGACCAATATGAGCCATAAGCCACGCTTAAATAAGAACGCACTGGCCTGTGCAGCTGTTCTGCTTTGGGCGGATAAATAAGCAGATAATCCGGAAAGAAAAACAAAGGTTGGCGCACAGAAATGCGTGATCCAGCGGGTAAAAAACAGCATTCCTGTTGTGGTATCAGGATTTAATGGATCGCCTGTCATGGCACCGATATGAAAAAAATCGCGGGTATGGTCTAAAGCCATAATGATCATCACCAATCCACGCAGTATATCAATCGATAAAATACGTTTTGAAAGTGTGCTTTGTGCTGCATCCATAGCGATAAGTTTGGTTAATAAAGATACAAATTCAATTGGTTTTTATGCCTTTCTAAACTTACCGTTGCCGGTATTGGCCAGGTTATTAAAGCTCAATAGGAAAATCGATTTAGGAGTAGCTGAATTGGCAATTTCAATTTTGATCTTCAAAAAATTATAATAATATTTGTTAAACGCTAACCGAATAATCCCTATCAATAAAACAGATCATGCATCAACGATAGCTGAACCTCGTTTAGACAAAATTAAAAAAAGACCATAACACATCATAATGAAAAGAAGAACATTTATACAAAACACAGGTTTGTTAGGCGCAGGCGTAGTGGCTTCCAAATTCTCTTTTGCAGCTAATTTAGCCCCCGAATTTCCGGTTGTACGTGTAGCTGCGGCAAAAAGACATTTTCAAAGTAAGGCGGTAGATAATGCCATAAAAACCTTCCAGGCCAATGTTAAAAACCCTGAATTAACCTGGTTGTTCGAAAATTGTTTTCCAAACACTTTAGATACTACGGTTTATCACAGCGAAAATGGTGGCAGACCCGATACTTACGTTATAACCGGCGATATTGATGCGATGTGGTTACGAGACAGTTCGGCGCAGGTGTGGCCTTACCTGCAATTTGTAAATGAGGATGAACCCCTTAAAAAACTGATTGCCGGTGTAATTATCCACCAAACCAAATGTATTTTGAAAGACCCTTATGCCAACGCCTTTTATGGCGATGCTACCAAAGTAGGGGAATGGAAAACAGATAAAACCGCTATGCAACCGGGAGTGCACGAGCGTAAATGGGAAATAGATTCGTTATGTTACCCGATTCGTTTAGCTTACCACTACTGGAAAAAAACAGGTGATAAAACACCATTCGATGCCGATTGGAAAAAAGGAATTGAAGCAACTTTAAAAACCTTTAAAGAGCAACAACGTAAAGCAGGAAAAGGCCCTTATCATTTCCAAAGGGAAACTACACAACCAACTGATTCGTTGCCAATGGCAGGTTATGGTTTTCCGGTTAACCCGGTGGGTTTAATTTGTTCGGCTTTCCGTCCGAGCGATGATGCGACTATTTTTCCTTTCCTCGTACCTTCAAACTTCTTTGCAGTATCGAGTTTAAGGCATGCGGCCGAAATGATTAAAGTCTTAAACAGTGATAAAATATTAGAAAGCAGCTTATTAAACCTGGCCGATGAGGTGAGTGCTGCGCTTCAAAAACACGCCATTGTAAACCACCCGAAATATGGTAAAATTTATGCTTTTGAGGTAGATGGTTTTGGTAGTTCGTATTTGATGGACGATTCGAATGTACCTAGTTTATTAGCCTTGCCTTACCTGGGCGCGATGAAAATCGAAGATCCGATTTATCAGAATACACGAAAATTTGCCTTGTCAAAAGATAATCCTTACTTCTTTAAAGGCACAGCAGCCGAAGGTATTGGCGGACCGCACGCTGGTCAGGATATGATTTGGCCAATGAGTATCACCATGCGCGCCTTAACATCTAAAGATGATGCCGAAATTAAAGCGTGTATCGAAAGTTTACGTAAAACGCATGCAGGCAAAGGATTTATGCACGAGTCGTTTCATAAAGATAATCCTGCCAACTTTACTAGAGCCTGGTTTGCATGGTCGAACACTTTGTTTGGCGAGTTGCTTTGGAAAACATACCACGAAAAACCAGCTTTATTAAAAGCTTAATATCACTTCACCGCATTTATGTGTTTTTGATGCTTATTTAAAAATGGCTCAACATATAAATGCGGTTTTTGCTTTTGCCCAAAACAACATTCACATCAAACTTCACAATTAGCAATAATCTACACCGTATTTATACGCTTTTTAGTTTTTTACAGCATAATCTGTGTAAAATAAAAGCTAAGTTGTACAGATCCTGTTTTTTGAGAAAAGAAATATAGTTAAATTGCTGGAAAATTATTCATTCCGGCCTTGCAAAACCCCGTAACAAACATTCAAGCTGATATTGAAGCAGTAAATAATATCCCCACTGTAGCCAATATTTTAGAAATCGTATGCCGCACTACCGGGATGGGTTTTGCAGCTGTTGCCCGCGTAACTACCGATAAATGGATTGCTTGTGCTGTGCACGACGAAATAAACTTTGGCTTAAAGGTTGGCGGCGAACTTAAACTGGAAACCACAATTTGCAACGAAATCCGACAGCACAAAAGTGCAGTTGTTATTGATCATGTTGCCGAAGACCCTGAATATGCAGGGCACCACACACCTTTAATGTATGGTTTTCAAAGTTATATCTCTGTTCCAATCACCTTAAAAAACGGTGTTTTTTTCGGAACCCTTTGCGCCATCGATCCGAAGCCTGCAAAGCTTAAAAACCCGGCCATTATTGGCATGTTTACCATATTTGGTGAGTTAATTGCTTCTCATTTAGATGCGCTTGAACAGGTAGCTGAAGCAGAAAAGGAACTTAAAAAGGAGCAAGAAATTGCCATTGTACGCGATCAGTTTATTGCAATTCTCGGTCACGATTTAAAAAATCCTTTGAATGCGATATCCAGCAGTACTCAACTTTTATCCCGCTTAAATTTAGATGAAAAAGGTAGCCGCTTAACTAAAATTATCGCCGATGCTTCTTTCAGAATGAATGGCTTGATTGATAATATCCTTGATTTTGCAAGCGGCCATTTAGGTGCAGGTATTTCAGTAAACCGTACTAAAGACGAAGACCATGAGCGTTTATTAAAAGAGGTAGTAGAAGAGTTGCAAGCCATTTGGCCGGAACGACGAATAAATATGGTTTTCGACTTAACACACCCAATTAATGCAGATGGGAAACGGTTGGCGCAGCTTTTTTCTAATTTACTGGCTAATGCAATTAATTACTCGCCTATTGATTCGGTTGTAGAAGTAACGGCCAGCAGTACCAGCAATCAATTTAATTTGTGCGTAACCAATGCCGGAAAGCAGATACCTGCAGCCGCGATGGAACGCTTATTTCAACCTTTCTCACGCGGTGAGGTAGAACCGAACCAAAAAGGACTTGGACTAGGCTTGTATATTGCTTCAGAAATTGCCCATGCACACAATGGTACCCTTAAAGTATCGTCAAATGCAGATAAAACTTGTTTTACCTTAAACTTTGCCAACAATAATGATAACAGTTAATAATCAGCTGCCCACTTCAACACTTCTGGAGTTAAAAACTGGTGACGCAATTAAAAACGAAAACAATCAATCCGGCGTGATTGAGCTGATAGAAATCACAGAAACAGATGAGTTTTTGATGTTTCGCTTTGTGCTTACTGAAGGCGAAATTAGTGTAAGAAAGCTCAAGCAGGTTTGTTAATTATAAAATGGGTCGCGGGTCGAATATGACCTGAATCGATTTAATTTTTTCGTCCTCAAGCTGGTACCAGCCGGCACAGAAGATGGTTTTACTGCCCATATTAATATCATACCACAGGCAAACCTCTTCGCCATCTGTAAATACTTTTTTAATATCGTATTTAAACTTCATCTTCTCCATATCAGCAATGTAAATATCAGCTCCATTTCTTTCGCCCATTACACCTTTAAAATACACCTCGTTATGCAATTGCTGCCTTGCCAGATTAAAATCTTCAGTGTTTAACGCATTTAAAAAATCCTGTACAACAACTTTTGCATTGTGCTCGGTTAGTAACTTATTGGGCGTACTCATATTGTAATTGCTTTAAAGGTAAAACGTGGGGAAGAAATAAATGTTTGAATTTCTGTGAAATATCAAATGAGCGGTGGAGACACCGCCCAATAGCAATGTTTGAGGTGGGTTGTCTCCACCCACCTGATAGACTTGTGAATTTTTCATTCATTTATGAACAGCTTCTGAATGATTGAATGACGAATAAAGAAAAGCCATTCAATCACACAGTAATACATTTAATTAAACTGGTATACTTTGCCAGCCTGGGTATTAAAACTATACCTGAAATCTTTGCCCGACTTTTCTTCAATTATGCCTTTTGCAGTAACCTTAAGCTGATTAGGGCTTCTCACAATGCATTTTTCTCCTGATAATGATTTGATCGCTAAGGCTACCACTTTAGCATCTTTCCATTGCAAGTTGATGATTTCGAAATTACCGCGGGCTTTTAAGCCTTTAATGTTGCCATTCTTCCACTTATCGGGTAATGCAGGTAGGAACTGCAATTCGCCAGCCTGGCTTTGCAACAACATTTCAGAAATACCAGCCGTGTAGCCAAAGTTTCCATCAATCTGGAAGGGTGGATGCGCACAAAACAAATTCGAATAGATACCACCACCTTTATTGTAATCGGTACCCGAACCACCCACAGGGGTAATAAAGTTCTGTAAAATTTTATAGGCATGGTTTCCATCCTGCAACCTGGCCCAGAAGTTCATTTTCCAGGCCATCGACCAACCTGTCGATTCATCGCCTCGGGCAATTAAGGTTACTTTTGCAGCCTGCGCCAGTTCTGGTGTTTTAATGGTGCTGATTTCTCTGCCCGGATGCAGGCCAAAGAGGTGCGAAATATGCCTGTGCTGATCTTTCGGATCATCGCGATCGGTTTCCCATTCCTGCAACTGGTCCCATTTACCGATTTTTGGTTTTAATAAATGTGCTTTTAAATCGGCAATGTGTTTTTTATAATCGGCATCTATGCCTAAAATATCAGCCGATTCGATGTAATTGGTAAAGAGATCGTAAATAATCTGATGATCGTGTGTTACCCCGTCTTCGGTAGGGCCATGCTCTGGCGACCAACCCATAGGGGCTACCAAAGTACCATCAGGACGTCTTTTTAGGTGGTCGTCCCAGAACTCAGCAATTTCTTTAATAATTGGGTAGGCGAAGTTTTTCAGGTAAGCTTTATCCTGGGTAAAAGCATAATGCTCCCAAAGGGCTTGTGCATACCAAGCACTGCCCGGTGTATTCCACAAGAAACTCATGCCCCCAAAAATATTGTTCTCTGTTTTTACTGTCCATCCCCGCGTATTTGGATATTGCTTTCGGGTATGCATTTTACTCACCTCGCGCATGCTGTTGATGTAATCGAGGTAAGGTACCTGACATTCGGAAAGATTTGTAGGTTCTGCCAGCCAATAATTCATTTGAATATTGATGTTGGAGTGGTAATCGCTTCCCCAGGGCGGAGTATTGCTTTCGTTCCATAAACCCTGAAGATTGGCCGGTAAACCACCTGCCCTGGAAGAACTAATCAACAAATACCTACCATACTGGAAAATCAGAGCCTCAAGTGCAGGGTCGGTTACCTTTTTATAGTTAATTAACCTTTGGTAAGTTGGCAGGTTTTGATTTGCTGCATCACTGGTACCCAGGTTTAAACTCAGGCGGTTATACAGCAGGCTATAATCGCTAATATGCGCTTTCAGCAGGTTATTGTAACTTTTTGCTTTAACAGCATTTAAAATCCGGTCTATTTTAGGAGCCGGTTCTTCGCCTTTCCAGTTTTGTTCGCGCTTGTTAACATAATTGGTCGCAGCTGTAAAAACAATGGTTACTGCATCTGCATTTTCTATTTTAATTTTTTCGTTATCGCCATCTTTTACGGTACTCAATTTTCCATTTTCAATTTTAACCAAAGCAGTAGCCTGATAAGTTATGCCGTTTAGCAATTTACCAGTCAGCTGAAGAATATTTCCGTTGGCTGTTATCGTGCCTTGATGCGCATCTTTTAAGCCAATAGCAGCCGAATAAGCATTTTTTTGGTTAGCTGTAAAGCGCAACACCATCACTTTATCCGGAAAGCTACAAAAATACTCGCGTTTAAATTGCGTTCCATTTTGCTTATAATCAATGGAATGAACTGCTCTGGTGATATCCAGTTTGCGGGTGTATGCGGTAAATTGCTGATCATTATTGTTAAAATCGATAAACAGATCGCCGAAAGCCTGATACATGCCCCGGTCGTTTTCATCGCCAGTCCATAAGGTATTATCGTTAAACTGAATGTGTTCCTGATCAACCCCACCAAAAATCATCCCGCCAATACGGCCGTTGCCAATAGGGTAAGCTTCGGTCATCCATTTTTTTGCAGGTTTATTATCCCACATCGTGAAAGCAGGGTTTTCTTTAGCCTGGGCTTTTGCCTTGTTTGTGAATTGAAATAGCAAGCACGAAAATAGTGTACAAATGAGGAGTTGCCTGTAATTGAAAAGCATGATGGTTATTTGATTAGTGTGTAACCAAAGATATATAAAATAGCGTGGCAAGAACCGAAACACCCCGAATAAAGCATCCCGATATTTGGCATATTATTCAATTATTTAAGCATAAGATTATACGTAGCCACTTAAAATCAATTGGTAACTAATATGATATTTTATTGATGGACCTGATAGATTTTCTATATTTGATAGTACACACTAAAACGTTTTATGTAAAATGAAATCTCTAACCAAATCATTACACTTTATCTTATTTCTAAGTGCCCTGAGCTTGTATCAGCTACAGGCGCAAACCAAAGCCAGATTAACCAAATATGTAAATACCTTTATTGGCACAGCACCTTTAACCGATCCTAAAATACTGGGTTATGAGTTGCCACAGGGCTGGCGATCGTGGGCTGGTTTAACTTTTCCGGGTAGTTCATTGCCGAATGCCATGGTGCAACTGAGCCCGATAACCGAATTTGGTTCAGGCGCAGGCTATGAGTATGAAGACGATACCATTTACGGATTTGCGCATACCAACAAAGGGCACTGGAACCTGTGTAATATCCCTGTTTTACCACTATCGAACCCTTTAGGTAAATTCGGTTCTAAATTTTCGCATAAAAACGAAAGCGCTACTCCTGGCTTTTATCAGGTTTATCTGGATGATTACCAGGTAAATGTTAGGCTTACATCAACCTTAAGATGTGGTTTCCACGAATATGACTATAAAAACAATGGCGACAGGCAAATCCTTTTTAGCATGGGTAAAGCCAATAGTGGTGTTTCTACCTGGAACATAGCACAGGATGGGGAATCGGCTATACAAGGTTTTCAGGGAGGTGAGAACGTTTATTTTTATGCTGAAGTAAACGGAAAGATTGATAAACTTGATATTACCGATGCAAGCAAACGTTCGGGCTATGCCATTGTACATTTAGCCGATGGAAGCAAAGGGCCCGTAACTTTAAAAATAGGCTTGTCGTTTGTGAGCATTGCCAATGCCAAAGAAAACCTTAAACAGGAAATTGGCCAAAAAACCTTTGCACAAATCCGTAACGAAGCAAGCAGCACCTGGGAAAACTTATTATCCAGTATCGAAGTAAAGGGTGGTACCAGCAAACAAAAGCAAATGTTGTATTCTAGTTTGTACCGTTCGTTTTTATGGCCGGCCTTACGCAGCGATGTAAATGGCGAATATAAAGATGCCAAACGCCAGGTGGTAAAAAGCGATTTCAGGTATTATACCGAGCCTTCGCTTTGGGATACTTACCGCAATAAAGATGTGCTGCTGGGCTTAATTACACCAAAAGTAACTTTAGATGTAATTAAATCAATGAAGGATGTAGGCGAAAAAACAGGTTTTATACCTACCTTTTTTCATGGCGACCACGGCGCTTCGTCTATTGCAGGGGCCTATTTAAGGGGAATTGATGATTTCGATATCCAGGCTACCTACCAGATTTTATTACGCAATGCCAATGTAGTCGGTGGTGCAAGACCGTTTATTAAAGAGTATATCGAAAAGGGCTACATTTCTGATCCTGATGTAAAGAACCCGCATGTAGAAACCAAAGCCAAAGCCGGCGTATCTAAAACGCTGGAGTACGCTTACGATGATTATTCGCTTGCACAGATTGCGCAAAAACTGGGCGATACCGCCAATTACCGCATTTTAATGGCCAGATCGAAAAACTATAAAAACATGTTCGATCCTTCAACCCGTTTTATGCGTGGCAGATTAGAAAACGGCGACTGGATTAAACCCTTCAACCCACAATATCCTTACTACGAATACATGTACCGCGAAGCCAATGCCTGGCAGGTTTCTTTTTATGCACCACACGATATGCCGGGGCTTATTGAACTTTATGGTGGTGTAGCAGGTTTTGAATCGAAGTTAGACTCGTTATTTACCGTGCCCTGGAACCCGAGATACATTGCCCGCAACGTAGAAACCATGATTGGCCAATACTGTCAGGGTAACCAGCCCGATCACGAAGCTCCATTTGCCTATACTTTTATTGGTAAGCCCGAAAAATCGCAGAAAATAATCGATAAAATTTTAAACGAATTATATGGCATAGGTAGCGATGGTTTAGCACTGTCGGGTATGGACGATGCCGGCGAAATGTCGGCCTGGTATGTATTCAGCGCGCTAGGTATATATCCATTTTCGGCTACCGACCCCAAATATATTGTAACTGCACCCTTGTTTGATGAAGTGAAATGGAAAACCAGTACCGGAAAAATCTTAACCATTACCAAGCCCGGAAAGGGAAGAGGCATTAGCGAGATTAAGGTAAACGGTAAAACGAATGAGGGCTATTTTATTGCTCACGATCTGTTTAAAAACGGCGGAAATGTACTAATCGAAACTAAATAACAATTTTGCTTTTGCTTAAAATTAATTGAATTTTAGCAGTCAGGTTTTAAAAAGCCTGACTGTTTTGTTTTAATACGCCATTTTAAATGTTAAAATATAGCTGTAAAGCTGTAAAATAAAAGCTTTTGCAATTTTATACTTACTTTTGTGTACCAAACAGGTAAAATACTTAATGAACAAAAGCACGGAGGTTGGTCTTGATACTATTTCCTTATTAAAATCTGGAAACAGAGCAGCTTTTGACGAAGTTTACCACCATTATAGCAGTAACCTTTACCTACGCATTTTAAAAATGGTAAAAGTACAGGAAGTGGCCGATGAACTTTTGCAGGATGTATTTTTAAAAGTTTGGCTAAAACGCGACCTCATTGACGAGCACCAGCCCATTAAGGCCTGGATTTATAAAATTGCCCAAAACTGCATTTACGATCATTACCGTTTATTGGCTAAACATGCCAAAATGCGACAATACCTGATTGATCATTATTCGGAGCTTTACAACGAAACCGAAGAATATTTGCTGGACAAAGAGCGGCGGGCAGTTTTAAATCTGGCTTTGGACCGGTTACCGGAAAAAAGAAAACAGATTTTTATGCTATGCCGCATAGAGGGGAAGAGTTACGAAGAAGCCGCATCTATATTAAACATCAGTCCCTCAACGGTAAGCAACCAACTGGTAAAAGCTACCAAAAGCATGAGGGATTATGTATTTTTCCATTCGAAAGAGTTCATGATTTTCGCAATTGCACTGCATTTAAATAAATAATTTATTTTATTTCAGGAGTAGTGTGTTTTTGCTTTTGCTGCGTATACCTAACAAAGCAAGATGAAAATAACTCCGCAAATAGAAAACTTATATTCCCGTTTTTTAAGCAACGAAATTACCGAAGCTGAACTAAATCAGCTGCTGGATTATTTTAACGTGGCCGATCGTGCTGATTTACATGAGCTTATTGAAGCAGCGTTTTTAGAAACAGAAGAGCAATATGAGGCCAATACAAATCTGCAAAATCATTTAAGCAATATCCATCAGCTGATTTCTGCAAATATTGATGCAGCTGATGAAAAACCACGAACAGTAAGGTTACAGCCAACACTACAATCGCTGCTTAAAATTGCGGCCAGTATTTTAGTTGTACTCTCAATCGGTTACCTGGCTTATACTTATTTGTTTAAACAGGCCGATGTTTTGCCGGGCAGAAGTTTGGCTACACTTAAAATGAGTAATGGCCAGGAAATTAACCTCGATAGTTTAGCCAACAAGTCCTTTACAACGGCTTACGGAGTTCAGATCACCAAATCATCAGGCGACCGCATTGTGTATACACGCGTAAGTGCCGTTGCAGATACCAACAGTTATTTACAAACCATTACTACGCCATTGGGCGGAAAATACAAAGTTACACTCTCTGATGGTACTCAGGTGGTTTTAAATT
This sequence comes from Pedobacter sp. KBW01, assembly GCF_003852395.1. Taxonomy (NCBI): domain Bacteria; kingdom Pseudomonadati; phylum Bacteroidota; class Sphingobacteriia; order Sphingobacteriales; family Sphingobacteriaceae; genus Pedobacter; species Pedobacter sp. KBW01. The sequence continues at coordinate 19,935 of NZ_QAJQ01000020.1, forward strand.
CAGGATCGAGTTTAACATTCCCTGTTGGGTTTAACCAGGCCGAAAGAAGAGTTTCTTTAAGCGGAGAGGCTTATTTTGAAGTAAGCAAAGATGCCGAACATCCTTTTATAGTTTCATCGGGAAGGGAAAGAATTACCGTTCTGGGAACGAAGTTTAATCTATCTGCCTATCCGGATGATGACTTTATAAGCACCGCCTTACTGGAAGGTAAGGTAAACTGTTTAGATGTTACAACCAATGCCAGTCTGACTTTACATCCGGGCGAAGCTGCGTTAATCCAAAACAACCAGTTAAGTAAATCGGCTGTTGATGTTTCCAATATGGCCGCCTGGCAACAAGGATTCTTCGCTTTCGAAAACGAAGAACTGGCTGTAATTATGAAACGCCTGAGCCGCTGGTACCAGCTGGATGTAGATTATACATCAATCCCCGAAAAACGCATTTACGCCCGTATAGCTATGCAGGAAAACCTGGCTACTGTATTAGATATGTTATCGACTACCAGTGGCCTTAAGTTTAAAGTAGAAGGAAGGAGGGTAACTGTAATGAAATAAGCTTTACGCAAAAACATTTCTACCGCCTTATCAACAACCACTAACAAACTTTAAAGAATTTTAAATTGAAATCATCCCTTCAACTTAATAGGGTTATGGCTTTTGTAATGCTGTTTTTGCTTACACTGGGCCTTAAAACCACGCAGGCACAAACTGCAACTTATACTTTTACGTTCAATAATGCACCCATAAATAGTGTAATTACAGAAATTGCGAAAAAGAGTAATTATCAATTTATTTTTGATGCCGAATACCTTAAAAAGGCCAAACCTGTTACGGCTAAAATTAGTACCAGCTCCTTAAAAACGGTACTCGAAACGATTTTCAAAGATCAGCCTTTCGATTATGAAATTAATAACAATACGATTGTTTTAAAACAGAAAGCTGCTATTGCTAACGATAATACTTTTACCATTAAAGGAAAAGTGATTGATAGCCTTGGCGGGCCTATACCTGGAACTGTAATACGTGTTAAAGGCCAATCAACAGGTGTAATAAGCAGTCAGGACGGTAGTTTTAGCATTCAAGGACAAGGAAATAGCACTACACTTGTATTTACTTTTATTGGTTATAAAGAAAGAGAATATACCGCCAGCAGCAGTATTGCAGGAAGTTTAATTTCGATTGTAATGGCCAGCGAACCCTCTTTACTGAAAGAGGTTTTTGTGAACGGCTATCAAACCATAAGTAAAGAACGCGAGGCGGCAGCTTATGCCATTGTAGATAACAAAAAATTAAACGAACAGATTAATATTGATTTACTTTCTGCTTTAGAAGGCAGGGTAGCAGGACTACTTAATATCAAAAATCCTACTGGTTCTGCGCCAGATAAACCTCTTTTGCGCGGTATCGGTACTTTTTCAAATGCAGTAGGCACAAGTCCGTTGATCGTAATTGATGGATTGCCAACAGAATATACTCTCGATGAGGTAAACCCTTACGATATTGAATCTGTTACGGTATTGAAAGATGCAGCAGCTGCTTCTATTTACGGTTCGCGATCTGCTAACGGAGTAATTGTGCTAACCACCAAACAAGGCAAGGGCAGTGCAGTAAAGATCAATGTGAATGCCGATCTTTTTATTACCGGCAAACCAGACCTTGGCAAAATGCATTATGCTTCCACAAGTGATATGATTGATTACGAAACGGCCGTTTACAATGCTGAACGAGCACGTTTCGCGACTACCGAATCTATGTTTGAAAGCTATAGCGATAACAAATATTACTCACCTTTATATCAATTGTATCGTAATCAGTCCAACGGAAGTGTAACAAATCAACAGGTTAACAACACACTAAACCAGTGGCGGCAGAACGATTACATAAGAGATTATACCGAAAATGTATGGCAGAACGAAGTGCGTCAGCGTTATAATGTCTCCTTCAGTTCGGCTACAGATAAAAATAATACATTTCTTTCATTAAACTACGACCGGGGAAAAGAAAGAATCATAAATAATGTTAACGAAAGCTTTAACCTGAACTTTAAGTCAACCTACCATTTTAAATCGTGGTTAAGCGCAACCTTTGGGTTTAACGGCACCTATGCCAACGATTACGTTACAGAAAATACATATGATAGCTTTACTATTCAGCCACGGTATGCGCAAATTGTTGATGCATCTGGTAACCATGTAATCTCCGACTACGTTAACCTAGACGATAATTTTAGCTCGGGTGGAAGTATTAATGGATTAACCTTAACTAAAATAAAGGCTAACCCTGAATTTAAATCGTTCGGTTTTAATATTCTGGATGAGCTGAACCAAGGTATTACCAATCAAAAATATCTTAAACTTAGAACATTTGCCAATATACAGGCAAAAATTTATAAAGGCTTAAGCTTTAACACGCAGTTTCAGTATGAAGATTCTAAATTGAACCGCGAACAGTACTATGACGCTTCAAGCTACCAAATGCGTTATGCCTATAATATGCTGACTAGCTATAACAGCTCAACAGCTAAATACACCCATAATTTACCTGATGGTGGCCGGTATTATCAATACGAAAAAGGTACTAACAACTATACCTTTCGTAACCAGTTAAACTATAATCAAGGCTTCGGTAAAGACAAACAAAAACACTTTATCGCTGCCATAGCAGGCATGGAAATTCGCCAGACCTTTGCACCGCGTACCATTGAACAACTCCGTTACGGTTACGATCCGATAACTTTAACTTCTGTAAACTTAGATAATAATACTATAAGCACTGCTGGCATCACCAGTTATTTTGGTGGCACCAAAACATTGGGTATACTAGGTAGAACACAGCAGGAAACCAAGCATCGTTTCGCTTCATTTTATAGCAACATGAGTTATACCTTTAATCAAAAGTATAACCTAACAGGAAGTGTAAGGGTTGATCAGGCTGATTTTTTCGGTGCTGATCCGAAATACAGGAACAGACCACTGTGGTCTGTTGGTGCAGGCTGGAATGCTAGTTCTGAATCTTTTTTAAGTCGTTACGAGTGGTTAAATTTACTTAAAGTAAGGGCAACTTATGGAATAAACGGAAACGTGGACCAAACTTCATCACCTTACCTTGTAGCGCGCAGACGTAACGATACACTTTATCCGACCTTACAGTACACCGATATTGTTACGCTTCCGAATCCGAAACTGAGGTGGGAGAAAACTGCAACTACTAATTTTGGTGTTGATATAGCGGTGTTTAACAATCGTTTAAGAGGAAGTATTGATGTGTATAATAAATACAGTAGCGACTTGTTGGTCACCACTGATCTTGATCCAACCGTTGGAGCTACGTCGCGTACACTCAATAACGGTGCATTAAAAAACAGAGGTATAGAAGTTAGTGTTGGAGGGGACTGGTTCAAGACCGACGATTGGAAATTGAGTTCTAATATCATTTTTGCCTATAATAAAAATACTGTAGCCGAGGTTAACAGCGGAGCAAGTACTGCTTACTCTTATATTGGTTCGCCAAGTAACTATTTTAAGCTAAATGATCCTTACAATTCATTATATGCCTACCGTTATGGTGGTATGACCAATGGTTATCCTTATTTCCTTGATCAGAACGGGCAGGCTAATGTTACATTTGATGCTAATGGAAATCCAACCAGCGTTAAGGATATTACCAGTCCGGATGCGATGGTACGTGTAGGGCAGCTGAATCCACTATACAACGGATCTTTTTCACAACGTATCGCCTATAAAAACTTTGAATTAGGGGCACTGTTCATCTTTTCGGGAGGCAATAAACTGCGTAAAGATGTGACTAGTTTAAGTAGTTATGATATCACTGATGAAGATTTAACACGTAGGTGGAACAGCAGTGGTACTTCAGAGCTACCTCGTTTATATGTTGATTATCCTTTGGCACTGCAAAACTCAGCCGGTACGCTTTCCTCTTTATGGCAATATTCAGATGTACAGGTTTTGGATGCCAGTTACATCAAAATGCGCAATATTTCTTTGTCGTACAGTTTGCCGCAAAAAATCAGTCAGCGTTTAAGAATTGCTTCAGCCAAACTTACTGTACAGGCCAATAATTTATGGTACTGGAGTGCTGCCGGCGATGATATAGACCCTGAAGCGTATTCGCTTAACTCGGGCACACGTGCTTACGAGATTCCAAAATCATTCTTAATGGGCCTTAATGTAACCTTTTAATTTATAGATCATGAAAATAATATATAAAATTAGCTGTCTGTTGGTGCTGCTTAACCTCGCAGCCTGTAAAAAATATACAGATATTACACCAAAAGGTTCACTTCTGGTAGAAAGTACAAAAGATTTTTATGATCTGGTTTCGTTACCAAACCGGGCTTACCCGATAACGAACTTCCAATATCTAGTTGATGATATGTGGATCCGGGAATCATACGTTATCGGCGCACGCAAATCACTGGATGTAGTGCACTTTACTTTTGATGAAACCGAAAACCGCGTAAACTTAATTTCTTCATCTACCTTTTACAACCAGGCCTATAAATACATTAACCGCTGGAATACGATCATTTCATTGGTTGATGCCAGCAAAGGAGAAAACAACCTAAAGGAATTAGCTAAAGCGGAAGCTAAAGTATATCGCGCTTTCGATCACTTCTTACTGGTTAATACTTATGCCAAGGCTTTTGATCCGGCAACTGCAGCCACGGATGGTGGAATTTGTATTATGGATAAATACGATCTGGAAGCACAGCCTGCTAAATCGAGTGTAAAAGAGGTTTACGATTTTATCCAAAAAGATATCGATGAGGCACTTCCATATCTACAGGATAAACCTGCGGATCCTTATCATCCCTCTTTGGCATTTGGCTGGGCATTTAAAGCAAAGATTCATTTGTTTAAACGCGAGTATGCGCAAGCCAGAGAAGCAGCTTTAAAATCATTAAGTTATAACGATCAGATTTTCGATCTGGTAGCCTATACTAAACAAGGCGGACCAAATGTGGTGCCAGTACCTGCAGCTAACAATCCTGAAGTTTTGAGCTATATGTACATGACAGGGGTTACAGAAATGAATTTTGCCTATACCTGTATTATTAGTCCCGAATTGAGGAATTTATTTGGCAGTAATGATGCGCGTTTCAATCTGTTTTTTAATACAACCAGTACTAGTTTACTTGATGCAGGCTCAGGTACGGCTTATTTCAGTATTGGGTATACCAAATTTTTCTACCCGACTGTGGGGATGAAAACTACTGAGGTTTACCTGGTTCTGGCCGAAGCTTATGCCCGCGAAAATAAACTCACTGAAGCCATCGCAACCTTGAATAAAATCCGCGAAAAACGGATTATTTCGGGTACAGTAACATTAACTGTTCCTGTCACAGTAAAAGAGGCCATGAACCTCATTATAGAAGAGCGCAGAAAAGAACTGTTATTTGGTTTTAATCGTTTCTTCGATCTGAAACGCTTTAATCTGGAAGCAGATTATGCTAAAACAGTTACCCGTTTATTCCCAATAGTAAACAAAACCGTTCCGCAACAAACCTATACTTTGAAGCCGAATTCAAGATTATATATTATTCCTTTTGCACAGGATGTATTGAAGAAAAACCCTTCCTTAAAACTAAATACTGACGAAATAATTCCTTTTTAAAATAATGAATATAAAACAAACCCTTAGTATTTTACTTTGCTCAACTGCCTTAAGTGGCTTTGCGCAAAGTAAAGTACAAGTAAAAACTGACAGTACAACAAAGAAAGCCCCTGCCGATTACAGCAAGCTGATCCCCGAAAGTGCCCTAAGCCAAAGCGGGTTGTTCGATGTAAAACGCGTAGAACAGAAATGGTATTTCGAAGTGCCCGACAGTATGCTTAACCGTTATATTTTAGTGGTAACACGTTATGTGGCCACCCCACAGGGTATGGGCAGTTTCGGTGGCGAACAAACCAACGAGCAAACCATTTACTTTGAAAAAGGCAATAACAACAACTTGTTGCTCAGATCTGTTTTGTACCGTCAGGATGTAAAAAGCAGCGAAGAATCTATTTATAAGGCGGTAATGCAATCGCAGGAAAACCCGATTGTGGCTGCTTTCGAAATTAAGGGTAAAAACCCTAAAACAGGCAATGCCGTAATTGAGGTTACCGATTTCTTTAAAAAGGATAACCCAATTGTATCCATTGGTGCAACAGAAAAATCGGATAAGAAATTGGGTAGCGTAGCTGATGACCGCTCATTTATTGAAAAGATCAGTACTTATCCTATCAATATCGAAATTAAGACCACCAAAACCTACAGCACCTCTGCAGGCAATATTCCTTCAGGTACCTTAACCGGAGCTGTAACTGTACGCTTGAATACATCTTTCGTACTGTTGCCTAAAGTACCGATGCGCAAACGTTTTGCTGATGAAAGGGTAGGTTATTTTAACAACAAATACATCCTGTTTGATGAAGATAGACAACATGCAGATGCTAAGTACTTTATTGAGCGTTACCGCCTTGAGCCTAAAGATGCTGATTTAGCGAAGTATAAACGTGGTCAGCTGGTTGAGCCTAAAAAACAGATTGTGTATTATATCGATCCGGCAACACCAAAAAAATGGCGTCCATACTTAATAGCAGGGATAAACGACTGGCAAAAGGCTTTTGAAAAGGCGGGTTTTAAAAATGCCATTGTAGGTAAAGAATGGCCTGAGGCCGATACCACCATGAGCCTGGAAGATGCCCGTTTCTCTGTAATCAGGTATTACGCATCCGAAACACCAAATGCTTATGGCCCCAGAATTAGCGACCCGCGTAGTGGCGAAATTATCGAAAGTCATGTAGGCTGGTACCACAATGTGATGAAACTGGTACAAAGCTGGTACATGATCCAGGCGGGTGCATTGGATGAAAGGGCACGGAAAATGAATTTCGACGATGAGTTGATGGGGCAGTTGATCAGATTTGTTTCTTCACATGAAATAGGCCATACCATTGGTTTAAAGCATAATATGGGCGCAAGCAGCCAAACGCCTGTAGAAAAATTAAGGGATAAGAAATGGGTAGAAGCTAACGGCCATACCGTTTCGATTATGGATTATGCCCGTTTTAACTACGTGGCCCAGCCAGAAGATCACATTGCACCGGCAGGTATTTACCCACGTATTGGGGCTTACGATAAATGGGCCATTAACTGGGGTTACCGCTATTACGATCAGGCAAAAGATGAATATGCAGAAGAGAAGATTACCAAAAAAATGATTCTCGATTCGCTTACAGCCAACCCAAAACTTTGGTTTGGTGGCGAAGGTAAGGAAGAAGATCCGCGCAGTCAGACCGAAGATCTTGGCGACGATGCAATTGCTGCCAGCGATTACGGCATTAAAAACCTGAAAAGGGTAGTGCCTAACCTGGTAAAATGGACTTACGAACCGGGCGATCTTTACGGCAATTTAAGCGATATGCACAAATCCGTAGTGCGCCAGTTTAGCCGTTACCTGTACCATGTAATGAAAAATATTGGCAACAGTTATGTAACCAAAAGAAGTACGGATGAGGCAGGTGTTGTGTATACCGAAGTACCTAAAAAGCGTGTAAAAGGAGTAGTCGATTACGTAGGTCGTCAGCTTTTTGATGCGCCACTCTGGCTATACCCGGCATCGATTACTAGCAGGATTGCCACCAAAAGTATGGACGATATTGTTGAGCAGCAAAACCAGATGCTAAACATGTTTTTGAGCCAGGGCTTAATTTATAATATCAGTCAGAAAGCACTAAACTCTGCCGATCCGTATCCGGTAAAAGAATATTTAAACGATTTGAAAAACACCACCTGGATTAAATTCAGTGGAGTAGAATCCAGCGATGTTTTTCGCCGGAGCCTGCAACGTTCTTACCTCGAAAAGTTAAATATGCTTATTAACCCGAAAGATATTGCTGATGGTAAGGCCATGACTACTGCCCAGCGCAGTGATGTACGATTAGAAGCCATAACGCATTTAAACGACATTAAAGAAACCATTAAACTGCTTGTTCCGCAAACGAGCGGAATAAACCAGCTGCACCTGAAAGACATGTTGCTGGAAATCGAAAAAATAACTAAAAAATCAAATTCAAATGCCTAATATGAAACCTTACCTTATTGTTTTGCTCGGCGCCACCTTATGGTTTGGCAACAGTGCAAAAGCACAGGTACTTACTTCTTTGCAAGAAGTGGGTACGCCAGAACTGGCACAGAAACGCGAAGCCTTGAAGGAAAGCCTTATCGCCAGCTACCTGGGTATTAAAAATAGCCTGGTTAAATCAGATTCGCTCAGTGCAGTAAAGTTTGCAAACGAACTGATAACAGGTTTAAACCAGTTCAAGTTTAAAAAGCTGTCGCTCGAAAAAATGAACGAGGCCACCACCACCCGTCAGGAAATGATCGGCCTGGCACAGGCTATTGCATCAACCAAATCAATCAATAAGCAACGCAGCGATATGGATAAACTATCGGTTAAAATGTGGTCGGTAATTGAGCGGTTCAAACCAGAAAAAATGAGCCTTTATAAGCAAGTTTGCCCTATGACAGGTACCAGCTGGATTAGCGACGATAAGGCCATCCAAAATCCTTATTACCCTAAAAACATGCTTACCTGTGGCGAAGTTAAAGCCAGTATTTAAGAAAATAAATAATTAGTTAATGATGAAAAGCGGCTATCTGGATAGATGCCGCTTTTTTATTGATTATTTGAGACAGAAGAGCGTGCCGAAACCGGCCCGTTTTTTTTTAATTATAAAGCCCCAGCTCTGCTAAGGATGCAAATTGCAAACCATCGTGCGCATTATTGGCAATTACTTTAAGATATCTTAAGGTTTTGGTACTGCCAAAAGCAAAATATTGAGCTCCGCCGGCATTTTGTGCCACGTAATTGTTTACCGCAGTAAAAGTTACGTTATCGGTACTGGTTAACACCTGAAAATCTTTAATTGCCCTGCTTAATCCGCTTCGCTGAACTAAACTTAATCCTTTTGCTGTTTTAGAAGAACCCAAATCAATTACAATCTGGTGTGGATAGCTGGTAGCAGTGCTTGTCCACCTTGAGTGCCAGTAAGTGCTGTAACTGCCATCAATTAAAGTTGCAGCCCGGCCATTAGTAGCACCTTCGCCACTGGTTTCTTCTGAACTGAAAGAATTTATGGTCCAGCCGGTTTTGCTCAACTCGGTTAGTGGTGCAACATTATCCTGCAGGGTAGAAGGATCGGTAGTTGGTGCAGGTAGGCCTAATGCGGCCATATCTGCATAAATTTGCGTGGTAGCTGCCGCAGTTGATAAATTTAAACCCCATTTCTGGAAGAAATAACTCAGGTCTTTACCCGATATGTTACAGGCTTTTAGCATGAAGTAACGAAGTTTTGCATCATCATTAGATAATGTCGGATTCTCTACACGCATGTTTTTGGCCAGTGTTCTGTAGAAATTATCGCCATAAGCAAGGGTTAATTGCTGGAACATGGCTAACCTGATCCAAACGTCGGTTAAAGGATTGGCATAACTTGTTGATCCGTTGTAATCTTTGGTGCCATCGGCTTTGCCTAAATAGGTGAAAACTTTTGGCCAGGTACCATCATTTACGAGCCTGTTGATAGAAGGGGTAAGGGTACGCTGCACATATAAACTGTAAAGGTTAACGGTAACTTCGCCCAAAGTACCCCAACGCCACATCATCTGGTGCTGGTGACCCAACTCGTGCCACATGCCCCAGCCGTTGGTACCCACGCTGCTTAAGGTTAAAATGGCATTTACATCCGAAGTAATATAAGCCGTACGGTAATCGTAAGCGAAAAAATAATAAGCCGGATCTTCGTGCTGGGTAAGCAAATAGGTATGCACATTTTTTGCATGTGCAGGCAATGAATTATCTAAACCATTCAAATCATCTTCGAGAGCAATTACCTGGGTAATTTTATTCAATATCGCCGCCTGGTCTTCTGTTTGGTACTGTATTGCTTTTGCACGCGAAACAACAATAAAGCAATTGCTACCCTCCAATACTACATCAGGTGTGGTGTAGGTTTGCAATTGATTAATCCAGTCGGAATTTGTACTTACCCCGAGTTTAAAGTAAGGCGCATACTGGTATCCACTGTTAAAAGTTAGTTTAGCGGTTGATCCTGTAGTGGCATTAGTGTACCTGATCCACAACAAACCACCCGCTGCATTGGTAATGGTGTTGGTTCCGGCGGTTAACTGTACAACGGTTGGCTGGGTATTCCAGGTGCCATATCTGGAGTAGGTACCAATCAATAATTTAGGTAAACGGGTGCCCGCTGTTTGTTCTACAGTAATATCAAGGGTTGCATTCGGGGCCATGTACAAACCGGTTGCAGTAAAATCTGTTAACTGGTAGCCGTTTTTTAAGCGGTCTTTTTCAATTGAAGCACTGATCTTTTCGGTAAGATTAAAAATATTGGTTTGTGTAGCCGATTCGACCACTGCTCCGCTTTTAGGGGGTTGATTTGTTGCTACTTCTTCGGGCAATACAGCTGCTTTTTTACAGGCAGCAAGGCACGTTATGGCCAGGGCAGTAAAGAATAAAAGTTTACTTTTCATGATTAGGTTTTTTGTAGGTTAGGTTATAAATATCCCGAAACTATATATTAGCTGCAGGGCTTAATTGGTTTAGTTGTTGGGGTTAAATAACCTTCAGACAGCACAAATCGGGGTATTAATGCACGGTTATTTAAATTTGGTTATAACGTAGTTTTTTACTTCATATAAATCATTGAAAGTCAATCGATGATAAGCAATAAGTCTTTCTACAACGTCAATCGAATGTATAAAGATTTACAAACAGATAAAAGAAAAAAGATTGCGCAACCGTTTGATTGTAATCGTAAAATGGCCCTATTGTTAGCTGCAAGTCTATATATTAAAGAGAGTAGCAACCGTATTTGGGTTTAACAATGCTGATTTACCCTGCATATTCTTAAGCATTTAACGATAAAGACGAGCCATTCTGGCTCATCTTTAAAAACAGATTCCTTAAATTTTCTGCAAAGGTAAAATCGTACATATAACGACCTAGCAGTTTAGCCCATAAAGGTACCAATAGAAAGACGATAGGCTAAGAAGTTGATTGATAACACTAAGTTAAATTTCAGCTGATCAAACGTTTGCGCAATGGTAACCAAAAATTAACTGTAATTTATTTATAAAGTAATGCTTAATATTGATTTGAAGAATTTCGATTTCACAAAACCAAACAGGTCGGAATTCATTAAATTATAGGCTACTGTAAACGGTAGCTGGTAATTTTAAATTGAGGTCATTCTATTGTTAATGGATAATTATACTGAACTTCCCGACCTGGCACTCATTCAATTAACAAAAGAAGGAGACCAGTTTGCTTTTTCGCATATTTACGAAAGGTATTGGGGGATGCTTTTTATACATGCCAGAAAAATACTAGGCAATGAAGATGAAGCTAAAGATATTGTTCAGAACCTGTTTTTTAGCCTTTACACCAACATCAATAATATTGATTTTAAAACTACGCTTTCTTCCTATTTATACCGTTCGGTAAAGAATATGGTATTGGATCATATCAAACACCAGAAAATAGTTGACCGGTATCTCGAATCCTTTAGTAATTTTTCCGATCAGGGTGAACTTGTTACTGACCAGGAGGTCAGGCGTAAAGAACTGGAGAAAATTATTGAACAGGGGATTGACGAACTCCCCGGTAAAATGAAAGAAGTGTTCTTGTTAAGCCGTAGGGAAAACATGTCGCACAAAGAAATTGCTGAAAAATTAGGCATTACCCAACACACCATTAAAAGCCAGATAGGCAATGCTATTCGTATTTTGCGCAATAAAATAGGTGCCTGCCTGATGCTTTTCTAGCTTAAATTAAAATATTTTTTTCTTTCTCATACCATCGCCGCTTTCAATCGTCTTAGTTTAACAAGCCTATTGAAATGAACATGGAAGAATCCACCTTTAAAGAACTTCTACAAAAATACCAGGACGGAAAATGTACTCCGGAGGAGCTTAACATTTTGGAGAGCTGGTATCTGGCAGAAGCCGGAAAGCCGATACCCGCATACAGTGAAGCTGAACTGTATGGGATTAAAACTGCCGTATGGGATGAGTTTTCGAAAAAAGCAGGTTTTAGGGCACAAGACTTTTCTCCAGAAAGCAAAACCATTAAACTATTTCGGAACCTCGGCATTGCTGCTGCCCTTATTGTAGCGGTGGGCATTGGTTTTTATTTTTACAGTACGCAAAATGCCAAAGATAACCGATTGGTAAATAAGCAAACTACACCTGTAATACCCGGTAGCAACCGCGCATTGTTAACGCTTGCTGATGGAACGAAAGTGGCGCTTGATGACTCTAAGAACGGAGAACTTGCTCAAAAATCTGGAATTCAAATTGTAAAACTGGCAGATGGCCAATTACTTTACCGGATACCAAAATCAACGCAAAAAACTGGTTTAGAACACCTATCGAATACTATACAAACCCCCAATGGCGGACAATATCAGCTTATACTCGAAGATGGCACCAAAGTTTGGCTAAATGCAGCTTCTTCATTACGTTACCCTATGGCTTTTAGCAGCCATGATAGAGTTGTTGAGCTTGAAGGAGAAGCCTATTTTGAAGTGGCAAAAGATAAAAAAAGAAGATTTGTTGTAAAAACCATTCAGCAAGAGGTGGCTGTATTGGGTACTCATTTTAATATTAATGCCTATCCCGAAGAAAGCAGTGTAAAAACAACGCTGTTCGAAGGAAGTGTACGCGTAACAGAAAAAAACAAAGGAACAGGCGCTACAGTACTTTTAAAACCCGGACAAGCTTCTCAATTTAATGGTGGCCAGTTTGATGTGAAGGAAGTAGATACCGAAGAAGCTGTGGCCTGGAAAAACGGTTATTTTGTATTCGATAACGAAGATCTTAAAACTGCTGTTAGAAAAGTAGCACGATGGTACAACCTCGAGGTAGTGTACACCGGGCAGTTTGGAGCAGTTGAAATAGGAGGTTCTGTATCTCGGTTCGATAATATTGATCAGGTACTACAGGTGCTTAGGTTAACTACCAGGTTAAATTTCAAAGTTGAAGGAAGGAGGTTAATCATCAGTCACTAAAATTTAGCCTATAAATCGAAGGCGCGGCAACGCCTCCGATTACTGATAAAGGCTTAAAGCAATATTAATTATTTCAATAAACCAACTTAGCAAACCAAATGTATGAATTTTAAACAAAAAATCTTGGGTAGGGCATTTTGTGCCCCACGCGGACTAAAACGATACCTTATTATGAGAATCTCTTTGACCATGTTTTTGATGACATCGATCTTTCTACAGATCAGTATCGGTGCCGATGGTCAGAATATTACCCTAAAAGAAAATAATGCAGCACTGAAAGATATTTTAAAAAAAATAAAGAAGCAGAGTGGCTATAGCTTTATTTATATGGGCAATGTTTTTAAAAATGCGAAACCCGTAAGCATATTAGCCAATAATCAAAGCATTACAGCAGTGCTGGATGATGCCTTTCGAAACCAACCGCTTGATTATATGCTTAGCAATAAAACCATTATCGTTCAGCAGAAAAGTAATGTACTGCCTCAAAATAGCAATATTGTACAGCTTAAAGATGTTAGCGGAAAAGTACTCGATGAAACAGGAAGTCCCTTACCAGGAGCCAGTATTAAAGTTAAAGGACAAAATATAAGTACAACAACAGATCTCAATGGGGTATTTACCCTGAAAGGAATTTCAGCAGATGCTGTTTTAACCATTTCCTTTGTAGGTTATGAACCACAAGATGTGAACGTAAATACATCAGGCCAACTGGTTATTAAACTTAGTCCGGTTTCTGCCAAATTGGGCGATGTAGTAGTTGTAGGTTACGGTACACAAAAGAAAGCCAACCTCATCGGATCAGTTTCACAATTAACAGCCAAAGACATCAACGACAGGCCGGTATCTTCTTTAGCCAACGCACTTACCGGCCAGTTGCCGGGTGTTACGGTAATACAGCGTAGCGGTCAGCCAGGTGTAGGTACTGGTAACATTCAAATCAGGGGTGTAGGTTCCTTTGGAGCTAATGCAGGTGCATTAATCCTTGTTGATGGCATTCCTGTAAACTCGTTTAATGATATCGACCCCAACGATGTAGCGAATATTTCGATCCTAAAAGATGCGTCAACAGCTGCCATATACGGTTCGCGGGCGGCAAACGGTGTAATTTTGGTTAGCACCAAAACAGGAACCAGTAGCGACGGTAAAATTAAAATTGCCTATAACGGTTACACCGGTACACAACGGGCTACAGCTTACCCCGAATTTGTCGATTCGTGGGAGTATGCTACCTTGCTTAACGAAGCACAGCCGGGTGCTTATACAGCAACGCAAATCCAAAAATATAAAGATGGCTCTGATCCGGATAATTACCCCAACGAAAACTACATCAATCAGGTATTAAAAAAATCAACTTTTCAAACCGGGCATAATTTATCGCTATCCAATAGCTTAGGTAATACACAATATTTACTTTCTGCTGGTTATCTCTATCAAAATGGTATTGTAGAAAAGAACAATTATAACCGTTATAATATCCGGTTCAATATGGCTAATCAAATTAGCAAAACGCTTAAATTAACCACGCGTCTTTCGGGAGCGCAATACATTAATAACGAGCCTGCACCGCCAGCCACTTTAGACTGGACTGATATGTTAACCAACATTAGCCAGGTAATCAGGGTACCAGCCATTTATGTAAACAAACTGAGTAACGGAGATTATGGACTGGGTGTTGTGGCTAAAGGTACACCGGTTTCCTATTCGGATAACGAATCTTTCTTTAAAAGCAAACAGACCGATTTATTGGCCAATATGCGTTTGGATTGGGAAGTAATTAAAAATTTAAAACTTTCTGTTATTGGTGGATATACCCAACTAACGGGTAATTCGCAACGTTTTTTAGCCAACCAACGCTTAAACAGTACTGTTACGCTTGGCCCGGGAAGCCTTAATCAGGTTAGTTTAAATAATAACTACAAAACATTACAACAACTGGCTGAGTATAAAATAAAGATCAAAGACCACGAGATTGGTATTCTTGCCGGACATTCGTACGAATTCAATAAAACAGATACCGTTTCGGCAAACAGATCAGGATACAATAGTAATACCCTTACCCAAATTAATGCCGGAGATGCCAGTACCCAAAAAAATACTGGAAACGGAGCTGAATTTGCACTCGATTCTTATTTTGGTAGATTGAATTACAATTACAACAACCGCTACCTGGCCGAGTTTACAGTACGTTACGATGGTTCATCACGCTTTCCTGACGCCAGTAAATATGCAACCTTTCCGGCCGGGGCTATTGGCTGGCGTATTTCGGAAGAGTCATTTTTAAAAGATAAATTCAACTGGCTAAGCGACCTTAAAATTAAAGCTTCTTACGGTACACTAGGGAATCAGAACATTGGTAACTACGCTTATCAAAACGTACTGAATGCGGGATTTAATTATCCCTTTGGTGGCACTTTATCAACCGGTGTAGCCAATACCCGACTGGTAGATCCAACCATTAAATGGGAATCGACCCGAACAAAGGATTTAGGTGTTGAAGGTAGTTTATTTAAAGGGAAACTGGGCTTTAGTGCTACCTATTTCGATCGTTATACTTACGATATTTTGGTTAGTCCGGCTTCCAGTGTATCAACTGTATTGGGCTTTAGCGTTGGCTTACAAAACTCTGGCCGCTTAAGCAACCGTGGCTGGGAATTTACCTTAGATTATAGAAATAACATTGGCAGTTTAAATTACGCAGTAAACGGAAACTTCTCTGTGATCCGCAATAAAGTACTCGATTTGGGTGTAGGTAATATTACCCAACCTAACGGAATGGTAGGAAACGGATCAACCTTGTTTAATGGTTTTCCTATGGATATGTACTATGGCTATCGGGCTGATGGTTTGTTTGTTGATGCCGCCGATATTGCCGGTTATGCCAATCAGAAAAGCATTAACCCGAATGTAAAACCGGGCGATATCCGTTACCAGGATATAAGTGGCCCCAATGGTGTTCCTGATGGTAAGGTAGATGCCACTTACGACCGTACTTTTTTGGGCAGCAGGATACCTAAATACACTTTTGGCTTAAACCTTTCAGCCAGCTACAAGAAATTTGATATATCTATCCTGCTACAAGGCATAAGTGGTGCCAACGGTTATTTGGATGGTTATGCCGGATGGGCTTTTTACCAGAACGGAAATATTCAGCGTTACCAGGCTGATTCGCATTGGTCGACTGCCAATCCCGATCCCAATGCCAAATACCCACGCTTAGAAACCATTTCGAATACCGGCACAGCAAATACCTTAACTTCTTCGTTCTGGATGTTGAACGGTAGTTATTTGAAAGTGAGGAATGTACAACTGGGTTACAAATTTACTTCAGCATCGTTAAAAGATAAGGGAATTGAGGGCCTAAGGGTGTATGCTACAGCACAAAATCCACTTGCTTTCAGCAAATATCCTAAAGGCTGGGATCCTGAAACCATTACAAGTGGTTCTTATTATCCGATTATGGCAGTATACACACTGGGTTTAAATGTTAATTTTTAATGATTACTGAGATGAAAATATTATATAAATCTATATTACCAGGCTTAATTGTACTTTTACTGATGGTATCGTGCAGGAAAGAACTGGACAGAGCGCCTTTGGATCAGTTTTCGAGCCAAACATTCTGGGATACCGAACAAAATACCATGCTGGCACTAACCGGGGTATACAAAGGAAATATTCAGATGTCGGTTAATCCAACCAGTGCAGAGTTTTCGGCTACCGATTGGTGGTCTTACCATGGTTTGCTTTACCTCGAATTTGCTACCGATAATGCTTACGACAGGAGAGGAGACAATTCGGGTTTTAATACACTCACCAATGGCACGCTAACGGCAACCAACAGTTACCTGGCCAATTACTGGAGCTTAAGTTACAAACGTATTGCAAGGTGTAACTACTTTATAGAGAATATTGCCAAAGCACCGATTGATGCTGCTAAAATAGCCCGAATGACTGCAGAAAGCAGGTTTATAAGGGCTTGCCAGTACTTTTATCTTTCGCAATATTTTGGCGCTGTTCCTTTAGTCGAAAAAACACTCACCCTTACCGAAGCCAATACCGTAAGCAAAAGTACCAAAGATCAGGTTCAGGCCTATGCCGAAACGGAATTTAAGGCCATTGCTGCTACATTACCGAAACAGAACAGCATGCCGGCTGCCGAACGTGGAAGGGCTACACAGCAGGCAGCACTTGCATTTTTAGGCCGCATTTATCTTGCCCAACAAAAATGGACTGAAGCTGCAGCTACCTATAAACAGCTTATCGATCTCAATGAGAACCTTATTGATCCGAATTATGAAAGTCTTTTTAATGGCACCAACGAAACCAGTAAAGAGATTATTTTTGCCACACAATACATTCAGGATCTGGCACCCAATGCCATGATGCAGCATAATTATCCGGCTAAACTGGGCGGTTATGTTTTATACTGTCCGCTGGGAAGTTTGGTAGAATCGTACGAATTTACAGATGGTACGCCTTTTTCTTATGCTGATGCAAGGTACAATGCAGCCAATGTAGGCCTTAACCGCGATCCGCGCCTGAAATATACGGTATTGTATAACGGGCAGGCTTTCAAAAATATCGTTTATACCAGTAATCCAGATGACAGCAGTTCTCCCGACCAGTTAACTACAACCAAACAAGCCACCCGTACCGGTTATGCACTTAAAAAGTTTAACAGCGAGGCTTTTAGTGGTGGCGACCTGCAAAACTCGGGCGTCGATTTACCAATTATCAGGTATGCAGAGGTTTTGCTAAGCTATTTAGAAGCCAAACTCGAATCTGGTGCGGCTATCGATCAATCTTTGCTTGATGAAACCATCAATAAAGTTCGCGGCAGGGCCACAGTTAACATGCCTAAAGTAACAGAAACCAATCAGGCAGCATTGCGTACCATTTTACGCAGGGAAAGAAGGAGTGAACTGGCACTGGAAGGAATCCGCTATTGGGATTTGTTACGCTGGAAAAATATCGGACAGGTACTGAACGGCGATTTCTACGGTGCGGCTTTTCCGGGAGCAACCAATCTTCGGAAAAAAGGAACAGCTGTAGATCCTTACAGCAGATGGTTTGTAACGTCTAAAGCTTTCAGAACTGGGCAGGACGAACTTTGGCCTGTACCACAGAGCGAGGTGAATATTAATCCTAAACTTAAATAAATGAAAATTCCATTACTGATTTTAATGTCTTTTTTTGGTCTGCAGAGCTTTGCCCAGAAAAAACCCAATGTAATTTTAATCTGTGCCGATGATTTGGGCTATGGCGATCTGAGCTGCTACGGTGCAACTAAATTGCACACCCCAAATCTGGATAAACTTGCTGCCAAAGGTATCCGCTTTACCAACGGACACTCTACTTCAGCTACCTGTACACCTGCGCGCTACGCCTTAATGACTGGCGAATATCCATGGCGGAAAAAAGGAACAGGTATTCTTCCTGGCGATGCTGCATTGATTATTCCAACGGACAGGAAGACCTTACCAAAAGTTTTTAAAGAAGCTGGTTATCAAACCGCAATTGTGGGTAAGTGGCATCTGGGCCTTGGCGATCAGGTAGAAAAAAACTGGAACGGAGAAATTAAACCCGGACCTAATGAAGTTGGTTTTGGTTATTCTTTTATTTTTCCGGCTACGGCCGATCGGGTTCCTACTGTTTTTCTTCAGGATCATCAGGTAGTGGCGCTGGATAAGGCAGATCCGATTGCAGTAGATTACAAGCAGAAAATTGGCGACGAACCTACCGGAAAGGAAAACCCTGAGCTGCTAAAAATGAAAAGCACACCGGGACAGGGGCACGATAATACCATTGTAAATGGCATTGGTCGCATCGGTTTTATGACGGGTGGAAAAATGGCCCGTTGGGTAGACGAAGAGCTTTCTTTCACCTTCCTTACGCAGGCCAAACAATTTATTGCATCGAAAAAACAATCGCCTTTTTTCCTTTATTTCGCTTTAACTGAGCCGCACGTACCGCGTATGCCGGCAACCATGTTTAAAGATAAAAGTGGTTTAGGCGCCAGAGGTGATGCTATTTTGCAATTAGACTGGACAGTAGGAGAAATTATGAAGGAACTTGAACATCAGGGCATTGCACAAAATACCATGATTGTATTTACCAGTGATAATGGTCCGGTGCTGGATGATGGTTACCAGGATGAGGCTGTTACACGACGCAACGGACATACCCCTGCCGGAACACTTAGGGGTGGTAAATATAGCGCACTGGAAGGCGGTACGCGTGTGCCGTTTATCATCAACTGGCCAGCGGGTATTAAACCGGCTGTGTCTGACGCGCTGGTATCGCAAATCGATTTTATTCAATCTTTTGCTGCCTTATTGCAGGCCAAAATACCGGCTGGAACGGCAACGGATAGTGAAAACCAATTGGCTTCTTTTTTAGGAAAAAATAAAACCGGTCGCTCTGTTTATATTGAGCAGGGTGGAGCGCTTTCCATTATTAAAGATAACTGGAAATACATTACACCAGAAAAAGGACCTGCTTATGCTAAGGCGGTAGGTATTGAAACCGGAAACCTGGATGCGCCACAACTTTATGACTTGAGTAAAGACAAGGAAGAAAAAAATAATCTGGCTGCTACTTATCCCGATAAAGTAAAGGCACTTGCTGCTTTACTGGCAGAGATTAAAAGTAAATAGCACCCTACATTTTGATGTGAAAAGCATCGGTTTATAGCGCAGGCACTCCGTAAAAGGAGCTGCCTGCTTTTTTGTTTTAAGTTGTTTATCAAGTGATGCTATTCAAAGGATCGTCATGCTGAATGTATTTCAGCATCTCCTATGCCGGATACTTCGGTGTCGTCATTTCGAGCGAAGTGCAACGTAGTCGAGAAATCTGTCTTTATAGATTTCTCCGTTCGCTACCGGTGAAAAACCGGTTCACTTCAGTCGAAATGACGATTCTTCTATTGGGTCTGTCAATAATAGCGGAATCGAAGGGCCTTTGTTATTCCATTCGCTTATCGTTATTGCGTAGGTCCGTCATTCCCGCGTATGCGGGAACCGTAATGCTTTCACTATTGTTCCATATCCACAGGCTTTTTTCCGCCTGACGCCGCGGGGCTTCGATATTCATTTCCCAGGTATAAAATCGGATCAGGGCAATGGCCAGAGCAGTAGGTTAAATTGTAAACTGGCTATACAATTAATACCAATCCCAATGCTTAAATTTAAGTAGCAGCAATAATTAAAGTTATGGATTCAACCCCTCCACCATTTGATCCTCTGAAATACAAACAAACCACCCACCAGCAATGGCAGGAAGCGGCAGAGGCCTGGTATCGCTGGAGTCCTTTGTTGCACCAATGGCTGGGCAAAACCACCGAAAAAATGCTCAATATGGCTGGCGTAACTACCGGACAAAACCTGCTTGATATTGCTGCTGGTGCCGGAGAGCAATCTATTACTGCTGCCAGAATGGTGGGGCCAACAGGCAGGGTTTTAGCTACCGATATTTCTGCTAATATTCTCGAATATGCCAAACAAATGGCCGCACAGGTCGGATTGAGCAACATTGACACCGCTGTAATGGATGGCGAAAAGCTAACGCTCGATGATGAAACATTTGATGTTGTAATTTCGAGGGTTGGGTTGATTTATTTCCCCGATCAGCAAAAGGCCCTGAAAGAAATGTTACGGGTACTTAAACCGGGAGGAAAAATAGCTGCCATTGTTTATTCCGTACCCGAAAAGAATACATTTTTCGCTATACCGGCCGCTATTATCCGCACACATGCCAAACTACCACCTACTTTACCGGGCCAGCCGGGGCCTTTTAGTTTAAGCCAGAAAGGGGTTATTGAGCTGGCTTTTTCTATGGCTGGGTTTAAAGATGTAAAATCGTGTCTGATTAATGCTCCTTTAATTTGCGAATCTGCTAAACAATGCCTGCAATTTGAAAAAGAATCGTTCGGGGCTTTGCATCAAATGATGAGCGGTTTATCCGAACCTGAGAAAGTTACGGTATGGGATGAAATAGAAACAGCGCTCAAACAGTTTGAAACAGAAAACGGTTTTGAGGGACCCTGCGAAATGTTGGTGGCTGTGGGTGAAAAGGGCTAGGTAATTCGCTTTATTTTGTCACAGATGCATAGAAAATCACAGATTTGAAACCATCAGATATAGCTCACCATCCGCTAACACAAAATTACCCCAAAATCGGCCCATGATTAGCATTGCTCAACCTAATATTTAGTTGTTCTTAACCCTATAATCCAAAGTCCTATCAACCAAAGCCAACAACTATAGCCAATGGTACTTACTATTTCACCTTGTATGCTCAAAGCAATCCCCAGCACGGGGCGAAGCAGGTACGAAGTAAACCTGGCTAAAAGGTGGCCTAAACGTGGGGTGAATGCGGAATTAAGGTGGGGTTTAGTGGTTATTTGGAATTTAATCAGATCGATTAAATTGGAATCATTCTCTTTACCCTAAGATACAAAAAAATAAGGGTATAAATATCCGATTGTTAAAATCGATATATTTGTTGTTAGCGCCACGCCTGACAGTATAATTCAACATATAAATGAATATCCCTGCACAAATAGAAGCTTACATTACCAGTCAACCCGAAGCCAAACGCAGCGACATGCAGGCGTTACACCACATCATTACAGCACTAATGCCAACTGCTCAACTCTGGTTTCTCGATGGCAAAAACAGTGAAGGTAAAATTGTTTCCAACCCAAACATCGGGTATGGGCTTTACACCATCACCTATGCTGATGGCAGAAGCAAAGATTTTTATCAGATTGGTCTCAGCGCCAATACAACTGGTATTTCGGTGTACATTATGGGGATTGAAGATAAGCTATACTTAGCCCAAACCTACGGCGCAACAATTGGCAAAGCCAGCGTTACAGGCTATTGCATTAAGTTTAAAGCTTTGAAAGATATTGATGTAAGTGTACTTCAAACAGCAATACGCGATAGGGTTGAGGGAGGAGTGATTTAATCTATATCAATCATTACTACATAATACATTTGAGCGTTAATTACATCCTGAATTTGAAACAGTCCTTCTTAACGTGCTAATTGCTTAATGATTAAAATAAGCCACCTTCAACCAATTAAGATAGTTAAGCCGCTTATTTCAGCAGATAATTAGCACATCTTATCCTGACAATGAAACAGCCCTTTCTTAATGTATTCAATCCCTTGGTGATTAAAATAAGCATGTGATGAACAAAAATATGAATAGCGATGCAACCTTCTATTGATCCTCGTCGTCTTTCCTAAAAACATAATTACCTAGATACTTACAGCACCAAAGAAATTTTAAACTATGAAAAAATCTACTTACCTGCTTATCCTCGCGCTTTGCGTTTTTACCAGCTCTTGCACCATGATGGTTAAGGGTTTCGCCAAACTCTTGGTTAAAGATTACAATGATTACACCAGTACCCATATTTCTGATATCCAAATTGTAAATCAGAATGGAAAGAGTGAAACATTTGGCAATTTGTACCCGCAAAAAACGGTTTATCTATATGTTTGGGGAAATAAGAAACTGTCTGAGCAGCAAGAAAAATCATACCTGTTATTGAAGGAACGTTTTGCTAAATATCCGGATGTAGTTTTTGCTACGCTTTATGTAGGCTCTGATACGACATTAAATACCAATAGGTTAGTTAACAATGCTTCATCGGCTGAATTCAGAGAGATTTTGAAACTTGGCGATCCTGCACCATTCATTATTGGAAAAGATGGTGCGATATTAGCTTACAAAGGCCCAAAACCAGATGACAAAATTATAGTAGATTATGTTATTTGCCAGGCCATAAAAGGCGAAGATGGAACCAAATCCGCTAAACGGTTTATTAGGGGAGTGAATGGGAATAGTCAGTTTAAATCGGATAAACTCATTGAATGGTACACTGCCCACTACGGCAAAGCTCCTGCAAATAAACTTCCGATGTCTCTATCTTCTACAAACTAGATTTTTATTCCCAATAGCGTGGAGTTTTTAAAAAAAAATATTGGCAAAGAAGTCCTCATCCATTGATTGGGAGAAAGTGAGCTATTCAGAGAAGGTATATCCACAACATTCATTTACGTTGCTAAAGTTGACCATGCCAAACGGTAAGCCAGGGACAGGCTGGGTTGATAAGGCTTTTAGCAAATATGAGTTCAAAGAATTTTGTCCTTATCACATTAGGATAAGTATCGACCTTACTGATAAAATTGCTGAAGATAATCCTGATTTGGATATGGGAACAATTGAGGATTTCTTTTTAGATGGGCTAAAGAAAATGTGCATTTGCCATTTAGTTTCCAGGCTCGCAGCAGATAAAGGAATAGATATGTTATTTATGCTGAAAAGGATGCACCTGTAGCGCAATTTTTAACAATGTCTGCGCAATCAGAAGACAGATTCGTATCTTTCACTTATAAAATTGACTTCGATCCTAAGTGGAGGAAAGTGGATAAATTACTTAATGCGCAGGAAAGAAAATTTGGCTGGTAAAACGCTAAATAAGTGGTTACTCCTCCACAATCAATAATAGCATAATGAAAATATTTGGAAATTTTTTCGATAAGGAACTACCAGGCAGATACCCAGAAAACGTTCAGGGAGATTTTTATGTAGAGAACCAGGTATGTATTACTTGTGGAGCACCTGAAGCCGAAGCGCCAGATCTGATTGAACATTCGAAAATCGAATACGGACATTGCTATTTTAAAAAGCAGCCACAAACTCCCGATGAACTCAATAGGGCAATAAGCGCAATGCAGGTTTCATGTATCTCAGGGCTTCGATACGGAGGTAAGGATGAGGAAATACTAAAACGGCTTTACGAGGCGGGACTAGCTGATGAATGTGATCACAAACCTAAAAGTAAATACCGTTCTCGTTTATAACGGGGGATTGCTGAAAACTGCGATTCTACATTTCTTAATGTGCTTAATTACTTAATGATAAAATTAGCCACCATTAAGCAATTAACGTAGTTAAGGTGTATTGCCTTTTACTACTGGATTTATACATTAAAAAGCTCCTTAATTGTTTTCCATTAATACAACTTAATGTTTATAATTATATTATTTACGACCCAAAATAATTAGATATGAAAAGAATATTACTCTTAGTATTGCTTATTGGTTTTACCAATTTAGTTAGGGCACAGAAATTTGAAATTTACGGAGCTTATGGGCTAGGTTCAGCGCAAGAAATCATAGATGGCCTATCAGATATGGGCACTTCATTAATAACAGGTGGTAATGCCAGTAGCACTACATCTCATGGCTTTGGGCCAATCATTGTTGGCGCAAATTATTACCTTACTGCAAGGCTAACCGCTGGTGTTTTATATTCAAACACCTCATCAAAATCAACTGTTTCTGCCGGAAGTACAGCTGGCTCGGATTATAAGAATACCTACAACGTTTTTATGGCAAGAACTGATTACCGTTACGTTAATAAAACAATTCAGTTGTATTCTGGCATTAGCCTAGGCGCATCCATAGCTAAAACTAAGCCTGAAAATGGAAACAGTACAAATACAGCCAGCAGTACAGACTTTGCCTACCAGGTTAATGCACTCGGAATAAGAGCAGGCAAGAACATAGGCGCCTTCGCCGAATTGGGCTTTGGTTACAACGGTATTATCAATGTTGGTATTTCGGCGAAATTTTAAATAAGCCGAGTTCGAAACAACAATTTGCTATCTTAAGGAGCTAAGCAATGCATTTTTGCATCATGCTTAGCTCTTTTCCTTGCTGCCCTAAGACTTGCGCCAGGTGTGAAGAACTGCAATTCTATCGCTATCTTAAGTTTATACTTATTTAATACCACAAAAAAATGTGAAAGCGCATTAGCGCCGACACTTTTTAAGCACAAAAAAGCCCCACATTTCTGTGAGGCTTTCTGTGATCCCGCTGGGATTCGAACCCAGGACCACTACATTAAAAGTGTAATGCTCTACCAGCTGAGCTACGGAATCATTTCCCTTTGTTTAAGGAGGTGCAAATATAGAGATTTATCCTTTCTTTGCAAATGTTTTTATAAAATGTTTTTGGTTCTTAGCGTTAAAATAATGTTATCTGTTTGTAACCTGCTGATTTTAAATTTGTAAGATCTGAAAATATTTTTCATCTTTTTTCTTAAAAAAATAGGCAGAACAAAAACGAGCGCTTAAGCTTAGCCAATTACTGTTTTGTGGCCTTAGGTATAAAGTTCAAAAAGGATTGAAACTGGGCTTTATGCTTGTTTTTATCCAGTTTAAAATAGAAAGCACCACGTCTGGAGCTCGATTTATCTTTTTCCGTTTGTTTAATGAGCAAACCACTGGCAGTTATTTTGCGGATAAAATTCCTGTTATCAATTGGTGCATCGTACACCTGCTCGTATAGTGCCTGCAATTGCGGGATGGTAAAACGTTTAGGTAAAAGTTCGAACAAAACAGGGTGGAGGGCTGCCTGATAACGGATTTTATCCATAGCGGCTTTAACCATAATGTTGTGATCGAAAATCAGTTCAGGTACATCTTTAATTTTAAACCATTCGGCATGGTATTGATCGTTAATCTGTTTGCTGTATTTATTGATATCGATCAAGGCGAAGTACACTACCGATACAGTACGTTCAATCGGATCACGATCGGGACTACCGTAAGCGTGCAGCTGCTCTAAATATACATCGTGCAGACCAGTAAGTTCTAAGAGGATGCGCTTCGCAGCGCCGTCGAGGTTTTCGGTTTCGCCGATAAAGCCCCCCATTAAGCTCCATTGATCTTTAACTGGCTCAATGGCCCTTTTTATAACCAAAAGTTTCAGTTCTTCGCCATCGTAACCAAAAATAATGCAGTCTACGGCAACCAGTACAGGTTTTTGATTTAAATATTTTCCCATGTTTAAAAAAGCATATTTAATTTAGTGTCATTGTAATCCGTAATATACCCTAAAATATTCGGATAACCTTCAAATTCTTCAATGGTATGTGTTGTGGTTAATACCACGCAAGGCATGCCCGCATTCAGGGCCGATTCTACACCTTTTGGCGCATCTTCAAAAACCAGGCAATCAGCCGGTGCAGTGCTCAGCGCAGCTGCAGCCTTTAAAAAGGTTTCGGGATCGGGTTTACTTGTTTGCACATCATCGGCACTTACAATCGCATCGAGGTAATGGCGGATGTTTAAACCATCAACCACGAAATCGATATTAAAAGGAATGGCTGCTGAGCCAATAGCCATTGGAATATCTGCATCCTTTGCCCGCTCCAAAAAGCCAGCCAGCCCATCAATTAATGCCAAGTGGGGTAAATAACCGGCCTGATAGCGCTTTTCTTTATCTACTGAAAGGCGTTCTACCTCAGCGGCGCTAAATTTACCTTTGCCGAAAACACGCTCCAGAACTTCGTGATTTTTACCGTACATTTCCTTTTTAACACTTTCGTAATCCAGTGCTGCACCTAAATCTTCGGTCATAATGCTGTACCAGGCCAACGTATGGTATTCCATATCGTTAATCATGGTTCCGTTTAAATCGAAAAGAAAAGCTTTAGGTCTGAAATTCAAATCGTGCATATTCTTGCTAAATTATGTGATTTTTTTTGATGTAGGGAATGATGATCAATATTAAGAGAAATAATATTATAATCGTTAACTTAACGTTAATTATTTTTTTACTACTTTAGCGTTAACCAAAAATAAATCTATATGAAAGCATGCGGGTTTTAATCTGTACAAATCACGACTGCTTCATCACCCTAAAACCAATAATAACTGATGAAAAAACCATTTCTTAAAGCGTTACCAGTGGCTACATTGTGTTTAGCCCTTGCTTTTTCTTCCTGCAACTCCAAATCGGATAAAGGCAGCGATACAGCCGCACAGCACGATTCGTTAAAATACAACAGCACGATTGATGGAAAAAGTGTTAAACTTTACACATTAAAAAATAAGCAGGGGGCTTCCGTTTCGATTAGCAATTACGGTGGCAGGGTGGTTTCGTTACTGGTACCCGATAAAAACAATAAATTAACTGATGTAGTATTGGGTTACGATAGCATCGGGGCTTATCGTAAAAAAGGCGAACCGTTTTTTGGCGCACTGATTGGCAGATATGGAAACCGGATTGGCAAAGGTAAATTTGCTTTAGATGGAAAAGAATATCAATTGCAGCTTAATGATGGTGTAAACACCTTGCACGGCGGTACCGATGGTTTTTTTGGCAAGGTGTGGGAAGCGAAGCAAGTGGATAGCACCAAACTGGAACTGAGCTATGTTTCTCAGGATGGGGAAGCTGGTTATCCGGGTAAACTGGATGTTAAGGTTTCCTATACGCTAACCGACGATAATGCCCTGCAAATTGATTATGTGGCCACTACAGATAAAACTACCATCGTAAACTTAACCAACCACGCTTACTTTAACCTAAACGGCGAAGGCGACAGCACAATTCTAGATCACGAATTAGTGATCGATGCCAGTGCTTATACGCCGGTAGATTCTACCCTGATTCCAACCGGTAAATTACAACCTGTTGCAGGCACTGCTTTCGATTTTAACAAAAGTAAATTGATTGGCAAACAAATTGGCGATAACGACGAGCAATTAAAATTTGGTAAAGGTTACGACCATAACTTTGCATTAACCCATCACGATGGTAAAGCACCCGTAGCGGTTGTTAAAAGCACTAAAACAGGTATTGTGTTATCGGTGATTACAACAGAGCCTGGATTACAGTTTTACAGTGGTAATTTTTTAACGGGCGCTGATAAAGATGGTAAAGGTGGTAAATCTTACCCTCACCGTTCGGCATTCTGTTTAGAAACGCAACACTTCCCTGATGCCCCAAACCACCCGAATTTTGCATCGACGGTGCTTAAACCGGGCGAAACGTATAAGACCAGTACAACTTATAAGTTCTCGAAATAAGATCGGGTATTGGCCGGTGTCTCACCGACTAGTAGATCAGAATTTAGCGTAGCTTTTTTCTGACCACGGAGGCACGGATAAGCACGGAATAACATATTTCTTGTTTGGTATCTCACTCACCAATAGATCAGAATTAGCGCAACTATTTTCTGGCCACGGATGAGCAAGGAATAGTGTTTTTCTTATTCGCTTATTGTTCGGTGTCTCACCAACCGGTATATAAAATTAAAGCTCCTGCTATACAGGAGCTTTTTTTATTTTTAACCAAATCTTCGGATAATCCTGTTTTTGGTACCTGGGCACTCTATTAACTTATACCGCTAATAACCTTTCAGGGAATTGCGAAATTTTTTCGATCGTGAGCTGTTGCATAATCTGGTATAAATGGGTTTTAAACATATTGATGGTATGGTCTCCACCTTCATTACCCAATGCCCCAACGCCATACATAAACGGGCGGCCCATAAAGTTAAATTCAGAACCTACTGCATGTGCCCTGGCCAAATCAACTCCAGAACGGATTCCTCCATCCAGCATGATCTTGAGTTTTGATTTATAGGCTTCATTTCCGGCGAGTTTAATTAAAGAGTTAATCGATGATTCACCAGCATCAATTTGTCGCCCGCCATGATTGGAAACAATAACCCCATCCACACCAATCTGTATAGCTGCCTGCATATCTTCATCAGTAGCTATGCCCTTTAATACCAATGGCCCTTTCCAGATTTCGCGGATGGCCGAAACCTTTTCTATGTCAACCTTCCCTGTAAACGTTCGGTTCATAAACTGTCCCAGCTGCGACATGTCCATTCCTTTTTCCATATAAGGTTTTAAGGTGGCAAAAGAGGGGATACCATGCTGTAGTGTTTTTATACCCCATAATGGTCTTGCAAATGCCTGTAAGATGTTGTTTACCGACATTTTAGGTGGTATTGAAAGGCCACTTTTAATTTCCTTGTACCTTAACCCGAAGGCAGGCACATCTACCAGCACAACCAGAACCGGACATTCAACTGCTTTCAAACGTGATAAAATATCATCCCTAAGTTTATTTTCTGTAGGGTGGTAAAGCTGAAACCAGGCTTTTCCTTCCGAAACTTCAGCAATCCGTTCGATACTACTGGTCGATACCGTACTCAATGTATAGGGGATATCGTGTTTAGCTGCCGCTTTAGCTAGAATTTCGGGCGCATTGGGCCACATTAAGCCTTGCAAACCGATAGGAGAAATACCGAAAGGAGCACTGTATTTGCGGCCAAAAAGCTCAACCGACATATCAATATCTCCACCAACACGTAAATAGTTAGGTTTTAAATATATATTATCGAAATCAGTTTCGTTACGGACCAGATTTAGCCCTTCGTTACAGCCGCCTTCTAAATAATCGAATGCAAATTTTGGTATTCTTCTTTTTGCTTTACTTCTAAGGTCAGCTACAGAAGGATATTGAGAATGATAAGGAAAGGTAATTTTTTTGCTCATTATTAAATTTATTATCTTGGCCGCAGGGGTGTTAAAAACCGAAAACTAACACTATATATTGTAATCTCCATCCTGCACTATCGGCCATGTTTGGTTTCTGGAGAATTTAAGTGCCAGGTAATAGCCACAAGGGGCTTAAAAACAGTCTTTAAAGACTATAAAAAACCTTCGCGTTATCAGAAAAGATCAATCTCCTTTCTGCAACAGTGAAACGTTCGGTATATTTATTTACTAAATTAAACCAATCCTCGTAAGGCCTGCTGAGTAACATTACCGGCCAGTCGCTGCCATACATTACGCGTTCAGGGCCAAAATGTTCAAATATTACATCAAAGGCGTTAAACAGTTCTTGCTCTGTCCAGTTTTTCCAGTCTGCTTCAGTTAATAAACCCGATACTTTACATTGCACATTGGGGTTTGCAGCCAAAGTTTTAATGTTTTCAGCCCACAATTTCAAATCCTGACTTTTTACATCTGGCTTGCCACAATGATCCAATACAAATGGCTGATCGGGAATTTGATCAACCATTTGTATAATGGCTTCCAACTGGTCGTGATAACACAACAAATCGTATGTATAATTGTATTTTTTCAACTGTTTAACTCCAGCAATAAAAGCTGGATTGAGGATAAAATCCCGGTTCTCAGCCTGCAGGATGTGCCTCCAGCCCTTAATGGTTTTATGATTGTTCCAGTAGCTTAAGCGCTCATCAAGATCAGGGTTTAACAAATCAACCCAGCCTACAATGCCTTTTATAATTTCGTTCTCTCCGGTCAGGGTTAAAAGAAAATCGTTTTCTTCTTCCGATTGACTGGCCTGCACTGCAACGCATCCGGTAATATTCAAATCGCTATACACCCTTAAGAGGTTTTTAGGAGAAAAATCTTTACGGATGGTTTGCATATCCTCATTAATCCAGTTATCTCTAACAGGGTCGAAATTCCAAAAGTGTACGTGGGTATCAATCATATTGTAAAAGCACTAAAGTTTAAATATCTGATCCATTAAGATCCATTTTTCGCCCGGTTTGGCACCTGGCAATGCCTGCTGGAATTTCCACATTAAAGTTTCCCATTCCTGCACTTTGGGGTTGGCTAAATCGGCCTTTCCTTTTTCTTCAAAAGAAAAGCTTTCGTTTACCTCCATAATCATAAATAACCGGTTACCAGTTAAATATATATCGAGGTTTTCGATCCCGGAAGCAATAATGCTTTCTTTAATTTCAGGCCAAACTGATTGGTGATATTGCTTATATTCTACAATAAGCTGCTCATCATCAACCAGATCGAGCGCCAGGCAATATCTCTTCATATTAGTTTTCGATGTAAGCTTTAACAGTCTGTTTACTTGTACCCAGGCCATCAATACCCAATTCAACTACATCGCCTGCCTTTAAATACCATGGCTCAGGTTTTTGTCCTAAACCTACACCAGCAGGTGTACCTGTGGTAATTACATCGCCAGGTAAAAGAGTCATGAACTGACTGATATAAGCAATCATAAACGGCACATTGAAAATCAGGTTCGAGGTATTTCCATCCTGTAAAGTTTTGCCGTTAACGGTTAACCACAAACGTAAGTTGTGTACATCAGCAATTTCATCCTGTGTAGCAATAAATGGCCCGATTGGTGCAAAGGTATCGGCGCTTTTTCCTTTCACCCACTGTCCGTTACGCTCCAGCTGGAATTCGCGTTCGCTGTAATCGTTGTGCAATACATAACCAGCAATATGATCTAAGGCATTTTCTTCTGATACGTAACTGGCTTTTTTACCAATAACAATAGCTAATTCTACTTCCCAATCTGTTTTTTTACTGTTTTTAGGGATCACCAAATCATCATTCGGGCCTACAATAGCGCTGGTAGCTTTGAAGAATAAAATGGGTTCGGCTGGAATAGGGGCATTAGTTTCTGCCGCGTGGTCTTTGTAATTTAAACCAACACAGATAATTTTAGAGGGACGTGCCAAAGCAGGACCTAAGCGTACACCTTTATCTACTTGTGGTAAATCAGCCGATGCAATAGCTGATTTTAATTTTTCAAGGCCATCGCCACCAAAAAACTCTTCGTTATAATCACTAACCAATGCAGATACATCGAAATAGTTATCGTTGATAATTACTCCTGGTTTTTCTGCTCCAGCTTCGCCAAATCGTATTAATTTCATGTTAAAAGGTTCTTTATTGTATTTAAAATAGGGTATTAATTGTTCAGGGTAGTAAATCCACCGTCAATCGGGTAATCGCAGCCGGTAATAAACGAAGCTTCGTCGCTACATAAATATAAAGCAAGCGCACCAATTTCTTCAGGTTTAGCCATGCGGCCGATAGGTTGTGTTTTAGATAATTTCTCGAACATTTCGGGGATGTTATCCGGATAGTTTTTCTGTAAAAAGCCATCTACAAAGGGCGTGTGTACCCTTGCCGGAGAAATTGAATTACACCTGATGTTTTCGCCGATATAATCTTTAGCTACGCTCATGGTCATGGCTTTTACTGCACCTTTTGCGGTACTGTAAGCAAAACGATCGGGTAAGCCAATTAGTGCTGCAATAGAAGCCATATTGATGATCACGCCACCGCCAGCCAAACGGATTTGCGGAATGGCAGCATACAAACAATTGTAAACACCTTTAACATTTACGCGCATTACACGGTCAAAATCGCTTTCTTCGGTGGTATCGGCTTTACCAATATGTGCAATACCGGCATTATTTACTAAAATATTTATGCTTCCAATCTGTTCAAAAACAGCTTTAACCGCCTGGTGGTCTGAAACATCGCAGGCATAACTAAAAGCCTGTTTGCCGGCAGTCTTAATTTCATCAAGTGTATCTTGTGCCTGTGCTGTACCCAGTTCGATGATATGTACTTCGGCATCCTGTTTGGCCAGAATAGTTGCAATAGCCCTGCCAATCCCACTTCCGCCGCCTGTAACTACTGCTTTTTTATTTTTGAGTGAAAACATGTTTGTTGTTTAAATTGATTGATAATGTAATATACGTATTTTGATTTGGCATCCTTAAATTATAAATTGAGCTTACCAGCGCCTAAAAAACGGACTTAATGTTATAATTGATTAGAATACGACTACAAATAAAATAAATATTGTTGATTAAAAATTTTATCTTCTTGTCTAAATATTAACAGATATTGTCATACCTGCCACAAACCTTTAAAAGGGCTTTACCTTGCATAAATTTTACAAAAGCCAAAGGCTAATTTACTTATATTTGAATATTATTTTTATATTTAAATAATATTACAACCAAATATTACACAAAATCCTAATTTTTAAGGGTTTGTTATAAGAGCCAATTGCATGAGAAATTTTCTGATTTTTATTTCCTGTTATTTTTTATCGATCTCTTTTTCAAGTGCGGCTAGTCGCGCCGAAAAAAATATATTAATACCAGCAACTGCGCATGTAAGGGTAAAGTTTGGCGCAGAGCAGGTTTTAAAAGCCTTAAATAAAATTGGTTATCAGGCCAGCATAACCGTGCAAGGCCAAAAGGCTACAAGCAGACCAGGTATCATCATCGGCATATTTACTGATGCGGTTTTGGCCAGCAAACTTCCGGCTGCCTTAAAAAGCAAAATAGCCAATGCAAAAAAAGAAGCTTATACCATTTATACAGATAAAAGTGGCACCTTATATATAGCAGGTCATGATGCATCGGGCACCTTATATGGCTGTATTGAACTGGCCGATAAAATTAACGAAACAGGTAAATTACCAACTGCATTAGCCGTTTCAGATCAACCCGAAATGGTACTCCGCGGAACTTGTATTGGCTTGCAAAAGCCCGATTATCTTCCTGGTCACGATGTTTACGAATATCCCTACACACCAGAAACTTTCCCCTGGCTTTACGACAAAGCCTTGTGGATTAAATACCTGGATATGATGGTAGAAAACCGTTACAATTCGCTTTATCTTTGGAACGGCCATCCATTTTCTTCTTTATTGAGACTAAAAGCCTATCCTTACGCAGTAGAAGTAGACGATGCCACACTTAAAAAGAACGAGGAAATTTTCAGGTTTTTAACCCACGAAGCTGATAAGCGTGGCATTTGGGTGATCCAGATGTTCTACAATATCATTATCCCAAAGCCATTTGCTGATAAACATGGATTAAAAACACAAGATCGTAACCGTCCGATTATTCCGTTAATTGCCGATTATACCCAAAAATCGATCGCAGCATTTGTAGAAAAATATCCAAATGTAGGCTTAATGGTTGCATTGGGCGAAGCTATGGAAGGCGTGGGGCAGGATGATATCGATTGGTTTACCAAAACCATTATCCCGGGTGTAAAAGACGGATTAAAAGCTGCCAGGATAAAAGAAGAGCCACCTATTGTATTGCGCGCACACGATACCGATGCGCCAAGCGTAATGAAAGCCGCATTACCGCTATATAAAAACCTGTACACCGAAAATAAATTCAACGGCGAAGCTTTAACCACCTACACACCACGCGGTGCCTGGGCAGAGCTGAACCGTAAACTGGCCTCAATCGGTACAGTAAACATCTCTAACGTACACATTCTGGCCAATTTAGAGCCTTTCAGATATGGTTCGGCTGATTTTATTCAGAAATCGGCACAGGCCATGAACAAGATTTATGGTGCTAAAGGCTTACACTTGTACCCGCAAGCCAGCTATTGGGACTGGCCTTACACTGCCGACGAAGTAAAAGGACGCTTACTGGAGGTAGACCGCGATTGGATCTGGTATAAAGAATGGGCCAGGTATGCATGGAATTCGCAAAGAGACCGCAACCAGGAAGTTAATTACTGGGGTAAGGCACTAGCCAATAAATATGGCACCACATTAACTGGCGGCAAAGCCATATTAAATGCTTATGAAGAATCGGGAGAAATCTCACCCAAACTCTTGCGCAGATACGGCATCACCGATGGAAACCGCCAAACCTTAACACTGGGCATGTTAATGACGCAATTGATTAACCCTTTCCGTTATGGTGTATTTACTTTAATGTACGAATCGGAAGCACCTGAAGGCGAAATGATTATCGATTACGCCGAAAAAGAATGGAAAAAGCAGGGGCACATTGGCGAAACACCTGTACAAATAGCCAAAGAAGTGGTAGCGCATGGTCAGAAAGCATTAACTGCTATACAAAACGCTGCACCAACGGTAACC
This sequence comes from Pedobacter sp. KBW01, assembly GCF_003852395.1. Lineage (NCBI taxonomy): Bacteria > Pseudomonadati > Bacteroidota > Sphingobacteriia > Sphingobacteriales > Sphingobacteriaceae > Pedobacter > Pedobacter sp. KBW01. Next base: position 54,573 of record NZ_QAJQ01000020.1, read on the forward strand.
AAAGATACCGCAGAATTTAACCGCCTTAAAAACGACATGTATTGTTACGATGCCATGGCGAACTTTTATGCCGAAAAGGTAAAAGCTGCACTCTGGATTTTACGTTATAAATATTCTAACAGCGTAGCAGACCTTGATCAGGCACTTCCGTTTCTCGAAAAAAGCGCAACACATTATGCCGAACTGGTTAAACGCACCGAAAAAAGCTACCTGTATGCCAATAGCATGCAAACCAAACAACGCAAAATCCCCATGCGCGGGGTTGATAAAACATTTATACACTGGCGCGAAATGTTACCGGTTTTTACTAAAGAGCTCAACCATTTTAAACACAGTATCGATTCGCTAAAATCGGTTAAACAAGGAGCAACAGCTAAAACGGTAACCTATAAAGCTGCCGAAGTAAAGATTTTAAACCATCCTGAAAGCTATATTTTAGCCAAAGATGCTGTTGTTTTTACTGACACAACCGTTAAAATTAAAGAGCTTGCCGATGAATTGCTGGGTTTAAAAGGCATTAAACTGGCTAAAGCAGATCAGATCAAAAACGGAACTGAAATTAAGTTCAGTACAGCTGTGCCGGTAAAATTACTGGTAGGTTTTTTCAATCAGAAGAATTCGCAATTCCTTGCGCCGCCACAGTTGGAAACCGATGCAAGCGCCAATAATTATGGTCAGTCGGAAATTAAAATATCAAATGCTCTGGTGCCTTATGGTTTCCCTCCGGTAAATGTGCACGCTTACGCTTTTGCAGCCGGAACACATAGCTTAACTTTAGGTAAAGGAGCTTGTTTGGTTTTAGGTTTTATTGATGATAAACAGGAACTCCGGATTTTTAACGCTGGTTTAGATGGCAGGGGAAAAGACATAGATTGGTTATTTGAATAATGATAAATACAAGAAATTTGATAGCTGCTGCGACACTCTCGTTATGCACTATTACCGGTTTTGCACAGCAAAAAATTATTTTAGGAACAGAAAAGCTGAAGAAATACGTTACCTATTTCAATTCAATTGATACGGAAGCGGTAAAAAACTATGTTCCCAATGCCGAAGCATTTACCTGGCTGGCAGGTCAAATCCCTTTATTTGAATGCCCGGATGAAGTGCTGGAACAAAATTATTATTACCGCTGGTGGACCTACCGCAAGCATCTGGTAAAAACACCGGAAGGGTTCATCTTTACTGAATTCATAGAACCGGTTAAACATGCTGGCAAATACAACTCAATTAGCTGTGCCTTAGGTCATCACCTTTACGAGGGCAGGTGGTTAAAAGACAACAGTTACCTGCAGGATTATGTGAAATTTTGGTTGTACCATGCTGATGTAGGTCAAACGAAGCAGCGTTTTCACCAATTTAGCAGCTGGATCGACGATGCGGTATATCAAAACAATCTGGTAAAGCCTGATCAGGAATTTTTAAAGGAAATTCTGCCTGCGTTGGATAAAGATTATACCAAATGGGAAGCTGAACGTAAACTTAAAAACGGATTGTTCTGGCAGAACGATGTGAAAGATGGGATGGAAGAGTCGATCAGCGGATCGCGGAAAGACCAGAACCAGCGACCAACCATTAACAGCTACATGTATGGAAATGCCATTGCTTTAAGTAAGATTGGTAAAATGCTTGGCAACAAAACCTTAGTTAGCAAATACAACCTCAAAGCGGACTCGGTTAAGAAACTGGTTCAGGATAGCCTTTGGAACCCCGCCTCGGCCTTTTTCGAAACCAGAAAAGCAAAGGGAGGTCATGCCGAGGTTCGCGAAGCCATTGGCTTTATTCCCTGGGATTTTAATTTACCTGATGATAAAGCTACCTATGCAAAAGCCTGGGATCAGCTATTGGATACCGCAGGTTTTAATGCGCCCTGGGGCTTAACTACAGCTGAACGGAGAAACCCAACCTTCAGAACACGTGGCTCGGGTCACAGTTGCGAATGGGACGGTGCGCTTTGGCCATTTGCCAGTTCTCAAACCCTGAAAGGATTGGCGAACCTGCTTACCAATTACAAGCAGCATGGTAAAATGAATGCCAGCGTATTTTATGCAGCGTTACATAAATTCGCTGCATCGCATACTAAAAACGGCAAGCCTTATATTGGTGAATATCAGGATGAAAAGAATGGCGAATGGTTAAAAGGCGATAATCCGAGAAGTAGTTTTTATAACCATTCTACTTTTTGCGATTTAATCATCAACAACCTGGTTGGCATTAAACCACGAACAGACAATACTTTGGAAATATATCCGCTAATCCCTAAAAACCAATGGGATTGGTTTATGCTTGATAACGTTTCATACCACAACAAAACTTTAACAGTATTGTGGGATAAAACCGGAACTAAATACAATAAAGGCAAAGGATTTCTGGTATTTGCAGATGGTAAAGTGATTTTTAAAGGCAAAGACTTGAAGCCAATAAAAGTGCAGCTGAATTAAGGGGATGAAGCGATGAAATCGCTGATCACATGCAAGCCCTGTCCGTAGTGTTAAGCAACGCGTCACTACGGATTGGCGAATAGAATTGAGTTTACAACTCAGTAACAAAGAACGAGTCAGAGCCTCTTTTCCATGCGAAAATCCGTAGAGCCCTTCGGAACTCTACGGACAGATGAGGAAATTAAGCGATAAAATTGCTAATCAGGTCCGTCCTCGTTACAAACGAGGACGATATAGAGATGCCGAAATAAATTCAGCATGACGAAATTTATTAACAAAGCAGATGAAATATTTAATCAGGACTTTAACTTTTGTAATTGCGATAACAGCTTCCGTAAGCCTTAGTGCACAGAGCTACTATAATGTAATCAAGTATGGCGCTAAAAACGACAGCAGCAAGCTCGCCACTACTGCCATTAAAAATGCCATCGAAGCAGCATCAAAAGCAGGTGGTGGTACCATTTATTTCCCTGCAGGTAAATATTTAACTGGCGCAATCCATTTAAAAAGCAACATCACGATTTTGATTGATGCCGGCGCTGAGCTTCATTTTAGCGATAACTTCGACGATTACCTTCCGATGGTGAAGAGCCGTTACGAAGGGGTAGATGTAAGCAGTTTCTCGCCATTGTTTTACGCCTATAAAGCCGAAAATATCTCTATAATTGGTCGCGGTATTATAGACGGGCATGGCAAAAAATGGTGGGATTTTGTAGAAGGTTATAAAGAAGGTCAGCCGATCTCGAAATGGCAAACCACCTTTGCCAGCCTCAATAAAGACATTATACTACCCGACGACCCCAAACAAATGAAACGCGGCTTTTTGCGTCCGCCGTTTATACAACCCATGTTTTGCAAAAACGTATTGATAGATGGCATAACCATTCGTAATTCGCCATTTTGGACCGTAAATCCTGAGTTTTGCGAAAACGTTAAGGTTCATGCGGTAACCATCAACAATCCCCATTCACCCAATACCGACGGTATCAACCCCGAATCGTGTAAAAATGTACACATTTCAGATTGCCACATCAGCGTAGGCGATGATTGTATCACCATCAAATCGGGCAAAGACGCTCCGGGCAGAAAGATGGCTGTTCCTGCCGAGAATTATGTGATTACCAATTGCACCATGCTATCAGGCCATGGCGGAGTTGTAATCGGCAGTGAAATGTCGGGCGATGTGCGCAAAATCACCATCTCCAATTGTGTGTTTGACGGAACCGACCGGGGCATCCGCATTAAAACTGCCCGTGGCAGAGGAGGTGTGGTTGAGGAGATCAGGGTAAGCAACATTATCATGAAAAACATCAGAGAGCAGGCCATTGTACTGGATATGCAATATGCCAAAACCAATCCCGAGCCTGTTTCAGAGCGTACACCGATATTCAGGAATATCCATTTCGCCAATATTACGGGGCAGGTAAATCAGGCTGCCTATTTAAACGGCTTGGAGGAAATGCCCATCAGCAATATCACTTTTAACGACATTAACCTCGAAGCCAAAAGCGGTTTTTCGATCAGCAACGCCGCTGATATTGAACTGCATAATGTATCCGTAAATACACAAATTGGTGCTGCTGTAAAAGCCTTAAAAGTAAATAACCTCATTATTGATGGCTTAAAAAGCAATAAAATATCTGCAAATGCCGCTGTAGTAGATCTTACCAATGTTTCGGATTTGTTTTTATACAATGCCTTTCCTTCAGCCGAAATAAATAATTACCTAAAGTTGAGTGGCGCTGAAACCAAAAACATATTTTTAGGCAACAATAATTTCAGAAGGATAAAAACGCCGGTTAAAAAGGAAAAAGAAGTAACGGCTACCATCGAAATTATATCTGGCGACAAAGTACAATAACATGAAATTTAAATTTTTACTGGGCACTTTAATTTTAGCGGTAACCGTTCAATCGAATGGCTGGACACAGGAAAATAACCATACTTTATGGTACAACAAACCTGCAGAAAAATGGACCGATGCCTTACCAATTGGTAATGGCCGCTTAGGCGCTATGCTTTTTGCCGGAACAGCTGAAGATCACATCCAGTTTAACGAAGAAACCCTGTGGACCGGCAAGCCAAGAGATTACAACCGCAAGGGAGCCTATAAATATTTAAACGACATTAGAGAACTGCTTTTTAAAGGGAAGCAAAAAGAAGCCGAAACTCTTGCTCAGGCAGAATTTATGGGCCGGCAGAGCGAATCAGGCGACAGGAATACCTGGGTAAGTCAGATGAAAGCGGGGAAGGGCATTGAGGGAAACCCTGCATTAACCAGTTTTGATGATAAGCTTTGGAAAAGCATTAAAGTGCCTGCCTTTGATGGCTGGGAGACTGTGGGATTAGCCAATTTAGACGGAGCAGTTTGGTTTAGAACAAGTTTTGATGTTCCGGAGAATTGGATAGGAAAAGACCTCGTACTTGACCTCAACCGTGTTCGTGATCAGGATTTCACTTATATCAATGGTCAGTTGGTGGGCAACACCGATAACACCGAGCCCAGAAAATATACCATTCCAGCAAAACTGGTCAAAAAAGGCAAAAATATAATCGCCATCCAGGTACTCAATTATGCCGATAAAGGCGGATTGGTAGGTTATAAAGATACCAGCAAAAATATTGGAATTTATCCCGTTGGCGCTGACATTTCGCAAGGCGTTTCGCTGGAAAAGGAATGGAAATATAAAATACAGGACGAAAATCCGCCTGCTATACCGCAATATCAGGCAAGTTATCAGCCTTTTGGCGATTTAAATTTATACTTCAGGCAAAGCAAATCGCCGGTTAGCCATTATAAACGCTCGCTTGATGTGAGTATGGCGATTGCTAAAACCACTTTTACGATTGATGGTGTAAATTATCAGCGCGAATATCTGGCTAGTCAGCCTAACCAGGCCATTGTAATTCATTTAACGGCCGATAAACCCAAAGCCATTAGCTTTGATGCGGTGCTATCAAGTCCGCACCGTAAATCGTCGGTAAAGATGCTTGATAAGCAAACACTGTCTTTAAGCGTACAAGTAAAAGATGGAGCCTTGAAAGGGGAGAGCCGGCTAACGACCATCGTTAAAAAGGGAACTTTAAAAATCGTTAACAACAAGATCAGCATCAATCAGGCCGATGAAGTAACGCTCTATTTAACGGCTGGCACCAATTTTATTAATGCACAGGATGTTTCAGGTTTGCCTGCTACTGCCAATATTAAAGCATTAAACAGCCTGAAAGTAAAAACCTATGCTGAAATTAAACAAAACCACCTTAAAGAATACCAGCAGTACTACAACAAATTTGAGGTGAGTTTTGGACGTTCAGAAAATGAGCAGTTGCCAACGGATGAGCGCCTGGCCAAATTTGCAAGTTCAAATGATGCTGCATTTGCGGCTTTGTACATGCAGTATGGGAGGTATTTGTTAATTTCAAGTTCACGACCAGGTACACAGCCTGCTAATCTTCAGGGAATATGGAACGATTTATTAACCCCGCCATGGGGCAGTAAATATACCACCAACATTAACCTGGAAATGAATTATTGGCCAACAGAAATACTCAACCTTTCTGCTTTAAACGAGCCCTTATTCCAAAAAATTAAAGGATTAACCAAAACAGGTAGCGAAACGGCCAAACAATATTACAACGCGCGTGGTTGGGTTTTACACCACAACACCGATTTATGGAACGGAACCGCGGCTATAAACGCTTCTAACCACGGTATCTGGATGACAGGCGGGGCATGGTTAAGTCAGCATTTATGGGAACATTACCAGTTTAGTCAGGATCGCAAATTCCTGGAAACAGAAGCTTATCCTGCGATGAAACAGGCGGCTTTGTTTTTTGTAGATTTTCTGGTGAAGGACCCTAAAACTGGCTGGTTAATCAGCACGCCTTCCAATTCTCCTGAAAATGGTGGTTTAGTAGCAGGACCAACCATGGATCATCAGCTTATCAGATCGCTCTTTAAAAACTGTATCGCAGCTGCCGATGTGCTTCATACCGATGCCGATTTTAAAAAAACATTGGAGGAAAAACTAAAACAGCTGGCTCCCAACCAGATTGGCAAATATAGCCAGTTACAGGAATGGCTTGAAGATAAAGACGATACCACCAACAAGCATCGCCACGTTTCGCATTTATGGGGTGTTTATCCAGGTAACGACATTACCTGGGATAGTGATACCAAAATGATGCAGGCGGCAAAGCAATCGCTGTTATATCGCGGAGACGATGCTACAGGCTGGAGTTTGGCCTGGAAAATAAACTTTTGGGCCCGGTTTAAAGATGGCGACCACGCCATGAAACTCGTAAAAATGCTAATGAAACCGGCCAACAACGGTGCGGGGTCGTATGTAAACCTTTTCGATGCACACCCGCCATTTCAGATCGATGGCAATTTTGGCGGCGCTGCAGGCATAGCTGAAATGATTTTACAAAGTCATCAGGGTTATCTGGATATTTTGCCGGCCTTACCAACAGCTATACCTACGGGCAGCATTAAAGGCTTACAAGCCAGAGGTGGTTTTGAGGTGGATTTGAGCTGGGAGAACGGCACATTAACTTCATTCATGCTTAAATCTAAAACCGGTGGAGATTGCACGCTGCATTACAAAAACCAGGTTGTGCAACTGCATACCAAAGCAGGCGAAACCTATAAACTGAACGGAGATTTGAAACTGCTGTAAACATGAATAATAAAATCGTCATTGCGAGGAGGAACGACGAAGCAATCTCCTGTAATAGATACTTCCGAGGCCCTGGTTCATGTCTACACGAACCTAAAATCAATATGTCGAAACATTTCTTCATTTTATTGATCTTATGGAATATAAACTTTGCTAAAGCCCAAATCCGCAAAGATATTTCCTTAAACACCAATTGGCTTACGGTTGCCGACGAGAAAAGCAGCACTGCTTTTGATGGCTTTCAGGCGTTTACCTATCAAACTAGAAACTGGAAAAAAGTTAATGTGCCGCATACCTGGGATCAGTACGAAGGCTACCAACGCAAACTGCATGGCAACAAGCATGGCTATGCCTGGTACCGCAAAACATTCAAAACTAATGAAATTAAACAAGGTAAGCGGTTCTTTTTATATTTTGAGGGTGTGGGTTCTTATGCAACAGTTTGGCTTAATGGTCAAAAAGTAGGCTACCATGCTGGAGGCAGAACAACATTTACGCTCGATGTTACGGCGGCAATTAAACTCAATAACAGTGAAAATATATTGGCAGTAAGAGCCGATCATCCAGCCAATATCCAGGATTTACCCTGGGTTGATGGTGGTTGTTCTACCGAACGTGGCTTTTCAGAAGGCTCGCAACCCATGGGCATTTTTAGGCCGGTACATTTGATTGTTACCAACGAAGTGCGTGTAATGCCTTTTGGCGTACACATCTGGAACGACAATCAAGTTTCGGAAAAAGCGGCTGTTTTAAACTTCACCACTACCTTAAAAAATTACAGTTCCAAAAACAGGTTCGTCACAGTTTCCAACACCTTGCTTGATGCCTCCGGAAAAGTGGTACAGGTATTAAGACGCAATGTTAATCTCGTGGCAGGAAAGGAAATAGATGTGGCGCAAAAAACCGCTACCATTGTTAACCCTAAACTGTGGTCGCTTGAAAATCCCTATCGCTATACTTTAAAAACAATAATTATTGAAAATGGCAAGATACTCGATGAACAATTAACGCCTTATGGCATTCGTTGGGTTAGCTGGCCTATAGGCGAACAGGCCAGTCAAAAGGTATTTCTATTAAACGGAAAGCCTGTTTTTATCAATGGAATTGCCGAATATGAGCATTTAATTGGTCAGAGCCATGCTTTTAGCCTTGAGCAGATCCGTTCGCGGGTGATGCAGATTAAAGCGGCCGGTTTTAATGCTTTCCGCGATGCGCACCAGCCGCACAATTTACTGTACTCAGATTACTGGGATAAGGAAGGGATTTTGTGCTGGACACAAATGGCAGCTCATATATGGTACGATACGCCTGAGTTTAGAAAAAATTTCAAAACACTCTTAACCGATTGGGTAAAAGAAAGACGGAACAGTCCGGCAGTGGTTTTATGGGGATTGGAAAACGAAAGTACCTTGCCCGAAGATTTTGCCCGCGAGTGCACCGAATTAATCCGCAAACTCGATCCAACAGCTTCATCGCAAAGAAAGGTAACCACCTGCAATGGCGGTAAAGGCACCGATTGGGATGTGCCCCAAAACTGGACAGGCACTTATGGCGGCAATCCTTTAACTTATGACGAAGATTTGCAAAGACAGGTTTTAGTAGGCGAGTATGGTGCCTGGCGAACCATTGATCTGCATGATGTTGATGCGGCTGGTAAAGGTTATACCGAAAACAAAATGACAGATTTAATGGAAACCAAAGTACGCCTTGCCGAGTCGGTGAAAGATAAAACAGCTGGTCATTTTTTCTGGTTGTACAGTTCTCACGATAATCCGGGACGGGTTCAGGGTGGCGAGGGGCTTCGCGATTTAGATCGGATTGGTCCGGTAAATTACAAAGGCATGTTTACCCCCTGGGAAGAACCTACCGATGTTTTTTACATGTTTAGGGCTAATTATGCGCCAAAAGCAACACAACCAATGGCTTACATTGTATCGCATACCTGGCCAAACCGCTGGAGCAAAGCCGGTGTAAAAGATAGTGTAGTGGCATACTCGAACTGTGATGAAGTTGAGCTTTTTAACGACATTAACGGCCATTCACTAGGCAAAAGAAAACGTGGTGCCATAGGTATGCATTTCCAATGGGATAAGCCTGATGTTCAATACAATGTGTTATACGCTGTGGGGTATGTTAACGGGAAAGCAGTAGCTAAAGATCAGATCGTTTTGCAGAATTTACCCCAAAGCCCGAATTTCAACTTGCTGGTTAGCGAGAAGCAAATTACAAGACCAGAAAAAAACTATCATTATGTTTACCGAATGAATTGTGGTGGCGATGATTATATCGACACTAATGGCAATAAATGGTCGGCCGACAGGAATTTAACGGCGAACAACTGTTTTGGATCAAGCTCCTGGACAAAAGATTTCCCGGGTGTACCCACTTTTTTTGCCAGTCAGCGCCGTACTTTTCAACCCATAGCCGGTACATCCGACTGGAAATTATTTCAAACTTTCAGATATGGCCGCGATCGGCTGAAATATTACTTCCCATTGCCTGATGGCGAATATTTTGTCGAACTTTACTTTGTAGAACCCTGGTTAGGCATTGGCGGAGGCTTAGATGCGAAAGGAATGCGCTTATTCGATGTAGCTTTAAACGGTAAAACGGTAATACAGGATTTAGACATTTGGAAAGAAGCCGGCAGCAATGCTTTGTTGAAGAAAACTATCAAAACTACAGTTAAGGGTGGCGCACTAACTATCAATTTTCCGGAGGTAAAAGTTGGGCAGGCAGTTATTTCGGCTATAGCCATTGCCAGCTTAAACCCGAACATTAAGCCTGCGCCAGCAAGCCCATCGCTTTTAACTAAAATAAAAAACGCAGAGCTGCATAACTGGCTCGATATAGGCGAGGAGCAGTTTATCGGAGAAAATACAGGTTTTACCAATTTGCCATCCAATTTGTTTGGTGCCGAATGGCTTAAAGCTTCTCGTGGACAGGAGAGTATCGAATTTACCGCAACAGATACGGTAGACACTTTTGTGGCATTGAACCGCAACAGCAGTGTGCCGCAAGGTTTCGAAGATATCAAAACCGCATTAACCAATAGTAAGGCAGAAACCTACCAACTGTATCGCAAAAGGCTTAATCCACGGGAACGAATTATTTTTGATAGCCGCACAGCAACTGTTTTCGTTTTACCTGTTACCCATTTACAACCCGCTTACGATTTAAAAAGCACCACAACCTACAAAGCAACTGATGCCGCATTAAAAGGTAGCAACATTGCAAAAGAAGAACTGATGGGCAAAGAACGGGTAACTTTTAAAGCCAATACTGATGCCGTTTTAACCTGGCATATTGCTGTAGGTGTTGCCGATACTTACTCTTTAACCATTAAATACCACAATCCGTTTGAACAGGTGCTGAAAGCAAAACTCAAATTTTTATCGGCAGATGGAACTTTAATGAAAACAGAACAGGTAGAATTTGCACCAACCAAGGCTGGTAAATGGAACTATTACAGTACCAATATCGGCAGTATGATTAATGCGGGCGCCTATCAATTGAGAATTGTTGCTACCGAAACCAAAGGGCTCAGTATCGACGCTTTAGATGTTCAATAAGATAAGATGGTACAATATGTAGCCAAAATCTTATATGAATACAGCTATTTAGACACGCATATTTGTTTTAACCAAATTAATAAACGAGCCAACCAATAATGAAGGGTCTACCTATATTCGATCTTGCGATTATCGCCATTTATCTGGTTGGAATGATATTAGTTGGTGTTTATTTTTCGAGGAAAAATAAAAATGCCGAGCAATTTACAAAAGCTTCGGGCCTCATTCCCGGATGGGCAATAGGTTTATCTATTTATGCAACGTTTTTAAGCAGCAACACCTTTTTAGGAGTACCCGGAAAAGCTTTTGGCGGTAACTGGAATGCTTTTGTATTTAGCATTTCTATGCCCCTGGCCGCATGGGTAGCCTCCAAATATTTTGTACCCTTTTACAGAAATACAGGAGAAATATCGGCTTATACCCACCTCGAAAAGCGCTTTGGTGCCTGGGCGAGAGTATATGCAGTAGTATGCTTCCTGTTGACGCAACTGGCACGGATGGGCTCCATTTTTTTCGGTATTGCACTGAGTTTACAGGCTTTAACCGGCTACTCGATGCAGCTGATTATGATTGTAATGGGGATCTGTATCATTGTTTATACCGTTTTAGGAGGAATTGAAGCGGTAATATGGACAGAAGTAGTACAAGCCATTGTGAAAACATTTGGCGCGCTGCTCATCCTTTATCTGATCATCAGCAATATGCCAGGCGGGGTAGCTAAAATTGTAGAGATTGGAAAAACGGCCAACAAATTTAGTCTGGGTAGTTTCAAACCCGATTTTATCAGTTCGTCGTTTTGGGTGGTACTGCTTTATGGTTTTTTCATTAACTTGAACAATTTCGGTATGGACCAGAACTACATTCAACGCTACCATACCGCTTCATCAAGCAAGGCGGCATCGAAATCAATCTGGTTGTGTGTGTGGTTATATATTCCGGCATCCTTATTATTCTTTATTATAGGATCTTGCTTATTCGCCTATTACGAAATTAACCCGGAGTTGGTTCAATCCATTAAACACCAGGTAGCGGTAGAACGCTTGTCCTTACATGCTTCTGCAGCTGAAATATTGAAAGTACAAAATGCATTACAGCCTGCAGATTACGGGGATAAAATTATGCCGCATTTTATGGTAACTAAAATACCTGTAGGTTTAGTGGGCTTAATTGTTTCGGCCATTTTATCGGCAGCCATGAGTACCATCAGTTCGGGCATGAATGCTTCGGCAACGGTATTTTCTGTCGATATTTATAAAAGGTATTTTAAACCTGCAATTAGCGAAAAGCAAAACTTATCGCTTTTACACATCGCAACAGTAGCTTTTGGCTTGCTGGGCATGATTGCCGGTATTGCCATGATTGGGGTAAAAAGCATACTGGATGTGTGGTGGGAGCTATCTGGCATATTTGCTGCCGGTATGCTGGGCTTGTTTTTACTGGGTATTATCAGCAGGCAAACCAAAAACCATGAGGCCATAACCGCAACCATTATCGGCATAGCCGTAATTATATGGATGACATTTTCTTCACTTCTTCCTCCGGAATATGAAGCTTTTAGAAATCCGCTGCATAAAAACATGATTATCGTAACCGGTACTTTAACCATTTTTTTAACAGGGCTTTTCCTGACGAAAATTAAAAACAGAAAAATTAAAACGGCCAGCCAGGCCCCGGTTAAGGTCTAACCGGCAATTATTTAGAACAATTTTATCCCATCAGAATACAATGGAAAACTCACAAAAAGGGTTCATCCCGGTTATGCTTACGCCTTTTTTAAGCAACGGAAATATCGATTATCCGGCACTTACCCAGCTTACAGAAATTTATTTGCAGGCTGGGTCGTCGGGTTTATTTGCCAATTGCCTTTCGAGCGAAATGTTCGAATTAACAGATAAGGAGCGTATTCAGGCAATAAAACATGTCGTAAAAGTGGTTAATGGTGCGGTACCGGTGGTGGCTACCGGCACCTTTGGTGGCCCCATTTCCAAACAAGCGGATTTTGTAAAAGAAGTGAGCGACACCGGCGTTGAAGCAGTTATTGCCATAACTAGTTTACTGGCCGATGAAAACGAAAACGATACCATTTTTAACGATCGTGTTTTCGATCTGTTAAAACAAACCAACGATATCCCTTTGGGTTTTTACGAATGTCCAGTGCCTTACAAAAGAGTAATAAAACCCGAACAACTTGCTGATTTTGTTGCTACAGGCCGTGTAATTTACCATAAAGATACTTCGCTCGATATTGAAGCCATTAAGCAAAAAATAAAACTGACCGACGGTAACGCTTTTGGACTTTATGATGCTTATGTGGTACATGCCGTAGCATCTTTAAAGGCAGGTTCTGCTGGTTTATCTTGTATTCAGGGCAATTATTTCCCAGAGTTGATTGTGTGGCTTTGCGATCACTATAACGATGAAGCCGTTAAAGATGAAGTACAAAAAGTACAACAGTTTTTAATTGATAACATGGATGTGATGCACAACGTTTATCCGGTAGTTTCTAAATATTTCCTGCAAAAACGTGGCTTAAACATCTCTACATTTACCCGTAGAAACGTAGGCACCTTTACACCAAATGTGGTTAAAGAAGTAGAAAAATTGTTTGATGATTATACTGCCTTAAGATGTGATTTAAATATTGAGGTGTTCATATAAAAGGAATAGTTAAACCTTACAGGTTTTAAAAACCTGTAAGGTTTAAAAATTTTAATTCAAATACTTCCTTTTATAATCGAGTGGGGTCATTCCGGTTACTTTTTTAAAGTGCCTGTAAAAATTAGAAACATTATTGAAACCGCAATCGAAGCAAATCATCTCAGTTGGCAATTTATTTTCGATTAAGAAGCGGCAGGCATGACTCACCCTGATTTCGATCAGAAAATCGTAGAAAGTCTTTTTAGTCATCAGCTTGAAGTAACGACAAAAAGAAGTCACGCTCAAATTGCTTAAGGAAGCCACTTCTTCTAAAGTGATATCCTTTTTATAATTACTCAAGGTATAATTGCAAATCTTATTAATGCGCAATGTTTCAGACTCATTGCTCTGGTAAAAAGTATTTTTACTCGTTACAATGGTCGAATACTCATCAGTTTCGGCCAATGTTTTTAAAATCGATAACAGGATAATAATCCGGTCAAGATTAGTAGCATCTACTGCGGCGCGCATTAAATCAATCAGTTTATCCTTCGCCTTCCCTTTAATTACCATTCCGCTTTTTGCCTTTTCAAATAGTTTCGGAATCAGGTAAGCCTCTGGTAAAGTGAGCATGTACTTGCCCAAACAATCGGGGAGAAAGTGGATCACCATTGCCTCAGTAGTTAAATCGGGGTTGTTCTGAAAATACTCATCCTTGCAGCGCCAGGTGTGGGGTAGGTTTTCACCTAGCAATACCATTTCATCAGGCACAAAATTACTGATGTTATCGCCGATAAAACGCACACCTTCACCCTTAATCACATAGTGTAATTCCAGCTCCGGATGGTAATGCCAGATGTTGCCGAAATCGGGTTTAATATCGTGACGGATACTGAAAGAACTTTGCAGGGTAATGGGAACTTTATGAAAATGAGGTTTCATGATTTTAATTAAAACATTTGGTTAGGTCTGCGTTTGATGTTTGTGCGTACACCAATTGCAAGAGCCTAATTTAGGGAGATAAATGATAATATCCTATATTAATTTGATAAAAAACATTATAAAATGCTGTATTTCATTGCTGAGTTTTGTATAGAGGCACAATGTCATAACCAAATTACAAACGAACAAATTATTTTCCTATAAATTTTATGTTCATTAATAAAATATGAGACCAGATAAACCAAGCGAAATTCTTATCGTTTCCAGCGGAGACTTACGCCTTTCGGCAAACCAGAGTTGCTGGGAAGCGCAAGCCGAAATGGAGCAAAAATTAACTGCCGCAATTGAGAAATTTGGTTGGACGGTTAAACGTGCACACCCTTACGATCCGGATAAAAAACACGGCTTTATCGATTCGCAAAGAATGGGCATGGATATCTTCCGGAAAATAGATCCTGAGCAGCCTTTAATCGTTGCAGAAAGCGTTTGGCAATACTCACACCATGTATTGGCCGGCTTAACTACTCATCGCGGCCCGATATTAACGGTTGCCAATTGGAGCGGACAATGGCCGGGACTGGTGGGTATGCTAAACCTGAACGGCTGCTTAACCAAAGCACAAATTCCGTACAGCACTTTATGGAGCGAAAATTTTACCGATGATTTTTTTAACGACGGTTTACAGGAATGGCTCACTACCGGAAAAGTTAGTTATGACCAAAGTCACGTTAAAAGTTTTGCGCTAAATAAAATTCCATCAAGCGATGATAAAAAAGGTCGCGATTTTGCCAAAAACCTGAAAGAACGAAAAGTAATTATGGGTGTGTTTGATGAAGGATGTATGGGTATGTACAATGCTATCATTCCTGATGAACTGCTACACCGCACTGGTTTCTTTAAAGAACGCCTTAGTCAGTCGGCATTATACGCGGCTATGCTTCAGGTTACTGACCAGGAAGCTGAAGATGTTTTAAACTGGCTTTTGCAAAAAGGAATGACTTTTAACTGGGGCACTGAAGAAGCCACACAGTTAACCAAAAGGCAAACCCTCGAACAATGCCGCATGTATATTGCAGCCCTACGCATTGCTGATGAATTTAGTTGCGATACGATTGGCATACAATACCAGCAGGGATTAAAAGATTTAACTGTTTCAAGCGACCTGGTTGAAGGATTATTAAACAATGAAGACCGTCCGCCTGTATATGCGTTAAACGGCAAAGAACTTTATGCCAAAAAGGCTTTGCCTCATTTTAATGAAGTAGATGAATGTGCCGGCCTAGATGCTTTGCTAACCTACCAGCTTTGGCAAGAACTGGGTATGACCGGCGAAAATACCCTGCACGATATCCGTTGGGGTGAATATTACAAAGATGGCGAAATTGATGGCTTCGTATGGCTGTTTCTGATTTCGGGCGCAGCACCGCCTGCACATTTTATAAATGGTTATGCCGGCGCAAGCAGCGAGAGGCAACCGGCCATGTATTTCCGTTTGGGTGGCGGCTCGTTAAAAGGCATTAGCAAACCCGGCTTTATTGTATGGAGCCGCGTATATATAAAGGATAATGAATTACATTGCGATTTAGGTGTAGGCGAAGTGGTATCATTACCAGAAGCCGAAACGAAAAGAAGATGGGAGGGAACCACACCAGAATGGCCAATAATGCAAGCCATTTTAAAAGGTGTAAGCCGCGACCAGTTAATGGTGCGCCACAAAGCCAACCACATACAGGTAGTATATACCAATTATGAGGCCGGTGCACACGAAGCCTGTAGAATTAAAGCTGCTGCTATGGACGAACTGGGCATAAAAGTGCATTTTTGTGGAGATATAAACCTTGGTAAGAAAAGAAATTCTAATTAAAAATATAAAAAATGAAATCACAGATTTTAGCCCTGTTGTTAACGTGCTCAGCTGCAACCACGGTTTTTGCTCAAAATAATGCAGTTGCCGATAAGGCCGCCTATACCAAAACCATTACCGAGCGTGCTGCTAAAATTGTAGTACCCCTGGGTATTACCGATACTAAAAAAGCAGAGAAAGTTACAGGAATCATCAGAGATCAATACAGTAACCTGAACGATATTTACACAGCGAGAGATCTTGAGGTTAAAGAAATTAAAGAAAAGAACAAAGACAATAAAGTATTGAGAGATTCGGCTTTGGCCAAACAAGACCGTGCTGTAGAGGCATCGTTGGCCAAACTTCATAAAAAATACATCAGCAAACTGTCTGCACAATTAAACAGCGAGCAAATTGAAGGTGTTAAAAATGGAATGACCTATGGCGTACTACCACTTACCTACAAAGCTTACCAGGAAGAGATTTTAACCTTAACCGAAGATCAGAAAAAACAAATTCTGGTTTGGTTAACCGAAGCCCGCGAGCGCGCCATGGATGCAGAATCGTCAGATAAAAAACATGCCTGGTTCGGAAAGTACAAAGGCCGCATTAATAATTACCTTTCGGCCGCAGGTTACGACCTTAAAAAAGAAGGTATTGAATGGGAAAAAAGGCGTAAATTAAAGGCTCAGGGAAACTAATTATAATCAAGCCGGGTACCTGAAAATTTTTTATCATTTTTTATTTAAGAATATTTCATTTATATATGAATTTATCACTACATTGTATTGTCAATTAAGAAAAGGGATAAATGAGTATTTACTTTATTTTATCAGAACAAAAATAAGGCAATATTTAACTACAATTCTAGCTATATCCATGTTTTAATTACAATTTAAATTATAATATACTTTCTAACCAAAGGATTAACAGAGATTGAAATATAATGAGCCAAATTACCTCTATTTTTTTGTATCATTTTTAATAAACGTTGATTTGACGTTATATTTTTTTTTTATATAGGAAAAAAGCATTGATCTCCTTATTACTGATAATCAATTGCAACTTTATAATAATAAAGACAAAATTATAAATACCAGAGCATTAAATGGAAGGACTAAGCCTTCCAAAACCATGTTAAAAACTAACCAAATAATAAGATGAACTTAAAATTTTTACGCAAAATTTCTTTGCCTTTGCTGCTTATGCTTATGGCAAGTACAATTCTCTTTGCCCAAGACCGAAAGGTTACCGGTAAGGTTGTTGATCAATCCGACGGGAGTGGTATTCCCGGGGTGAATGTAAGCATCAAAGGTATTCCCAGTAACGTAAGCACAAATGCAGACGGCGTTTACACCATCCAGGTAAAAAACAACACAGATGTATTGGTATTTTCTTATATCGGATATATAAGGCAGCAAATCACGGTGGGTACCCAAAACAATATCAATGTAAAACTTCTTCCAGATAATAAAAACCTCGAAGACGTGGTGGTGGTGGGTTATGGTACCCGGAAGAAAATCTCTTTAACAGGTTCCGTTTCTACACCAGATTTAAAAACTGTAGAAGATATACCTGCCTTAAACATTACATCGGCTTTAAAAGGTACTACACCAGGTTTAAGTGTTTCTGGCGGAGCACAAAGACCAGGGCAAGGAACTACCATTACTATTCGTAATCCGGTGGTATTTGCTAAAGATGGCGGACAAGGAACCAATCCGTTATTCGTAATTGATGATATCATAAGGACACAAGCCGACTTTGATAATCTTGATATTAATGAGGTAGAGAGTGTAACAGTGCTGAAAGACGCAGAAGCAGCCATTTTTGGTATTCAAGGTGCGAATGGTGTAATTATGATTAGAACTAAAAAAGGAAGAATCGGAGCACCAAAATTTAATATTAGCAATTCATTAGGGGTTTCTACCGCTACCATTATGCCTAAATTGATGAATTCTTCGCAATTAGGAACGTTTTCAAATGATTATACAAATGCATCAGCATATATTCAAACTGTACCAGGTGTACCAGTAGACAAATTCATTAATGCTGACGGTTATTTAGTAACAGCAGGCGTGCCTGCAAGTTCCAGAACGGCTGCCTGGTATACTCCAGATGAGTTAGAATATTTTGCTAATAACAGTCATGATTACTTCAATGATGCTTTTGGTCCAGCTTACGTTTGGAGAACAGCAGCAAATATTAGTGGCGGAACAGATAAAGTAACTTATTTTATTGGTGGCGATTTCGTAAATCAGAACAGTAACTTTAAAGGAATTAATTCGCATAAATATGGTTTAAGGGCTTCAGTAGAAGCAAAACCTGCTAAAGGTCTTGTAACTTCATTATCATTAAATGCAAATATTGGTTATTCAAGAAGTTACTGGTATAAATTAACGAGTACCTCAGAGAATTTAGATAATGACGCGGCATCGTTACAAAATGTTCAGCCATGGCAAGAATATTTTATCAATGGTAATCCGGTAATTATTGGAGGAAGTAATACTGGTGGTAATGATAACATCAATTTTTTCCAAATCCAAAATTCAAATAACTATACCGGCGGTACAAATACATCAACAAATATTTTAGCCAAAGTAACTTATGAAATTCCAGGAATTAAAGGCTTAATGGCTACAGCAACATTTAATAAAAACTTAAATGCAGCTAACAATAAGCAATTCGGTACCACATTTGTTTATTATAAATACGCTGGGTTAGGCGCAAACAACCACATTCCGGGAGGAAATTTAACAGGTACTTTTAATGTGTTAAACGGGGATAAAGTTCGTTTAACACCAACATTTGCTGATAGCTACCAGATAAATGGTGGTTTAACCTACAATCGCACCTTTGGAAAGCATAGTATTTCTGCATTGGCTTTATTTGAGCAACGTGAACAATACAGTGAGAGTGTTAATGCCGAGGCAACAGGCTTAGTGGCGGGTGCCTTGGATTACCAATCATTTGCAGTAGGTACATCAAGCTCTAATCAATCATCAGCAGTAAGTCTTTTTGGTTTCCAATCTATTATCTCGAGATTAAATTATGATTACGATCAGAAATACTTGTTTCAAGCGATTTTTAGAAGAGATGGAAGCTCACGATTTGCACCGGGCAATAACTGGGGTAATTTTCCAGCTGCATCGGTTGGCTGGGTAGCATCAAAAGAATCTTTTATTGCTGATAATTTTAAGTGGTTAGATATGTTAAAATTCAGAGCCTCATTTGGTTTGTCTGGTGTGGATAATACAAAAGCTTATCAATATCTGGCCAATTATAACTTAGGTACTGGTAGCGCTGGAGGAGCTGTATTTAATGGAAACGATAACAGAACAATTGCGATTAAGCCAAATTTAGCGATTCCAAACGCAGATGTAACCTGGAATAAAGAGTTCAAAACCTCTTATGGTGTTGATATGGCTTTCTTAAAAAATCGGCTATCATTTACCGGAGAATACTATTGGAATCACGGTACAGATATTTTAACATCATTAAGCTCATCAGTTCCTGCTACAATTGGAGCAAGCACACCAACTGAAAACTATACCAATGCAAACACATTTGGTTGGGAGTTCTCTGCAACCTGGAAAGATAACATTGGAAAAGATTTCACTTACAGTTTTAGTCCGTTCTACACCTGGATGGACAATAAAATGTTAAAGGTAGATCAATCTGCAGCAATTGTTGGTACAGTTGAAGATGTTACCGGAAGATCTTCTGATTTAGGTGTATTTGGTTACAAATCATTAGGTATTATCAGAACTCAAGCTGAGGCTGATGCAATTATAGCACAAAGAGCAACAGCTGCAGGTGGATCTGCCAATGTTAAAATATTTGGACAAGCCTTGCAACCTGGCATGATCAATTACGAAGATGTGAATGGTGATGGGGTGATTAGTACCGATAAGAAAGATCAGGCATTCATCAAAAGCAGACAAAATAATCATAATGCTTTGGGTTTGAACTGGAATGTTGGCTATAAAGGATTGGTGTTAAATGTAATTATGGGCGTTTCATGGGGCGGCTGGACAACAATTGATGGTTTAAAGCCAGCAAATCAATCTAGTGCTGCAACAGGTGCATCTATTTATGATAACAGAGCGGCTTATTGGGTTGATCACTGGACACCAACAAACACAGACGCCACATACCCTAATCCGTTCTTTAGAACCAATTTTGAAGTAACGTCTGACTTTTGGTTAGTTAAGGCGACAAGTTTTAACATAACAAGTTTGAATTTAAGCTACAACATACCAACTAAAATTGCTAATAAAGTAGGTATGGCTAGTGCCAGAATTTTTACGGTCGCTACCAATCCAATTCAATTTATTAACCCATTCCCTGGTAAATACAGAGATTTGCAAACAGCTTTATATAGTTACCCAACACTAAAAACTTGGTCGTTTGGTTTAAATATTGGCTTTTAATACGTATAAAAATGAAAAAGATATTCGTTATAACTGCATTAAGTTTAGCTGTAATTTCGCTAACAAATTGCAAAAAAGTTTTAGAAAAATCAGACGTAGGAAATTTTACTGCTGAGCAAGTATTTAATGATTCAACCACGGTAAAATTGAATGTAGATTATTTATATAGTCAAAATCAGCCTAATTGGTTCGGTAGTACAGGCGGTTCTATTCACTCTGCCGGAACATATAATTTAACAGAAGAAAGTCAAGGAAGTAATGTTTTTGTTTTAGGTACTGCAACAATAGAAAGTGTTACTGATTTAGGGGTTGCTAACGCGAATAATAATAGCTATGGAAAAATCAGGACAATCAATACTTTCTTAAGAGATTTAAACGCAGGCAACCTGGATATAGCCATGAAACGTAGATTTGCCGCTCAGGCCTATTTTTGGAGAGCATTCAGATACTTTGAATTAGCTAAGCTGTACGGAGGGGTACCATTAATCTTAGTGCCACTTAACGCCGTTGGTGATGAAGCAAAACAATTGGCTTTAACACCTCGCGCTAAAACCAGTGAAGTATTTGCTCAAATTAAAAAGGATTTGGATTCTTGTGTAAAGTACTTACCTGCAAAATGGCCTAAACAAGCCGATTATGGTCGGATTACTTCAGGCGCAGCTGCTGCTTTTATGGGTAGGGTATTGCTAACCTATGCCAGCCCCGAGTTTAATCCAAGTAACGATGTAACAAGATGGCAAGCTGCTTATGATGCAAATAAAACTGCAGTAACACTTTTATCTGCAAACGGTTTTGGACTTTATTCAAAGTTCGACTATACCATGTGGACAACCGAAGGAGGAACGTCTACTGGTGCTCCATTAAATCCAGAAGCCGTACTCGTAACCGGATATAATACTTCTTCGGTAGATATTAATATGAATAACAACACATTCGATAATGGGGCCAGACCTAGATCTGTTTCTGGAAGCGGT
Organism: Pedobacter sp. KBW01; assembly: GCF_003852395.1. Classification (NCBI taxonomy): domain Bacteria; kingdom Pseudomonadati; phylum Bacteroidota; class Sphingobacteriia; order Sphingobacteriales; family Sphingobacteriaceae; genus Pedobacter; species Pedobacter sp. KBW01. The sequence goes on from NZ_QAJQ01000020.1 coordinate 76,091, forward strand.
TCATATACGCCTAGTTACGAAATGACTTTAGCTTTTCCAATGTTGGATGGCAAGCCAGCTACCGGAACCGGAGCATCCACAAAGTATCCGTATACAATGTCTACATTCTATAAAAATAGAGACCCAAGATTTAATGCAACTATTGCCTACAATGGAGCAACCTGGGGTAGTGTAATGAATGGTACCCGTTTATGGACATACTATTATTACAGTGCAGCTTCAGGTACAACAAATAAAACAACAGAAGCAACGGCAGCGAGCAATACCGGTTTTTATTTACGCAAGGGGGTAGATGAGACAAAGGCATCTCCAAGTACATTTATCGGAACCGATTGGATTGAAATCCGTTACGCTGAAGTGCTCCTGAATTTAGCAGAAAGTGCAGCAGAATTGAATAAATTGGGTGCAGCAGATGAACCCTATGCAAATTTGATCGCGATAAGAAAACGGGCTGGAATTGAGGCTGGTGCCGACGGTTTGTATGGTTTAAGTGCTGGCATGTCACGCATTGATTTAGTCGCTGCTATTATGAAAGAAAGACAGATAGAATTCGCATTTGAAGGTAAAAGATTTTTTGATCTACGAAGGAGAAAGCTGCTTGAATCGACCCTCAACGGAATGAAAAGAAATGCACTTGTAATTCAGTTAAACAGAAGTGGTACGTTAGCAACCGACTATATTGCTTCTACCAGGGAAGCATCTGCCATAACTTCATTAGATGCCTTGTACGCTTCTAGTTTTACATTAAGTTTAAAAGCATTGGATACCCAGAACATTAATTTCCAGGCAGGTAATTATTTCTATGGTATTCCAACAGCGGCAATAAACAATAACCTTAATTTACAGCAAAATAATACCTGGGGCGGTCCCTTTGATCCGCTTCAATAGATGCTTTAATAATTTTTTGGGGCGGTTTGCTCATCGCCCCGGTTTTTTTATAATTGGTTTGGAAAAGGAAACATTAATTTGTTTCCTTTTTTCATTTAAGAATGTTACATTTATATATGAATTTTATTTATATCTTGTAACAGGGTTGAGAGAATGAATTTGATTTGTTACAGCTAATATTATCAATTGGTAATATTATACAAAACATAGCCAAAATTATACAGTAAACCACCCCAATTTGCATGCAACTTTGAAATATAATATACTTTCTAACCAAAATACTAACAAAGGATAAACAAAGAAATGAGCCGCAATTTTTAATAAATTTGTTCAGGCATTCCTGCTAACCAAAAATATTTGCGTAAATTCTTTCGCTTCCCAAACAAGCAAAACACAAATGAAAAAGAACCTTTTAAATCTGTTGCTTGCAACAGCATTAACGCTCCCGGTAAATTATGCATTTGCGCAATATCCAAACATCCCGGCCGACATTAAAAAATCATCCGATTCTATGATGAAAGAGGCTTATCACCAATCGGATATTGCCTGGGAAAAAGCTAAGCCAATTATGGAGAAAGAGGCCAAAATGGGCAAACCTTATATTCCGTGGGCAGGCCGCCCTAATGATTTACCACAATCAGAACTTTTGGCTTTCCCAGGTGCTGAAGGTGGTGGTGCTTATAGTTTTGGCGGTCACGGCGGTAGGGTTATTGTGGTAAAAAATTTAAACGATAAGGGTCCTGGTTCTTTGCGCGATGCCTGCGAACAGGGAGGTGCCCGCATTGTAGTTTTCAATGTAGCAGGTATCATCCGCTTAAAAACACCGCTGATTATTCGTGCACCTTATATTACAATTGCCGGTCAAACTGCACCTGGTGATGGCGTTTGTGTTGCCGGCGAATCGGTTTGGTTAAATACACACGACGTAATTGTACGCTTCATGCGTTTCAGAAGGGGCGAAACTTTTGTGGGCCGCAGGGATGATGCCATAGGTGGCAACCCGGTGGGTAACATCATGATCGACCACGTTTCGGCCAGCTGGGGTTTAGACGAGAACATGTCGATGTACCGCCATATGTACAATGATAGTACCGGTAAAACCGAAGAAAAACTGGGCACGGTAAATATCACCATTCAAAACTCGATCTTTTCTGAAGCACTAGATTACTGGAACCATGCTTTTGGTAGCACTTTAGGTGGCGAGAACTGTGCCTTTGTTCGTAACCTTTGGGCCGATAACGGTGCGCGTAACCCTTCAATCGGCTGGAACGGTATTTTCAACTTCGCCAATAATGTGGTATTTAACTGGAACAACCGCTCAACTGATGGTGGCGATTATACTGCACAATATAATATCATCAACAACTTTTATAAACCAGGTCCAGTTACCGAACTTGGCGATCCAATCAGCTATCGCATTTTAAAGCCAGAATCGGGCCGTAGTAAATTACCTTATGTGGTATTTGGCAGGGCTTATGTTAATGGCAACATCATCGAAGGAAACGAAAAAGTAACCCGCGATAACTGGAATGGCGGTGTACAAATGGAAGATAAAAAAGGAGGCTTAATGTCTTTCGAAACGGCAAGTAAATATTTCCCGGCCATGAAAGCACAAAAACCTTTCCCAATGCCTAAAATCAGTATTATCCCAACACTACAGGCTAAAGATTATGTACTGGCCAACGCTGGTGCTACTTTACCTAAACGCGATCCGGTTGATACCCGTGTAATTAAACAGGTGGCTACAGGCAAAATCGAAGTTCATCCCGATGCCAAACCTTCAGCTTTTCAGTTCGAACACCGCCGTTTAGCTAAAGATTCTTACAAACATGGCATTATTACCGAAATTTCACAGGTAGGTGGTTATCCTGAATATAAAGGAACACCTTACAAAGATACTGATGATGATGGTATGCCAGATACTTACGAAATCAAAAACGGCTTGAACCCTAAGGATGCTACTGATGCGGTTAAAATCACCAAAAGTGGTTATTCAAACATAGAAGTTTATTTAAACAGCGTAGTTCCGGTTTCAATTGTAAAACCTAACACTAAATAATATGCGCACCTGGAGCTCAATTTTTAGCGTACTGGTCCTTTGTGCCGTAGGAAATGTAGCATTTGCACAATATCCGGTTATACCTGAGGCGATGGAAAAGAAAGCCGATTCGCTTTTAAACAGTATAGAAGAGAAATCGGAACTTCAGTTTCTGAAGGTAAAATCCATTATCGATGAGGAGGCCAAACATGGCAAACCCTATATTCCATGGGCAGCCAAACCCAGCGACTTACCTCAATCCAAACTGGTAGCCTTTCCGGGCGCCGAGGGTGGTGGCGCTTATTCTTTTGGCGGTCGCGGGGGTAAAGTTTACGTGGTAAACAACTTAAACGATTCGGGCAAGGGCAGCCTGCGCGAAGCCTGCGAACAGGGTGGTTCCAGGATTATTGTATTTAATGTTTCGGGAATCATCAAACTTAAAACACCACTGATTATCCGCGCACCGTACATTACCATTGCAGGCCAGAGTGCCCCGGGTGATGGCGTTTGTATTGCCGGCGAATCGGTTTGGATCAATACCCATGATGTAGTAATCCGTTACATGCGTTTCCGCAGAGGCGCTACTGATGTAACCCGCAGAGATGATGCCATTGGCGGCAATCCGGTTGGAAATATCATCATCGACCACGTTTCGGCAAGCTGGGGACTGGATGAAAACATGTCGATTTACCGCCATGTTTATGATAAAAAAGATGGTTCTAAGCCCGAAAAGCTACCAACTGTGAACGTAACCATTCAGAACTCTATTTTTTCGGAGGCTTTAGATACTTACAACCATGCTTTTGGCAGTACCATCGGCGGCTTGAACAGTACTTTTATGCGTAATTTGTGGGCATCCAATATCAGCCGTAATCCATCAGTTGGTATGTATGGCGATTTCGGCTTTGCCAATAATGTAATCTTCAACTGGTGGAACCGCAGTGCAGATGGCGGAGATAATGCTTCTTTTTATAGTTTCGTTAACAACTACTACAAACCAGGACCTATTACACCTGCCGGCGAACCGATTTCTTATCGTATCTTAAAGCCAGAATCGGGGAGAGACAAAAAATTTGCCAACGAATTTGGTAAAGCTTACGTTACCGGAAATATTACTGAGGGCAATCCAAAAGTAACCCAAAACAACTGGGATGGTGGCGTACAACCAGAAACCAAACGCGATAAACAAAAACTGCTCGATTCGATGCGTGTAGATAAACCTTTGCCAATGGCAAAAATTTCGATCATCGATACCAAAAAAGCTTACGATTATGTACTGGCTAATGCCGGGGCAAGTTTGCCGGTTCGTGATGCTGTTGATCAACGCATTGTAAAACAGGTTAGCACAGGCAAAATAGAACACGTAGAAGATGGGAAACTGCCGGCTAAACAAAGTTATGTTAAACGACGCTTACCAGCCGATTCGTATAAACAAGGCATCATTTCGGATATTGCGCAGGTTGGCGGCTATCCTGAATACAATGGAAAACCTTACTTAGATACCGATCAGGATGGTATTCCGGATGCCTGGGAAACTAAGCATGGCCTCAACCCGAAAGATGGAAAAGATGCCGCAAGCATTACAAAATCGGGTTATGCGAATATTGAAGTGTATTTGAATAGCCTGGTAGATATCAGTAAAGTGAGACCTTAAGCTTAAATACAATCCGCGATCGTCATGCTGAATTTATTTCAGCATCTCTTTAACAGCGACCCTGAAATAAATTCAGGGTGACGCGTATTTGAATTAAGTTGATTAACAAAAACATAAATGCCAAAAACTAACCACATATTAAAGTCACCATCACTTAAAACTATCTCCATTCTGGTGATTGCGTTTTTTGTGAGCCAGGTATCCTTTGGTCAGAAAACCAAACCAGTTGAGCCACCTAAGCCCATATTTAAGGGTAAAGATGGTAAAATGGCGTACACTGCTGATGCCCAGGGAAACCGCATTCCCGATTTTTCTTATGCTGGTTACATGGCTGGCGAAAAAGCTATTCCCACAGCTACAGTTAAAATTGTGGTTCCGGTGGTTGAGGGCGATGCGACCCCGTATATTCAGCGTGCTATTGATATGGTTTCTGCGCTGCAACCGGGCAAGGATGGTTTACGTGGTGCAGTTTTATTAGAAAAAGGAACTTATCAGGTTGCCGGAATCTTAAAAATTTCGGCTTCTGGTGTCATCATCAGGGGGAGCGGAATGGGAGAGAATGGCACCAGGATTTTCGCTACCGGTTTAGATCGTATCGGCCTAATCAGGATTTTGGGCAAAAACAACAAAATTCAACAAGCGGCAGTTGCCATTAACGATACGTATGTGCCTGTTAATGCCATGCAACTTACGCTGGCCGATGCAAGTGGATTTAAAGTGGGTGATAGAATCACCATACAACGTCCATCCACAAAAGAGTGGATTGAAACACTAAAAACAGTTGAGTTTGGCGGTGGCGAAAGTGCGCTCGGCTGGAAACCAGGTACAAGGGATATTTTCTGGGACCGTAAAATTACCGCCATCAGCGGATCAACCATAACTTTCGATGCGCCCATTACTACCGCACTCGACGCCAAAATTGGTGGTGCAACTGTTGCTAAATACAAATGGGATGGCCGCATTGCAAAGGTTGGTATTGAGAACCTAAAACTCGAATCAGATTACCACAAAGACAATATTAAAGACGAATATCATCGTTGGACAGCTATCTGCATCGAAAACGCAGAAGATGCCTGGGTACGGCAGATTGTTTTCGAGCATTTTGCAGGTTCTGCAGTGAATGTTCTGGCTACAGCCAAAAGAATTACAGTTGAGGATTGTAAATCCTTAGCCCCGGTTTCTGAAATTGGTGGCGAACGACGCAATACCTTTTTAACCACAGGCCAGCAAACGCTTTTCCAAAGGTTGTATTCAGAATATGGCTACCACGATTTCGCGGTTGGTTTCTGCGCACCCGGACCTAATGTTTTTGTACAATGCCAATCGTATTTACCATTTAGTTTTAGTGGCGCTTACGATAGCTGGGCTTCGGGAGTGTTATTCGATATCGTAAATATTGACGGGCAGGCATTAAGTTATCTGAACCGTGGTCAGGATGGCCAGGGAGCAGGCTGGAGTGCTGCAAACAGTGTTTTTTGGCAGTGTAGTGCAGCAAGAGTCGACAATTACCAGCCACCCACTGCTCAAAACTGGGCTTTTGGCACCTGGTCGCAATTTGCAGGTAACGGTTACTGGGACATGTCGAATGAGCAAATCCAGCCCCGTAGTTTGTATTATGCCCAGTTAAAAGACAGGTTAGGCAACAGCGTTGATGCCCGAACCTTTGTACTTCCGGTTGAAACCGAAGCATCGAGCAGTCCGCCTGTTGATGTTGCCCTTAAACTCACCAAACTGGCTTATAAACCTGCATTAACCTTATCCGAATATATCGATTCGGCAGCAGAAAGGAATAAAATCCCAACCGATAAAGGTCAGGCTAAATCCGTTACCAGCTCAGGATTTCACAGCAGCAGCACCGTGCAAACAGCTGGTATAATGAGCATAAAAAATGGCTGGATTGCCCGTGGCAACGAAATTGTGCTTGGCGACAGGCAGGAAGTTCCCTGGTGGAATGGCAGCGCCCGTCCGCATGGCTTAAAAAACACGAAATTCCACATTACCCGTTTTGTACCGGGCCGCGAAGGAAATGGCTTAACCGATAATTTAGAGGAAATAACCGATTCGATGAAAAATGGCCAGGTTAAAATCCTTGATCACAATTATGGCCTTTGGTATGATAGGAGAAGAGACGACCACGAGCGTATCCGCCGTATGGACGGAGAAGTTTGGGCACCATTTTACGAACTTCCTTTTGCCCGTAGCGGACAGGATAAAGCCTGGGATGGTTTGAGTAAATACGATATCACCAAATACAACCTCTGGTATTGGGACCGTTTAAAAACTTTTGCTAACCTGGCCGATCAGAAAGGTTTGGTACTCATTCACGAAAACTATTTTCAGCATAACATTATTGAAGCCGGTGCACACTATGCCGATTTCCCATGGCGTACCGCAAATAACATCAACAGTACAGGTTTCCCTGAGCCCGTTCCTTATGCAGGCGATAAACGCATTTTTATGGCAGAGCAGTTTTACGATATCAGCAATGCACATCACAGAGCAATCCATAAAGCTTATATCCGAAAATGCCTGGAAAATTTCGACGGAAACTCTGGTGTAATCCAGCTTATCGGTGCTGAGTTTACAGGCCCTCTGCATTTTGTACAATTCTGGATCGACACCATTAAAGAATGGGAAAAGGAAACCGGTAAACACCCGATTATTGGGCTAAGCGTAACGAAAGACGTGCAGGATGCCATTTTAGCTGATCCGGAACGCGCAAACGTAATCGATTTAATCGATATCCGCTATTGGCACTATCAGGCCGATGGCACTGCCTATGCACCGCAAGGAGGTTTAAGCCTTGCCCCACGTCAGCACGCACGCTTATTAAAACCTAAGAAAACATCTTTTGAAGAGGTTTATCATGCTGTTTCTGAGTATAAAACCAAATTCCCTGAAAAAGCGGTAATCTATTCGGGCGATAGCTACGATAATTTCGGATGGGCCATTTTGATGGCAGGCGGTTCACTTTCTAACGTAGATCATATCGATAAAGCTACACTTAACCTCATTGCAGGTACCAAGGCCTTTCTTCCGGTAGGAAAAAATACAAAGCAATATGGTTTGGAAAACGCAGGAAAAACCTATGTTCTATACAACGCCACCACCGAAGCCATAAGTGTAGACCTGACTAAAACCAGCGGGAAATTCAGTTTGAAAGTATTGAATCCTAAAACCGGAAAAGTACTGAAAGAAGAGAAAATAAACGGAAATACAGTTGCCAAAATCAGTAAAACCGGTGCAGGCGACGAGGTAATTATCATCAATAAAATTTAGTTATGACGCTTAAATCTAAAATATTTCTTTTATCAATGATATCCTTACTCGCCTTTGGCTGTAAGAAAAAGCCGTATTTTGGCGATAATAGCTTACTGGTTTCCGAAAATGGCAGATATTTAACTACCGGCGACGGAAAACCTTTTTTCTGGCTGGGCGATACCGGCTGGTTACTGTTTGGCAGGCTAACGCGCGAAGAGGCCAATACCTACCTCGAAGATAGAAAGCAAAAAGGCTTTAATGTAATCCAGGTAATGGTTTTGCACGATGTGCCCTCGCGCAATGTGTATTTAGATTCGTCGGTAGTGCATGCTGATGTGTCCAGGCCAATGGTTACGCCAGGCAATAACCCCAAAGATTCTGTTGCTTACGATTATTGGGACCATGTAGATTACATTGTAGACAAGGCGGCCGAAAAAGGGCTTTACATGGCCTTGGTACCCGTTTGGGGAACCAATGTTAAAACCGGAAAAGTAAAAGAAGCGCAAGCCAAAAAATATGCCGAATTCTTAGCTAAAAGATACCGTGACAGATGGAATATCATCTGGCTAAATGGTGGCGACATTAAAGGTTCTGACGGCTTGAAAGTGTGGAATGCAATCGGCCAGACACTAAGGGCCAACGATCCGAATCACCTAATTACTTTTCACCCAAGAGGCAGAACAGCCTCTTCGCAATGGTTCCACAATTCGCCGTGGAGCAATTTCGATATGGTACAATCGGGCCATCGCCGTTACGAACAGGATACTTCTAAAAACGAAAAATTACACTACGGCGAAGACAACTGGAAATACATTGAAACCGATTATAAGCTAAAGCCTGTTAAACCTACTATCGATGGCGAACCCTCGTATGAAGATATTCCCCAGGGTTTGCACGATACTACCCAACCACGCTGGCAAGATGCTGATGTGAGAAGGTATGGTTACTGGTCGGTTTTTGCGGGGGCTTTTGGCTACACATACGGCCATAATTCGGTAATGCAGATGTACAAGTTTACGGATAAAAAACCTGCTTACGGTCCAAAAGACCAGTGGATTACCGCCCTGAATGCTAAAGGGGCAACGCAAATGCAATATTTAAAACAGCTGATGTTATCGCATAATTATTTCGATCGCGTACCCGATCAGACGCTGGTTGCCGGTAAAAACGGAGAAAGGTACGAGCGTGTACTCGCTACAAGAGGCGAAGATTATGCCTTCTTTTATACCTATACAGGCCAAAATTTCAAAGTACAAATGGGTAAAATTGATGGTGATGATGTAAAGGCATCGTGGTTTGACCCAAGAACAGGAAAAATCACACCAATTGGCGAATTTGAAAACAAAGGGATCCACGAGTTTGATCCTCCGGGAACACCTGCAAATGGTAACGATTGGGTGTTGATTTTAGATAATATATAGATAATCGTCATTTCGACTGGAGTGAAGCGGAATGGAGAAATCTATTTAAAGGATGTGAGATTCCCGCCTGCGCGGGAACGACGATCAGGGAAGTAAAGAAATAACAAAAAAAAACGTGTTAAAATCAAAGTTAATATCATCATTTCGGTTAGCTATAATTGGTTTGCTTTGCTGTGGGTTAACTTCCTGCTCCAAACAGGCTTACTTATTTACTTCGTTCCACGAACCGGCTACAGAAGGTTTGCGCCTGTTGTATAGTTATGATGCTTACCACTGGACCGATTTAAACAAAACGGTCTTAAAACCGGCAGTTGGCACGCAGAAAGTATTGCGTGATCCATCAATTGTTCAGGGTCCGGATGGCACTTTCCATTTAGTTTGGACCTGCAGCTGGAAAGGCGATAAAGGTTTTGGTTATGCCAGCTCCAAAGATCTCATCCACTGGAGTGCTCAGCAATTTTTACCAGTAATGGAAAACGAACCTAAAACCGTTAATGTTTGGGCTCCCGAAATTTTTTACGATGATGAAAAAAAAGAATTTGTAATTATTTGGGCATCAACCATACCATTCCGCTTTGCCAAAGGGATAGAAGAAGAGGAAAATAACCACCGCATGTATTCGGTTACAACTAAAGACTTTATAACTTTTTCTCAGCCGAAATTATTTCTTGATCCCGGTTTTAGTGTTATTGATGCCGTGATTGTGAAACGCGCAACTAAAGATTATGTACTGGTACTGAAAGACAATACCCGTCCGAACCGCAATTTAAAGGTAGCTTTTGCCAGGTCAGCTTTGGGGCCTTACAAAAATGTGTCTGAAACTTTTAGCCCGAAATTAACCGAAGGCCCTACGGTTGTAAAAACCGGAAAAGATTGGCTGATTTATTTTGATGCCTATGGACAAAAGATTTATTCGGCCTATAAAACAACTGATTTTAAATCCTTTAAAGATGTGACTTCCGAAGTTTCAATACCCGAAGGGCATAAACACGGAACAATTATAAAAGTGAAAAATAAAGTAATTCAGGATTTATTAAAGAGTAGATAACTCGTACAAACCTTGCAGGTTTTAAGAACCTGTAAGGTTTAAATAAGAACTCAGTGCCTTTGTGCCTTAGTAGTTAAAACATTAAAAATGAAAATATTTAAAATAATTAGTTTAGTCCTGTTGTTTGCATTGGCGATATCAAACGCGCAAGCGCAAGATACCGTGCGTTACACAGGCAAAACACTGGTTAATGCCGATTATCATCATGGCCAGCTAACACCGGTAGTGGGCGTGCACAATATTCAAACTTTCAGGGCGAACAGGGAACACCCTGAACTGGCCGAAAACTTTGGTTGGACTTATAACCACGCACCCATGCTGGCTTACTGGAATAACCGTTTTTATGTAGAATATTTAAGCGATAAAGTAGGAGAAAGCATCCCGCCGGGACAAACTTTACTACAATCGTCGAAAGATGGTTATACCTGGACCAAACCCGATGTAATTTTTCCGGTTTACCGTATTCCTGATGGCACTACAAAAGAAGGGCGCACAGATGTAGCTAAAGATCTCGATGCGGTGATGCACCAACGGATGGGTTTTTATGTATCCACCAAAAACGTATTCCTGGTTTTGGGCTTTTATGCCATTAGTTTCGATGCCAAAGATGATCCGAACGATGGGCATGGCATTGGCCGGGCGGTGCGCGAAATTCAGGCAGACGGCAAATACGGACCGATTTATTTCATTCACTACAATCCAGGTTATTCAGAAAAAAACACCCGATATCCTTATTATACAAAAAGTAAAAGCAAAGCTTTTGTTGAAGCTTGTAAGGAGTTGTTGACCAATAAATTAATGACCCAGCAATGGAACGAAGAGGCAGACCGAAAAGATCCGCTTATCACCTTGCAGAAGCAATACAAAGCGTTTAGCTATTACCATTTGCCTGATGGCCGCGTAGTAGGCTTATGGAAAAATGCACTAACGGCTATCAGTACCGACAATGGTAAAAGCTGGCCTGAAAGTGCTTTCCGTGCACCCGGTTTTGTAAACAGCAACGCCAAAATATGGGGACAGAAAACAAGCGATGGTAATTATGCAACAGTATATAATCCATCCGAATACCGCTGGCCACTTGCCATCTCTACCAGCAAAAATGGCTTAGACTATACTGACCTGTCCTTAGTTAACGGCGAAATCTCTCCGATGCGCTATGGCGGCAATTACAAATCCTATGGTCCACAATATGTGCGCGGCATAGAAGAAGGCAACGGAAAACCTGCCGACGGGAAACTTTGGGTAACCTACAGCATGAATAAAGAAGATATCTGGGTTTCTGGTATTCCGGTACCGGTAAGCACCACGGTAAAAACGCATGTAAACGATGATTTTAGTAAAATGCCGGCCGAACAGGCTTTAGCATTTTGGAATATTTACAGTCCGATGTGGGCACCTGTAAAGGTTGAAAACGGTAATCTGGTTTTAAAAGACAAAGATCCCTTTGATTATGCCAAAGCTGAACGCGTATTTCCTGCATCGGCTAAGCTAAGTGCTTCTTTCTCAGTCACTCCGAAACAGGATAATTTTGGCTTATTGGAAATTGAGCTGCAAGACGAGAAAGGCATGGCTACCGTTCGTTTAACTTTCGATACTGCAGGCGTGTTAAGTGCAAAAGCAGGTGCACGTTACAAAAACTTCCTAAAATATAAAGCTGGCGAAACTTACGATATTAAACTAAAACTAACCACCGCGAATCGTTTTTACACCATAACGGTTAACGGCAAAGATGTGCTCACCAGCCTGGCCTTTCAACCTCTAGCCAATGTTTCGCGCATTGTGTTCCGCACCGGAGATGTTCGCCGTTTCCCGGATGTTGATACACCTGCCGATCAGACCTACGATTTAAAAAATGCGGGCGAAGCCGAGAAAAAAGAAGCTGTTTACCTGATTAAATATTTAAAAACGGAGGGATTATGAGGCAGTTGACAGTTTACAGTTCGGAGTTTGCAGTTTTCCCTTCATTGCGCTTAAAGCGCTTCGTCATTCCGACTGTAGCGAAGGAATCTTTTAAGCAAACTATTAAGATTTCTCGGCTACGTTGCACTTCGCTCGAAATGACGATAATCATTACGCTCTTATCGTTTTTTTCGCTTACCACCAATGCCAAAATCCTGTTGCCGCAAATCTTATCCAGCAATATGGTTTTGCAACGCGATAAACCCATCACGATCTGGGGCTTCGCAGCTGTTGGCGAAAAAGTAACGGTTACCTTTGCAGGCCAGAAAAAAGAAGCGATTGCCGGCCAAAACGGAAGCTGGGCAGTGGTATTAAATCCATTAAAAACATCGGCAGAGCCACAAAGCATGATCATTTCTGGTGCTAATACAATCGAACTCAGCAATATCCTGATTGGTGAGGTATGGCTTTGCTCCGGCCAGTCGAACATGGAATATGCCATGCGTAAACTTGCCAAAATCCCGAAACCAAAAAACGACAAACTGGGTTTCCCGGCTGATGAAGTTGCACAGGCGAAAAATAAACAGATCAGAATTTTCCTGGTGAATAGAAAAACGTTGATTAAACCCGATTCTATTCATAAAAGCTGGAGTGTAGCCCAGGATTCAGCCTTGCGGGCTTTTTCGGCTGTAGGTTATTTCTTTGCGAAGGAACTACAGCAAAAGCTCGGCGTTCCGGTGGGGTTAATTTCTTCCGCTGTACCCGGCAGCGCCATCGAGCCCTGGATTAGTCAGGAAGCATTTGCTACAGAACCTTATTTCAAAAACGAAAAAGTGGGTAACGATCCGGGCAAGTTTTATACACCAATGATTGAACCGCTTTCCAAATTTAAAATCGCTGGCTTTTTATGGTATCAGGGAGAAACCAATTGCTTTTTAAGCGAAACGATCAGCTACAGTTATAAAATGAAAACGCTGATAAACCTCTGGCGCAAAGCATGGGGCGAAAGTAATCTGCCTTTTTATTATGTGCAGATTGCCCCTTTCGATTACAGCAAGCAAAAAAGCGATAAAGTGGTATTGACCGCTGATACAGAGCCTGCTTTTTGGGAAGCACAAGAACAGATCTTACGCTTGCCCAATACCGGAATGGTTTCAACCTCCGATTTAAACGATAACGGTGGCGATTTACATCCAACTTATAAATGGGAGGTAGGCAGGCGTTTAGCACTTTGGGCTTTAGCCAAAACTTACAAGCAAAAAACAGACTTTTCTGGTCCTGTTTATAAAACAGTCGCCTTTAAAGGCGATAAAGCCGTACTCGATTTCGAATATTTAAATGCAAACGCTTCTGGTACTGTTACCGGCTTTACACTGGCAGGTGCTGATGGCAAATTTGTACCAGCCAATGCAGTTATCAAAGCCGGCAAGGTATGGGTTTCTGCTAAAGATGTAGCGCTGCCTAAAGCGGTGCGCTATAACTGGACAGAAAATCCCACCGGAAATTTTTACAACCACGGTTTACCCGCTTTACCTTTTCGAACCGATAATCCATTAAACCAGCAATTTAAAACCAATTAATGTTAAAACGAGCATCACTATTTCTTTGCTTTACTTTACTGTTTTGCCTGGCAAAGGCACAACAAACAGAGAAATTATATCTATCGGGTACGGGTAACGACAATACGGTAAACTGGGAATTCTTTTGTACAGAAGGCATGAATTCGGGCAAATGGACAACCATCCCTGTTCCTTCAAACTGGGAGCTGCAGGGCTTTGGCAAATACAATTACGGTTTCAACAAAGAAGAAAATAAAGGTAAGGAGCAAGGCCTTTACAAGTATAATTTCAATGTTCCCACTGTCTGGAAAAATAAGGAAATCAATATCGTTTTTGAAGGCTCGATGACCGATACTGAAGTCAAAATTAATGGTCAGCTGGCGGGAGAGATCCACCAGGGTTCATTTTATGTTTTTAAATACAACATTTCCAAACTGATTAAATTTGGAAGCGATAATTTACTTGAAGTAAAAGTAGCTAAACATTCTGCCAATGAATCGGTTAACAATGCAGAACGCAATGCTGATTTCTGGATTTTTGGTGGTATTTTCCGTCCGGTTTATCTGGAAGCTTTACCCCAAACCCACATCAACAGCGTACAAATCAATGCACAAGCTAATGGAATATTGGCTGCAAATATTTTAACCACTGGTGATGCTGATCAAATTTTGGTTCAATTAACCGATGTAAAAGGAAATAAATTAGGTAGTAATACCGCTTTTAAAATTACAGGGGCTAGCACGAGGATCAACCAGGCGTTTAAAAACCCCGCGCTTTGGTCGTCGGAGTTCCCGAATTTATATACCGCTACTTTTAAGCTAAGCAAGAATGGAAAAATGCTCCATACGCTTACCAAAAAAATAGGTTTCAGAACGGTAGAACTACGCGAGCGCGATGGCGTGTATGTTAACGGCGTAAAAATGAAATTCAAAGGGGTAAACCGACATTCCTTTTACCCATCATCTGGCCGTACCACCAGTAAGAAAATCAGCATTGCCGATGTGAAGTTAATGAAAGAAATGAACATGAATGCTGTTCGCATGTCGCATTACCCGCCTGACGGCCACTTTTTAGATGTTTGCGATTCATTGGGCTTATTTGTGATGGATGAACTGGCAGGCTGGCACGGCACATACGATACCCCAACCGGCACCAAATTATTTAAAGAAATGATGGCTAATGATGAAAACCATCCGTCTATTATATTTTGGGCCAATGGAAACGAAGGTGGCCATAACCGCGAACTCGATCACCTTTTCCCCGAAAACGACATTCAAAAAAGACCATTAATCCATCCCTGGGAAGTTTTTGGCGGTTTTGAAACCACGCATTACCGCGAATTTAATTATGGCATTGGCAATTACGATCATGGCCATAACATTTTAATGCCTACTGAGTTCCTTCATGGCATGTGGGATGGTGGCCACGGTGCGGGTATTGAGGATTACTGGAACGCGATGTGGAACAATCCGCTTTCGGCCGGAGGCTTTCTCTGGGACTTTGCCGACCAGGCTGTAGTACGCACCGATAAAAACGGCATTTTAGATACCGATGGCAATCATGGCCCAGATGGTATTGTTGGCCCTTACCACGAAAAAGAAGGTAGTTTTTTTACAATCAAGGAAGTTTGGAGTCCTGTGTTTGTCGAAAAAAGAGAAATCACACCAGCATTTGACGGAGCGTTGCGCCTGGAGAACAGATATGCTTTTACTAATCTGAATCAATGCAGCTTTGAATGGAAACTGAAAAGCCTGAAAAACGATGGTACCGAAGCGTATTTCAAAGCAGGCAAAGCTGATGCGCCCGATATTAAACCCTTTCAGAAAGGAAAACTACAAATTAACCTTCCGGCCGGCTGGAAGAATTTCGATGCCTTATATTTAACTGCAAAAGATGTTTATGGTCAGGAATTATTTACCTGGAGCTTCCCAATCAGCCTGCCGAAAGATGATGCCGCTAAGCTAGTAGTAACTACTGGTCCATCGAAAGTGAACCTGAAAGAATCGGCGACGCTTTTTCAGGTTTCGGCCAATGGCATCCAACTCACTTTCGATAAAACCACCGGCCTGTTGCAGAAAGCCGAAAATACCAAAGGAATTATCCCTTTTAACAACGGACCTGTTTTACAGGAAGGTGTAAATAACTTCAAAAATTTCACAAGCAGAATGGACGGGCAAAACCTGGTTATTGCTTCTACTTTTGACCGCAAGGAGAGTTACAATACCTTAGAGTGGACCATTTATCCATCGGGCTGGTTAAAAATGCAGGTAAAATATTTCCCTGCCGCTTATTTTACCACTTTAGTGGGTTTAAACTTTTCTTACCCCGAAACCGAAATTAAAGGCGTAACTTATAAAGGAAACGGTCCTTACCGGGTTTGGAAAAACCGAATGAAAGGCACGCAGCTGGGTATTTGGAAAAAAGATTACAACGATTCCGCCACCGGAGAACCAGCCTGGCAGTACCCTGAATTTAAGGGCTACTACTCGAATATGTACTGGTGCGAATTTGTGGGCAGGCAACAATCTTTTAAAGTAGTAACCGATCGGGAAGATGTTTTCCTGAGGTTATTTACCCCAAAAAAATCGAAAGACACAGAATATGATAACATGAGCCCAACTTTTCCTAATGGGGATATTTCTTTCATGAATGGAATATCTGCTATTGGTACCAAAACACAAAAACCAGAAACAACCGGCCCGATGGGCATGAAGCATGTTTTTTACGATTTTGAAAAAGAACCGGCGAGAGCATTGGATATGACCTTGTATTTTGATTTTTCACCTAAGAATTAACCACAGATGAATTGGATAAACACAGATAAAAAATACTTTTAATTACACTATTGGATTATTGCAGAAAAGATCAGTGTTTATTTGTGTGCATCTGTGGCAAAAAATAATTAACGAAATCAGTGTAATCACCACAAAAAAATGAACATTAAAACCTACATATCGATAATCATACTGCTGCTGTTGCTGCCATTCCAGAAAGTGGTGGCCCAGGTGAGTCTGCAAAACCTGAAATGCGAGATGTTGGTTAATCCATTAGGTATTGATGTAACACAACCCCGGTTGAGCTGGGAAATCATTTCTTCAAAACGTAATGTTATACAAAAAGCTTATCAGGTTCTGGTGGCTTCAACCGCCGAAAAACTGGCACAAAATGAAGGCGATCTCTGGAATTCGGGAAAGGTAAATAACGAAGAGTCGATCCACGTTAAATACAATGGACAAGCACTGACCAGCAGAATGCGCTGTTACTGGAAGGTAAAAACCTGGACTACTGCCGGCGAAAGCGAATGGTCAGCACCCAATTCGTGGACGATGGGCTTACTCAACTACAAAGACTGGCCGAAAGGCTGGATTGGTTTCGACAGGGCTTTTCCCTGGGATAATACCAAAACCGATTCCCGCTTATCCGTACGTTATTTCAGGAAGGAATTTCAAAACACTAAAAAAGTAAAATATGCCACGGCCTCCATTATTGGTCTGGGCTTGTACCAGCTTTACCTGAATGGCAAAAAAGTAGGCGAGGAGGTACTCACACCTTCACCAACCGATTACAATAAAAACGTAAAGTACAATACTTACGATGTTACCTCGTATTTGCAGGAAGGAAAAAATGCGGTAGGTGCTGTTTTAGGCAATGGTCGTTTCTTCGCCATGCGGCAAAACGAAAAACCCTACAAAATTAAAACCTTTGGTTTTCCTAAAATGCTGCTGAACATCCGTATCGTTTACAGTGATGGCAGTACGGCCAATATCGATACTGATGACAGCTGGAAAGGCACTGCCGATGGACCTATCAGGGCCAATAACGAATACGACGGCGAAGAATACGACGCAACAAAAGAAGCGATTGGCTGGAATAAGGCAGGTTTTGACGACAGCAAATGGCTGAAAGCAGAGTTTGTTCAGGAACCTTTGGGAACCATCGAGGCCCAGATGAACGAAAATATGCGGGTGATGAATACGCTCAACCCCCTTTCAGTTAAGACAATCCCGGGTGGCAGATACCTGCTGGATATGGGACAGAACATGGTTGGCTGGCTACAGATTAAAGTAAAGGGGCAGAAAGGCAAACAGGTTAAATTGCGCTTTGCCGAATCACTACAGGAAAATGGCGAGCTGTTTACCGCAAACCTGCGCAATGCCAAATGCACTGATTTATATACTTTTAAAGGAAACGAAGCAGAATCTTGGGAACCCACTTTTGCTTACCGGGGTTTTAGGTATGTAGAAATATCTGGACTGAATTATACCCCCAGCCTGAATGATTTTACCGGAAAAATGATCTACGACAAAATGAACACCGTAGGTACTTTCGAAACTTCAAATGCGCTAACCAATCAGATTTTTAAAAATGCCTGGTGGGGAATTGCCGGTAACTATAAGGGCATCCCGATCGACTGCCCGCAACGCAACGAACGCATGCCCTGGTTAGGCGACAGAGGTGCTGTAGCACACGGCGAAAATTTCCTGTTCGATAATGGAAAATTTTACGCCAAGTGGCTGCAGGATATCAGAAATGCACAAAAAGAAGATGGTGCCATCCCCGATGTTGCACCTGCTTTTTGGCGCTATTACAGCGATAACATGAGCTGGCCAGGTTCTATTGTACTTATTACCGAAATGCTCTACAAACAAACCGGCGATGTAAATGCGGTAACCGATAATTATCCTGCCATCAAAAAGTGGCTTCGCTACATGCAGGAGCGGTACATGAAGGATTACATCCTCACCAAAGACAGTTATGGCGATTGGTGCATGCCACCTGTAACCATTGAAACGGGCAGAGGTAAAAGCGCAGATAAAAAATATCCTTCCGAATTGATTTCGACGGCTTATTACTACCACTTTACACAACTGATGATGCAGTTTAGCCAGATAAGCGGAAATGATAATGATTACAAAGAATTTAAAGCATTAGGCGATAAAATTAAAGCAGCCTTTAATCAGAAATTCTACAATGAAAAAGGCTTTTATGCCAGCAACAACTTAACAGATAACATTATTCCGCTGTATTTCGGAATGGTACCTGAAGCGAATATTAATCAGGTTTTCAAAAACATCGTGTACACGGTTGAAGTAACCAATAAAGGGCATTTAAGTAATGGTTTGGTTGGGGTACAGTGGCTAATGCGCTGCTTAAACGATTACGGCCGGTCAGATTTGGCCTACACCATTGCCACGCAAAAAACTTACCCGGGTTGGGGTTACATGATCGATAACGGTGCAACCACCATCTGGGAGCTCTGGAACGGAAATACTGCTGATCCGAAAATGAATTCGCAAAACCATGTAATGATGCTGGGCGATTTGCTAATCTGGTATTACGAAAATCTGGCGGGTATTAAGGCCGAAAGTCCGGCGTTTAAAAAAATTACCATGAAACCCGAAATGATTAACGGTTTGGACCAGGTAACTGCGGGTTATCATTCCGCTTATGGCCTGATTAAAAGCAGTTATAGCAAAACAGATAATAAGTTTAACTGGAAAATTAGCATTCCGGCCAATACAACAGCTACGCTTTACATTCCTGCTAAAAACAAAAATGCAGTTACAGAAAGCTTAGGTTCAATAAGAGATTTAAAATTTATAAAATTAGAAAAAGACAGGGCCATTTATGAAGTAGGGTCGGGAGATTATGAGTTTGTGGTGGAGCAGAAATAACTCCTGTACCGTCATGCTGAACTTGTTTCAGCATCTCACCATAGAGCTCGTCATTTCGAGCGGAGTACAACGTAGTCGAGAAATCTGCTCATATAGATTTCTCCGTTGCGCCGCTGGTGAAAAACAGCTGGCTCCAGTCGAAATGACGATTCTTCTATTGGACACTGTCAACCTCATAGCAGAGTTTAAAACAGCCAAGATGACGCGCATTTGCACACTAAACAAAATTTTTAAAACCAATATAAAATAATATTATGAGAAAGATTTTAAGATTCTTTATGCTGATCAGCCTACTGATGATTTCAGTAAATATATTCAGTCAAACAAAAGAAATTGTTGCACCTGAGGAAATTACCAGCAAAGCCAAAGAATGGGTTTCAGCTTTAAATTTAACCGATGCAAGCAAAAAAACAGCGGTTGAGCACATCATCGCAGTGCATTTAACAACCATCAGAGACTGGCATAACGACCATCCTTCATCCACAGTTCCCGATGGGATAAATCCGGTAACCGGTACCAAATTAAGCGACTTAGACAAACAGATTATCGCCGATTCGGCCATGCCTGCTGCTGTGCACAAAGCCCTGATGGACGGCTTAAACCAAAACCTAACAGCCGATCAGGTAGAATTGATCCTCGATAAATATACCATCGGAAAGGTGGCTTTTACCATGAAAGGCTACAAAGCCATAGTGCCCGATTTAACTGCCGATGAAGAAGCTAAAATACTGGCTTACTTAAAACAGGCGAGGGAGCAGGCTGTTGATTATAAAAACATGAAGCAGATTTCGGCCATTTTTGAGATCTACAAAACCAAATCGGAGCAATTGCTCAATAACAACGGCCGTAGCTGGAGAGCGCTTTACAGTGCTTACACCAAAAAAATTAAAGAAGAAAAAGCAGCAAAAGCAAAACAGTAGCATTTAGTTTAGTCTCATCGTCATTCCCGCAAACGCGGGAATCTTAAAGCAAAAGAAATGCATAGCGAATCCATTAAGATTCCCAGTCGAGCTGAGAATGACGACCGTTCATAATTAATTAAAGAATATGATATTCAAAAGAACTTTAACCATAGCCGCAGTAGCATTCGCTTTAACCGCCAATGCTCAGGTAGAAAAATGGCAAACCGGTATAGTTAAGCAGGAGTTTTTATACGAAAAGGCACCGTTTCCGTCTTGTCACTCGGCTACTATTGCCGAAACGCCAACAGGCCTGGTGGCTTCATTTTTTGGAGGTACCAAAGAAAGAAATCCAGATGTGGAGATTTACATCAGCCGCTTTGTTGATGGAAAATGGCTGGCACCGGTTTCGGTAGCGAATGGTATTATGGCCGATGGTAAACGATTACCTACCTGGAACCCGGTATTGTATCAGGTACCCGGCGGCGATTTATTGTTATTCTACAAAATCGGACCTAAGCCTTCAGAATGGTGGGGTATGATGCGAACCTCAAAAGATGGTGGTAAAACCTGGTCGGAAGCTACGAAATTGCCTGCGGGGAACATCGGTCCGGTTAAAAATAAGCCCGTACTGCTAAGCAACGGAAACCTGTTCGCGTCATCGAGCCGGGAGGGTGATGGCTGGAAAGTACATTTCGAGGTAACTAAAGATAATGGCAAAACCTGGCGTACCGTAGGCCCATTACAAGAAAATGGGCTTAAAGCCATTCAACCCAGCATTCTGCAATACGGAAAGGGTAAACTGCAAATTTTAGCACGTACCGCCAACCGGGCAGTTGCCGAGTCATGGTCGGCTGATAATGGCGAAACCTGGACACCGCTTACCAAAACTACATTGCCCAACAACAACTCGGGTACCGATGCCGTTACGCTGAAAGATGGCCGCCAGGTATTGGTTTACAACCATGTGCTGCCTCCGGGCGATTTAGCGAAAGGAGCACGCACACCGTTAAATGTTTCTGTTTCTAAAGATGGTAAAACCTGGTACGCAGCACTGATTTTAGAAGATTCGCCCATTAGCCAGTATTCTTATCCGGCTGTAATCCAAACGGCTGATGGCATGCTACATTTCATTTATACCTGGAGAAGGGAAAAGATCAAACATGTAGTAGTAGACCCCTCAAAGCTAAAATTGAAGAAAATTGAAAATGGCATTTGGCCAAAACTGAACGGATATGCCGCACCGGTAATTACAGAAACCAAAAACGAGGAGCCATGAGAAATCTAAACCGATACGTCATTGCGAGGAACGAAGCAATCTTAATGCGTCTGAAGTTGTCTTTGGCTCCATGCTATCACCCTTTGAAGGGGAGGGTGACAAAACTACTTGCCATTGTAATAGTTTGGGTTCTTTCTATCGAAGCCGTTTCTGCCCAAACTCAAAATTCAGATAACGCCTACAAAAAACCTTTAATAGAGGTACTTAAAGCCATTGAAACCCGCTATAACGTAAAGATTAAATATGCTGAACCACAGGTAAAAGATAAGTGGGTAAATTATGCCACATGGCGTTTTCGGGCAAATGTTGACGAAACCTTAGCCAACGTGCTTACGCCGCTGGACATGAAAGTTAACAAAGAGAAACCAGGGGTTTACAAACTTAAAGAATACGAATATTACCGTTGGGAGGTACAAGATGGTTGGGCTTATTTGGATAGCTTGGCTTCAAAATATACAGATAAAGCGAGCTGGGAAAAACGGAAAGCCTTAATAAAACCTCAGCTTTTTGAAGCCTTGCAACTATCGCCTTTACCAGCTAAACCAGATGCGAAGCCCATTATAACCGCTAAAAGAATTTTCGACGGCTATTCGGTAGAAAACATAGCGCTGGAGATTTTACCCGGCGTTTGGATTAACGGATCACTTTATAAACCATTAAATATCAAAGGCAAAACACCACTTATCTTAAGTCCTGATGGACATTGGGAAAAACAGCGCTACCGTGCTGATTGTCAGATTCGTTGTGCCATGCTGGCCAGAATGGGCGCAATGGCTTTCAGTTACGACCTTTTTGCCTGGGGCGAATCGATGTTGCAGTTTAAGTATGAAGATCACCGAAAAAGCCTGGCGCAAACCGTGCAAACATTGGGTGGAATCCGTATTTTGGATTATTTCACCAAATTAAAGGAAACCGATACCAACAGGGTAGCCATTAGTGGTGGTTCGGGAGCTGGCAGTCACTCGATTTTAATGACTGCCATGGATAACCGTATTAAGCTCAGCGCACCGGTGGTGGCCATGTCATCATACTTTTATGGTGGTTGCCCTTGCGAAAGCGGTATGCCCATTCACCAATGCGCTGGCGGAACCGATAATGTAGAACTG
The DNA here is from genome assembly GCF_003852395.1 of Pedobacter sp. KBW01. Taxonomy (NCBI): domain Bacteria; kingdom Pseudomonadati; phylum Bacteroidota; class Sphingobacteriia; order Sphingobacteriales; family Sphingobacteriaceae; genus Pedobacter; species Pedobacter sp. KBW01. The sequence continues at coordinate 98,818 of NZ_QAJQ01000020.1, forward strand.
GCTGCAATGGCTGCACCAAGACCACAATTACTCGTATCGGATGGCAGCGACTGGACTGCGCATACGCCTGAACACGATTTTCCATACCTGCAAAAAATGTATGGCTATTATGGCGTAAAAGATAAAGTTGAAAATGTGCATTTACCCGACGAAAAGCATGATTTCGGACCAAATAAGCGCATTGCCCTTTACGACTTTCTGATTAAATATTTCAAGCTTAACGGTAATGCGGTAAAAGACAAATCCGGAAAATACGACGAAAGCAAAGTAACCATCGAAAAAGAAAATGCCTTGTATGTTTTTGGCGATAAGGGAGAAAAATTACCCAAAAACGCTGTTATGGGTTTTGAGAACCTGCAAAAAATGTTTCCACAAAGCCTGAATTAAATTATGGAACACCAGAACAGAAGAACTTTTATTCACCATCTCGCATTAATTAGCGGTGGCTTAATGCTGCCCAATATTTTGCAGGCGGCTCCCCTAAAAAGCAGATACAAAGTAGCTGTAATTGATTTGATGATACTCAAACGTCAGAAATTAAGCGCATTAGACCTGGCCAGTGAAATTGGAGCCGATGGATTGGAAATCGATATGGGCGGGCTGGGCGACCGGGAAACCTTCGACAATAAACTGGCAGATCCGGGCATCCGCCAGCAATACATAGAAAAAGCAAAAGCGCTTAACCTCGAATTTTGTGCATTGGCCATGACCGGTTTTTATGCACAGTCTTTTGCCAAACGTCCTACCTACCAAAAAATGGTGCAGGATTGTTTAGATACCGCTAAAGCCATGCAAATTAAGATAGTCTTTTTACCATTGGGCATACAGGGCGATCTGGTTAAAAATCCTGAATTGAGGGTACCCATTGTTGAACGTTTAAAAATAGCAGGTAAAATGGCTCGAAAGGCAGGTGTAGTGATTGGTATCGAAACCGCACTGGATGCCAAAGGCGAATTACAGTTGCTGAAGGAAATCAACTGTAAAAACATCAGAAGCTATTTCAATTTTTCTAATGCGATCAAAAATGGCCGCGATTTACACGAGGAGCTAAGAATATTGGGACGCAAAAACATCATACAAATTCATGCCACCAACGAAGATGGGGTTTGGCTCGAAAACGACCCCAAAATTGACCTCAAAAAGGTAAAACAAACTTTAGATGAAATGGGCTGGATCGGTTGGCTCGTCATTGAACGCAGTCGTGATGCCAAACAGCCTACTAATGTGAAATACAACTTTACCGCCAACACCAAATACCTGAAGTCCATTTTCCAAGCCGGATAACCATTTTGTTATGAGAATTTACCTAACCATTTTGTTGATTTTAAATTTAATGTGCTCGCAATTAAATGCGGCTGATATTTATGTCTCTAAAATCGGTTCAGATCGCAATAGTGGTACAAAGGAAAAACCATTAGCGTCCTTACATTTTGCCATCCGGAAGGCGAGGGAGTTGCGGCGCTTAAACGATAATTCGATTAAAGGCGGGATTAATATCATCATTGAAAATGGTTATTACACTTTAGACGAAACCATTGTCCTTCGACCGGAAGATTCAGGCACAAAAGATAATCCGACACAGATTATGGCTACTCCCGGCGCAAGCGTTATTTTTAGTGGCGGTATAAAAATTAAGGGCTGGAAGAAATTAACCACATCCCTTGCAGGTTTACCTAAAAAGGCCACAGGTAAAGTTTGGGTGGCTGATGCCCCTATGTTTGCTGATAATACTTTGCAGTTCAGGCAGCTCTGGGTAAATGGCAATAAGGCTGTTCGGGCTAAAGATGCCAATGGCGATGTCATGAACAGGATTTTATCCTGGGATGCACAATCTCAAACCTGCAAAATCCCCTTAAACAAAAACATCAACCTGAGTAAGGCAAAAGGTATCGAAATGGTGATACATCAATGGTGGGCCATTGCCAATTTGCGGGTAAAATCGGTAAAAAATCAAAACAATGCTGCTGAGCTTTCCTTTTTACAGCCAGAAAGCCGCATACAATCTGAGCATCCCTGGCCAGCGCCATGGATTTCTGACAAAACCGGAAACTCTGCTTACTATCTTACCAATGCCATTCAGTTTTTAGATGAACCAGGCGAATGGTTCGAAGACCTACAGCAGCATAAAGTATATTACTGGCCCACATCCGCGCAAAATATGCTTCAGGCAGATGTGGTTGCGCCGGCTTTAGAAAGCCTGGTAAAGGCGGCCGGAACAGTTGATCATCCGGTGTCGTACATTTCGTTTAAGGACATATCTTTTCAGCATGCATCATGGTTATTGCCATCCAAGCAAGGCCACGTACCGCATCAGGCAGGCATGTACATGCTCGATGCCTATAAGTTAGACCAACCGGGAACTGCCGATAAACCGACATTAGAGAATCAGGCCTGGGTTGGCCGGCCAGCTTCGGCTATCGAAATCAGCTACGCCAATCACATCGATTTTGAAGGTTGCAGATTCGAACACCATGCTTCAACCGGTATAGATTACCAAAAAGGAACGACTAACAACCAGATTAAAGGCAACTTGTTTAAAGATATTGGCGGATCGGGTATACTCATTGGTACTTTTTCGGATGAAGCTACTGAGGTACATTTGCCTTACCAACCTTCAGATGAGCGCGAAATTTCGGCTAACAACCTGATCGAAAACAATCTGATTACCGATGTAACCAACGAAGACTGGGGTGCGGTTGGTATTGGTGCGGGTTACGTGCGTGCGCTGAAAATCATCCATAACGAAATCAGCGATGTTTCTTACTCCGGAATTAGCATGGGTTGGGGCTGGACAAAAACCAAAAACGCAATGAAGGATAACACCATCAGCGGCAATAAAATCCATCATTACGGCAAACACATGTACGATGTGGCCGGCATTTACACTTTATCAGCCCAGCCGAACTCTTTTATTACCGAAAATGTGATCGATAGCATTTACACAGCCAGGTATGCACACCTTCCCGACCACTGGTTTTACCTGTACACAGATGAGGGATCTTCGTTCCTTACCATTAAAGATAACTGGACACCAAGCGAAAAATACCTGCAAAATGCCAACGGACCCGATAATTCATGGGAGAATAACGGGCCGGAGGTTCCCCAAAAAATCAAGCAAAATGCAGGACTAACACCTCCATACCAGTACCTGCTTAAAGATAAATCACCTATTTCTGCCACCCGAAAAATAAATAACGCAATAGATAAGCCCGTTGTTTTTGAGCTGATTTTTAAAGCTGGAGCCGTACCCAACGATAAAACCCTGACAGCATTTGCCCGCGAAAATAACCTTTTAAGATCATCCATTTACAGCTGGGAAAACCGTTTGGTGGTTTACACTTCAAACTTAAAAACAGAAAGTTTACAGCAAACTTTAAAAAGGCTCAATGCCACTGAGATTAAGTTGTACGAGAATATGTTTTACGATTTCGACCGGAAACAGCAATGTGGAACAGCACCGGTAAAAGAATGGGACAATATTATTCTATCGGCCAATCTGATTAATGACGAAAAGCTGCAAAAAGAATACCTCGATTACCACAAAACACAATTCGAGAAATGGCCCGAAATATCAAAAGGTTTTTGCAATGCCGATTTTCAACGCCTGGTTATCTTTAAAAAAGACCGTCAGCTGATGTTGATTATCAGCATACCCAAAGGTGCAGATTTAAATAAACTGAACCCTAAAACAACCGAAAACAACCCTAAAGTTGATGAATGGAATGCATTAATGAAAAAATACCAGGAAGGAATAGCAGGCACCAAACCCGGCGAGGTTTGGGTTTTCTTTAAACCTATAGACTGATCCGTCCCCCTTTGGAGGGGGCAGGGGGAGGAAATAAATAATACTTATTAAAATATGTTAAGATTAGGAATATTAGGATTAGGCGAGGGTAGAAGCACCATTTCTGCCTCACTGGCAAGCACCAAATTTAAACTGATTCAAATTTGTGATGCCAATAAAAAACTGTGCGAAGAACGCGCACTGGAGTTCGATTTTCAGAACTGGACCACCAATTACGACGACATGCTGAAAAGCGACAAAATTGATATGATTGCGATTTACACCCCCGATCATTTGCATTTTGAGCACATTAAGCTGGCTTTGGAGCACGATAAACATGTGGTTTGCACCAAGCCTTTTATCGACGACCTTTCGCAGGCAAACGAACTCTTGGCACTCAGTAAAAAAACGAAAAAGAAAATTTTTGTAGGCCAGAGCTCACGTTTTTTCGAACCAGCCATGCGGCAGCGAAAAGATTTTGACAAAGGTTTAATCGGCGAGTTAATCACCATCGAAAGTCATTACCATGCCGATCACCGCTGGTTTTTAGAAAAAGGCTGGTCCTTAAAACAATCGTTTAAATGGTTGTATGGTGGTTTAAGTCACCCTGTAGATTTTATTCGCTGGTACATGCCCGATATTGAAGAGGTAATGGGTTATGGTATGCTGAGCAGCAATGGCCAAAAAGCAGGCTTAAAAAACCAGGACACCATGCACTTCATTTTCAAGGCCAAAGACGGCAGAATTGCGCGTGTTAGTGGTGCCTATACCGGACCAACCCAGCCGGCAAGCCGCGATAGCGGCATGAGCTGTATCTTACGTGGAACAGAAGGCGCAAGTCAGGCCGATTACCACGAACTGCGTTATTCGGTTACTACCAAAACCGGTGAAGAGAAAATCATTACCTGGGGCGATGCCACTTTAAAGCATTATTTCCGTTTCGAAGGGCAAAGTCACCATGCCGGCGAGTACCAGAATTACCTGGATTATTTTGCCGATAGCATTAACAACAAGTTTACTGCTTATCCCGATTTAAAAGAGGGAATAGGTACCATAGCCCTTTTACAGGCCATGGATAGATCGCTGGAAACAGGATTACCCGTAAAAATTGATGAAATATTAACCAGTTATAACATTACGAGAGAATCGATAGGACTATAGAAATTCGTCATTGCGAGGAGGAACGACGAAGCAATCTTACTACTTAGGCTATGTAAGATAACCGCATTAAGATTGCTTCGTTCCTCGCAATGACGACAAATTAAAGGGCATGTATCGCGGGCGGATAAAGAAGTAATTCCGTGGCAAACAAATAAAAAAACAAACTAACCAAATGCACAACATTGTAGAACGTTTAACCAGTTTAGATTACATCATCGTAATGGCCTACCTCATCATCCTCATGGTGATTGGGTACCACGCCAGTTTTTCGAAGAAAAAAAGCGAAGATGAAACCTTATTTTTAGCCAATAAATCGTTAGGCTGGGCAAGTATAGGTTTCAACATGTGGGGTACAAATGTAGGTCCATCCATGTTGCTGGCCTTTGCCAGTATAGGCTACACCACAGGTATTGTGGCCGTCAATTTTGACTGGTATGCCTTCATCTTCTTATTTCTGCTTGCTATCGTTTTCGCACCAAAATACCTGGCTGCGCGGGTAAGCACCATGCCCGAGTTTATGGGGAACCGTTACGGCGATTCGACCCAAAATATACTGGCCTGGTATGCCCTGGTTAAGATTTTAATCTCCTGGCTATCATTAGGCCTGTTTGCAGGCGGTTTTTTGGTACGGCAGATTTTAGGCATCCCCATGTGGCAATCGGTTACTGTTTTGGTTGCTTTTGCCGGACTGTTTACCTTTTTTGGAGGCTTAAAAGCCATTGCCAAGGTTAACGTTTTCCAGATGATTTTACTCATTGCTGTATCTCTTTCACTTACCCTTTTAGGCCTGCACAAGGTTGGAGGCATCTCGGCTTTGTACAGTAAAACTCCCGGCCATTTCTGGAATCTGATACAACCTGCAAGCGATCCAAAATATCCCTGGTATGCCATACTTTTAGGTTATCCGGTAGCTGCCGTAGCTTTTTTCTGTACCGATCAATCCATGGTGCAGTCGGTTCTGGGCGCTAAAAACCTTAAGCAAGGACAATTAGGTGTAAGCTTTATCGGCTGGTTAAAAATCCTTTCACTGCCTTTATTCATCGTAACTGGCATATTGTGTTATGTACTTTTTCCTAACCTGAAAGATCCTAACGAAGCCTACATGACCATGGTAACCAATCTTTTCCCTCCGGGCATGAATGGTTTAGTGATTGTGGTACTGATTGCGGTTTTGGTTGGTACCATCGGCTCTTCATTAAACTCTTTGAGTACCGTTTTCACCATGGATGTGTATGTAAAGAAAATTAACCCTCAGGCCACTAATAAGCAGATTATCAATATAGGCCGCTTAACGGTGGTTGCAGGCTGTATTTTCGCTGTAATCGTAGTGCTGGCCATCGATAACATCAAGGGATTAAACCTCTTCGATGTATTCCAATCCGTACTGGGTTTCATAGCACCTCCACTTTCGGTGGTTTTTCTGTTGACTGTATTCTGGAAACGCACTACCCGTAAGGCTGTAAATTTTACGCTATCAATCGGTTCAATACTGAGTCTGAGCACCGGAATTGTTTATTTATGGGTTTTACCACCCAGCGAATACACTTTCTGGCCGCATTACCTGATGTTGTCTTTCCTGATTTTTGCAGGCTTATTGGTTATCGCCATATTGATTTCACTTTTAGATAGAACACCCAGCGTTTATACGGCTAACGAAGCACACGAAGCCAATATCGAAAAACCCGACCGAATGGTTTGGATTTCGTGGATTGCCCTGGCCGTTGTAATGCTTGCACTATATATTTTCTTTAACGGGCACTAGAAATCTAACTAGCATAGATCTCTCCATTTCGCTGCGCTTCAGTCGAGATGACGAACCAAAATAAAAAATATGAAAAACCTAAAAAAAATACTCTTCATTACCTTGCTCCAGGCAATGGTAATGCCGGCTTTTGCGCAAAAAGCATCGTGGATCTGGTATCCAGGCGATTTTGATATTTACATGAGCAATGTGATGCAGAACCGGCGAACAGAACGTGGTTCGTTTTTTCCTGTATTCTGGAAAATGGATAGCCATTATGTGCTGGTCGATTTCCATAAAGAATTTACACTTAGCCAACCCGAGGAGGTTAAACTCTTTGTAGAAGGCACTTATAACGTTAAAATAGACGGACAGGCCATTACCGGTTTCCCTAAATCCATCCAGATTCCTGCCGGGAAGCATAAACTTAGCCTGAAAGTATATAGTCAGGCTACAGTACCCGCCATTTTTGTGCAGGGTAAAACTGTTGTATCAGATGAAAGCTGGCTAGCCACTTTCGAAGATAAAGAATGGATTGATGCGAGCGGGAAAACTTCCGATAAATCGGGTACTACCTTTGTTTCGGCGGGTTCATGGGGCTTAACCGACCCTAAAAGCTTACCATCTGCGTTTAAATTACCTGTTGTTGCACAAGCTTCCGTAAAAACGGATAAAGCCGGAGCCGGTTATGTAGCCGATTTTGGCAAAGAAACCTTTGGCTTTATAAAAATACACGGTTTAAAAGGTAAAGGCAAACTCAGTATCTATTATGGCGAATCGAAAGAAGAAGCTTTATCAACCGATAAATGCGAAACGCTCGATTACCTGGATATTGATCTGGCCAGTAAAAAAGATTCGGTAATGCCGCTCTCCAAAGCCTTCCGCTATGTTAACTTTCAGCCCGGTAGCGGTGTTTCTGCAGATTCTATTTCTATGCTTTATGAGTATGCGCCGGTTAGCGAAAGAGGAAGTTTTAAATCCTCAGATGCGGAGCTGAACAAGATTTACGATGTTGCCAAATATACCTTCCACCTCAATACCCGCGAGTTTTTTATCGACGGGATTAAACGCGACAGATGGGTGTGGAGCGGCGATGCCTACCAGAGTTACCTGATGAACTATTACTCGTTTTTTGATGCACCAACGGTAAAAAGAACCCTTTTGGCCCAACGTGGCAAAGATCCGGTTACAGCACATATCAATACCATTATGGATTACTCTTTCTATTGGTTTTTGGGCATTTACGATTACTATAAATTTACTGGCGACAAAAAATTTGTGCAGGACATTTATCCCAGGATGCAATCCTTAATGACCTACATCGATGGGCGGAAAAACAAAAATGGCTTATTGGAATGGATGCCGGGCGACTGGATTTTCATTGATTGGGCCGATAAGTTGAGTAAAGATGGCGAAGTAAGTTTCGAACAACTGCTTTATGCCCGTAGCTTAGAAACCATGGCAATATGCGCGAAACTCGCCAACGATACCGAAAGTGCAGCCAGATATGAAGAACAGGCCAAAGTACTGAAAGCCAAAATATTTGATTTGTACTGGAACCAGAACAAACACGCTTTGGTACACAGCAGGGTGGCAGGTAAACCGACAGAAAATGTGACCCGTTACGCCAATATGTTCGGCATCTTTTTCGATTATTATACGCCTGAACAAAAGCTGGCGGTAAAAGAACATGTTTTGCTGAACGACAGCATCAATAAAATTACCACGCCATACATGCGTTTTTACGAGCTGGAAGCACTTTGTGCAATGGGCGAACAATCATACGTATTAAAAGAGATGAAAAACTATTGGGGTGGCATGCTTAAACTGGGTGCTACTTCTTTCTGGGAAGAATACGATCCCAACAAGAAAGGAACCGAGCATTTGGCCATGTATGGCCGGCCTTTCGGAAAAAGCCTTTGTCATGCCTGGGGTGCAAGCCCGATTTATTTACTGGGCAAATATTATCTAGGCGTTAGTCCTGATTCACCAGGTTACAAAACCTACACCATCGAGCCCAACTTAGGCGGTTTGGCTTGGATGGAAGGCAAAGTACCTACTGCAAATGGCGATATCGCGGTTTACATGAACAAAAAGGAAATCAGGGTAAATGCTGCTGTTGGTACCGGAAAGTTAAGGGTTAAAAGCAAGTCTAAACCTGTGGCAAGTGGAGCAGAAATTAAATCAATAGGAAATAACTTGTACGAAATCACAATAGAAAAGGGTAGAAACTATAGCGTTCGCTACAATTACTAGTGTGCATTTAAAATTACCGGGAACCATCAATTGATGTTGATCGTTCCCGGTTAATATCAGCTTAACTATCCCGTCTGCTTTCTACAGTGTACACAAAACTATCGGCATGGTAATAGCCTAAATTATATTCAATTGGCCGTTCTCCCTGATCAAAAACATAACGTTTTCTAAAAAGCAGGGGACTCCCAACCTCAACATCCAGTTTAGAGGCCATAAATTTATCAGCAGCTTTGGCGCTAATTTCCTCTTTCGATAAATTCGCAATTATCGAATGGTCTCTTTCCAGGATTTCATACAAAGGGCGTTTAAAATCTTCATCACCCGTTAGGCCAATCCTGGGGTGAAAGTAAGAGATGAAATAAACAAAAGGGCCTTCCTCTTTTCCCCTTAAACGCTCCAGTTTAAGAACCTTTTTATCCGTACCAATATCAAAGAAATGGGCCAGTTTCTCATCTGCATATACCCAGCTGATGTGAAGTTCGAAATTTTTAATCGGAATGCCTCTTGCCTGCATTTCTTGCGAAAAACTTAACCAGTTACTCGCTTTCGAACTAACCGAAACCTCAGCAACCTTAGTACCTATACCTTTTTTACGGATCAGCAAGCCTTCATAAACCAATTTGTTTAAGGCCTGGCGCAGCGTTGTTCTCGATATGGCCAGCTGCTTAGCCATATCCACTTCATTAGGCAGAAATTTAGTGGCATATTCAGGATCTTTAATCAGATTCCGCAATAATTCTTCTGCCTGAATGTGCAAAGGCACAGGGCTTTTATGATCGATTGAAAATTTCATTTTTTATGCAGCAATGCTTTAAGTACTACAATTATGCTTATGCTGTTGAAACAAAGATAGAAAAAGCATGTACAAACAACAACACATGTATGCATCCTTATTTCCATTTAAAGTAACTGATGGTAGTTAAAAGGTTATTATTCAATCTGGATAAAAGAAATTGAATAAAACATTAGGATAAATGTACATACATACATACATTTGTTCTTTAATAAGATAGTAGCCCGTTTATGGAAGTAAAAAATAATCCTCAGGAAACACGCACCACTGAACAATGGAGACAAAGTGGAGAAAAGATTTTACCAGAAAATATCAATCATTTCAATCAGCCTGCAGATGGTTATAACCTGTACCCGGTACATGCTTTGGGTGAGGGAAAAATATTTGATGGTTATGCTGCATTGGCCTCGTGGATTATTGAAAAAAGAACAGTAATTATAGATGGTTATGTTGGTGTTTTCTGGCGCGAAACAGAACTGGCTTTACAACAAATCTTTACCAATAAGAATCTAAAAGTTAACTGGCTGCGTACAACAAGCCAAATGAAAAGTGCAGATGTGGTACAAGAATCGGTAAATCCTTTTCTGGGCGAAGCTAAAAGTGTTTGGGGTAAAAAAACTACGCTTAAGCTTGCCGATTTTTTCGAACCCGGATTCACCCAAAGCCAACCCGATACTGCTTGTGAAATAAATATTGTAATTGGAATGGGTGCCTCATTAGTGAATTGGGATGCACCTATCATTTACCTCGATATCCCTAAAAATGAAATCCAGTACCGCATGCGTGCGGGCTCGGTAACTAACCTGGGAGCTACTACTACTGCGAGTGCTTTCGAAATGTATAAGCGCTTTTATTTTGTAGATTGGGAAGTGCTGAATAAACACAAAGCGGAAATTTTAAACCGCATTAGTATCGTTGCAGATGCCCAGCACAAATCATCGGTAAAGTGGATCGCGGCAAATGAACTGAAGAAAGGCTTAAAACACATCAGCCAGTCGGTATTTCGGGTTAGGCCATGGTTCGAAGCAGGCGCATGGGGCGGTCACTGGTTGCAGGAAAACATTAAAGGTTTAAATAAAGATGAAGTAAATTATGCCTGGTCTTTCGAAATGATTGTTCCCGAAAACGGCATAGTATTCGAAAGTAACGGGAACCTGTTAGAGGTTGCTTTTGATTTTCTGATGTTTAGCGAAAATCAGGCTGTATTGGGCAAACATGCTTCGGTTTTTGGCACCGAATTTCCGATCAGGTTTGATTTTCTCGATACGATGAGTGGTGGAAATCTTTCCATCCAATGTCACCCTTCATTGAAATACATCCGCGAAGAATTTGGCGAAAACATTACGCAGGATGAAACTTATTATATTCTTGAATGTAAGGAGGATGCGAAAGTTTACCTGGGTTTTCAGGAAGATATCAATCCAATCGAATTTAATCAGGCTTTAGTTAAAAGTCAGCAGCTAAGACAAGAAATAAACATTGAAGATTTTGTGCAGGTACACGATGCGCAGAAACATGATCTTTTTTTAATTCCAAACCGTACGGTGCACAGTGCCGGTGCCAACAACATGGTACTCGAAATCAGTGCAACACCGTATATTTTTACCTTTAAAATGTACGATTGGGTTCGTTTAGGTCTGGATGGTCAGCCCCGGCCAATTAACATTGAACATGCTTTTAAAAACCTTGACTTTAACAGAAAAGGGAAGGTGGTAACCAACGAGCTGATTTCGAAACCATCGGTAATTGAAAAAGGAGAGGATTGGGAGTTGATCCATCTGCCAACACACCGCGAACATTTTTATGATATTCACCGCATGGAGTTTGACACTGAAATCACGGTAAAAACCAATAATGCCTGCCATATTTTGATGCTGGTGGAAGGTACAACCATCAAATTAAAAAATACAGATGGCCAGCTTAGTGAATTCCATTATGCCGAAACTTTTGTTGTTCCGGCTGCAGCCGAAAGTTATACGCTGATTAATACGGGGAGTGGAAAGGCTAAAGTAATTAAAGCATTTGTAAAAGATGATCTGACTGCTGTAACTTTATAAAACAGCGGTCAGATTTGATGTGGATTTGTAATCCATTGTCAAACGAATTAAATTTTTAACCAAAATAGAAATTATGAGTGAGCAAAAAAGAAGCCGTGTTTTTTTAATAACGCTGGTAGCATCGCTGGGCGGCTTTTTATTCGGCTTCGATATGGCCGTTATATCAGGAGTTTTACCGCTGGTACAAAAGCAGTTTGCATTAAGTGCCTCTCAGGAAGGATGGTTTGTATCTTCGGCCTTGTTGGGCTGCATCATCGGGGTAGCCCTTTCGGGCGAACTGAGCGACAGGTTTGGAAGGAAAAAACCGCTGATTTTAACCGCTATCCTTTTTGTTGCATCGGCCCTGGGTTGTGCATTACTTCCCAATCTGCCGGGCGTTATCGCATTCCGACTGTTAGGCGGTATTGGCATCGGCATTGCCTCCAATGTAGTGCCATTATACATTTCTGAAATCGCACCTGCACACATTAGAGGCCGTTTAGTTACCTACTATCAGTTTGCAGTTACACTGGGTATCCTGGTGGCTTACCTCAGTAATGCGGCTTTATTAAGCGGTGCTTCGACGGCTCTCACTGATACTTCTGCCTGGAGCAAGCTTTTCAATCAGGAAGCTTGGCGGGGTATGTTGGGTATGGGTGTGCTGCCTGCTGTTTTATTTTTATTTGGATTATTGCTCATTCCGGAGAGTCCACGCTGGCTGATACAAAAAGGCCATATCGCCGCAGGCACCTTAATTATCAGTAAAATTAACCGACAAGCGCCTTCAGAAATTGATCCCAATCAGTTTGCAACTGAAAACAACGGCACTAAAAATTCATATAAAGAATTATTTGCACCAACAATGCGTAAAGCCTTGTTAATCGGCATCTTATTGCCCTTATTTTCGCAGTTTAGCGGCATTAATGCCATTATATATTACGGACCAAGAATACTCGGTAATGCGGGCATTTCGTTAAGTAATTCGCTTATCAGCCAGGTTATTTTTGGTCTGGCCAACGTACTTTTTACCCTGTTCGCCATCTGGAAAGTGGATAGCTGGGGCAGAAGGCCACTTTATTTATACGGAACTGCCGGAGCTGCGATTTCACTGATCTTAACCGGTATATGCTTTTATTTTAACGCAACTTCAAGCATTTGGCTTTTGGTATGCGTTTTGGCTTTCCTTGCCTTTTTTGCCTGCTCAATTGGCCCCTTAAAATTCGTGGTTGCGGCTGAGATATTTCCCGGAGCCATCCGCGGAAGGGCATTGGCCATCAGCATTATGGTTATGTGGGTAGCCGATACCATCGTAGGGCAAATTACACCAATCTTGCTAAACGAACTGGGTAGCGCGGGTACTTTCTGGTTTTTTGCCTTCTTCTGTATCGTAGCCTTTATTGCAGTTTATAAATTGCTTCCAGAAACCAAAGGTAAATCGCTTGAAGAGATAGAAAATGACTGGAAAGAGGAAGCCGATAAGCCTGTTTTTTTTCACTAAAAAGAACTCCACCTATGAATTTAAAGCACAAACTTGCTGTTTTACTGCTGCTTAATTTATTTTACAAACCGATTAAAGCACAGTCAGACCACGATTTGCTGGCTTATGCCGATCCACGCATTGGTACAGCGCACAGCCGCTGGTTTTATTTTACACCCGGGGCAGTTCCCTTTGGGATGGCTAAAGCCGCACCATCAACCAACGGCTCTTATGGCAATAAAAGTGGCTGGGAAGCTGTAGGATACGACCAAAGGCATACTTCTATCGAAGGTTTTGCCAATTTTCACGAATTTCAGATTGGCGGGGTTGTTTTTGCACCATCCACCGGAAAACTGCAAACCCTGGCAGGAGCTTTGGAACATCCCGAAACCGGTTACCGTTCTGCTTTCGATCATAAAGACGAAACTGCCACACCCGGCTATTATTCGGTGTTGTTGAAAGATTATGGCATTAAAGCCGAATTAACGGCTACTAAAAGGGTGGCTTTTCATCGCTATACTTTTCCAAAATCAACCGAAGCACACATCCTTTTCGATATCGGCCACCAGCAGGGAGAGAGCGGAGAGGTAAGTGATGCAAGGGTTTACCTCACCAGTGATGGCAGAATTGAAGGTTATGTAATTACGAGGCCGGTATATGTACAAAAATATCAGCCCGGTGCCGACGTAAAAATGTACTTCTCTGCTGTAGCCAGTAAAAAGCCTTTAAAATTTGGCACATTTAACGGTGGCGAAATTACCACAGGAAACAAAAGTACCAGTGGCAAAGGAGCTGGCTTATATCTTACTTTTGCTACAAAAGAGCAGGAAAGCATTACCTTAAAAGCCGGGCTTTCGTATACATCAATCGCAAACGCTAGGCTAAACCTGGCTAAAGAAGCTTCAAACCTTTCTTTTGATCAGGCTAAGGCACAGGCCTTAAATACATGGGCCAGCTACCTGGGAAGAATCAGGGTAACTTCGGCAAATAAAGCAGATCTGACGAAGTTTTATACCGGATTATACCATGCCTTATCGGGACGTGGTTTGGCCAGCGATGTAAATGGGGCTTATCCTAAAAATGATGGAGGGATTGGTCAGATTCCGCTGGATAAGAACCATGTTCCGCTACATAACCATTACAATACCGATGCAATTTGGGGCGCTTTCTGGAATTTAACCCAGCTGTGGGCTGTAGCTTATCCTGAGTATTATTCAGATTGGGTTAAAAGTCAGTTGCTGGTGTATAAAGATTCGGGCTGGCTATCTGACGGGATTGCCAATAGCCGCTATGTATCAGGCGTGGGTACCAACTTCGTGAGCTTAGCGATGGCAGCAGCATACAACTCAGGAATCCGCGATTTTGATATCAAAACTGCTTATCAGGCTGCGCTCAAAAATGAATTAACGTTTCAAAACCGGCCATTTGGTGCAGGAAAGCCCGATTTAGATCGGTTTTTGAAATATGGTTACGTTAATCATTTGGATAGCGGTAGTGGTGCCAGCGAACGCTGGCAGTTTTCGGCCTCGCATACCTTAGAGTATGCATTCAGCTGCTACGCAGTTGGCCAATGGGCAAAACTTTTAAATAAAACAGCCGATTACCAGAAGTTAACTACACTTTCCAATGCCTGGAAAACCATTTTAGATCCTGCAACCAAATTCATCAGACCAAAAGATGAGCATGGCCATTTTATATCCAACTTCAATCCTAAACAGGCCTGGAGAGGTTTTCAGGAAGGAAATGCATGGCAATATACTTTTTACGTTCCCCAAAACCCGGATGCTTTGATTGCAGCCATTGGTAAAGCTGATTTTAACAGCAGACTGGATAGCATTTTCACCGTATCTGAAAAAAATAAATTTGGAGGTGGCACAACATTAGATGCTTTTTCGGGACTTGAAGGGCTTTACAACCACGGTAATCAACCCAACCTGCACACTTCATGGCTCTTTAATTTTTCAGGCAAACCATCGCTTACGCAAAAATGGGTAAGAAAAATTATGGATGAATTTTATGGCACCGAAGGTATTCACGGTTACGGATACGGGCAAGATGAAGACCAGGGGCAGCTTGGTGCCTGGTATGTAATGGCTTCGATGGGTATTTTTGATGTAAAGGGCTTTACCGATGCCTCGCCAGAAACAGGCCTCTCCGCGCCAGTTTTCAATACGATCAGAATCAAAGGCAATAAGAAATATTTCAGCGGTAAAGATTTCGAAATTATAACCCTTAATAATAATAGCGAAAACCGGTATGTACAGTCTTTTACACTGAATGGCAATGCTTTAAAAGCTCCATTTATGAAACTTAAAGATATCCAAAATGGCGGGAAGTTAGTAGTAAAGCTGGGTAAAGAACCAAAAGATACGTATTGATCTTTTACTCCGGGATCGTCATTTCGAGGGAGAATTCATTAGCATCAATTTAATTTCAATTAGTAATCGTTTTAAGATTCCCGCCTGCGCGGGAATGACGATCCCTCAAAAAAAGGGATAGCAAACACCTGGTTTACTATCCCTTTTTCAGCTTTTACTTAGAAACTACTTCTTTTTCTCCAGTGCTGTTATTGCGGTCCACAATACGCCGGCTTCGCCCCTAAAACTTGATGAACCTTTTGGTTTATTGTCGGGTGTATACCATTCGTAAAATCCATTATTGCTGATTACACGGGCCAGCATCGGGTCTAGTGCTTCCTTGGCTTCTGCCAATAAATTATACCTGATTAGCTGGGTAACCATTCTGCCTCCAAACCAGGTCCAATCGCCACCATTTTGGTAAGAATATGGCCCCATTACTTTATTTTGAAAGGTACCGGCCGGGTAAACAGGGTAGAGTGTAAGGCCGATGGTTGCAGCATTGGCGTCTTTTACGTTTTTCTGCATTTTTTCATAAGCTTCCTTTACCTGTTTTTTGCTTAGCAAACCCGCTTCAATGGCAACCGCTGTACCACCGTGATAGTAAACTTTCGATTCATCGAACGAAGCCGGAAAAGGGGAGCCATTTAAATAAAGATGCGGGATATATTTCTGGGCTTTATCATCCCATAAATACTTGTTGATATTCTGGCGAACGCTTTTGTAAATGCCTTTCCATTTGGTAATCTCTGCAGGATTTAAATCGCCAACCGCAATAAAATCGTTTATCGCAATTAAAAACATGGCATTATCGTAAATATCAATCGCCCTATGGGTATTCTCGTCAATTACCACGCCCCAGCCTTGCTCGGGTTGTACATCGCCCCAATCGGCAGTAGTGGCACCCCAAATCAAGCCATATTTCTCGTTAAACCTTTCTTTCAACAGAAAATCCATAGCCCTTTCCATTTGCTTTTTAACCGGTAAGCCGGCTACCTGCTCATTTAAAATGGATTTATCGCCTGTAATATTGATATACTTTGCAATAGCCTGAATCAAGGAGGTTTCCTGATCGGTTTCTACCGTATTTTTATGTCCAAGATATCCCGGTACAAGGTCTGATTTATAAAAAGTACCTTCCGAGCCAGCCTGTTTTGACGGGATATAGCCATCCAGAATAGATCCATCAGCCTGCTGAAACTGGAAAAATGTAATCAGGTGTTTCCTAATCTGCGATTTATCGTTAACCTTACAGCTCAATTCGATAAAGGTATTCAAATCCCTGATCCATACTTCACCATAACCATCGCCTGCGGTAAAACCTTTTTTAATCAATGCTTCGGCCATGGTTTTAACCTGATTCATTACAGCCGGTGTTACATTTTTTTGTGCTTTTGGCGCAATAGCTTCGGTTTGAGCCAACGATGTACCGGGTACGGCTAATGCAACCAGCATGGCTAATGCTATATTTTTATTCATAGGGTTGTAGTTTATATTGTTTATGCTGCTCCATACTGAAGCCGCTATTTGTTAGTTAATCTATATGTACAAACATATATACATTTAATTAAATATCAAACATTTTAACAATATAATTATGCCTGAGTTTGCATTGGATTTAAACCCAACGCAAACGCCTAAACCCCAATTCTTTGTTCTATTTTTTTAACGCATTTATTGGCTTCGGCCAAAATCACATCGCTTTCGATAGCCTGATCGGCATTTAGAGCATTCAGCATCGAAATGGTTAAACAGGCAATAATCCCTTTATTATTGGCAATACCAATGGGCACAGAAATATCAGTTACGCCCGAAACAGCATCACTGTTTTTGAAATAAGAGCCTGTTTGTTGAATATCAGCTAAAGAACTTAAGAAATCTTCCTGCTGTGGTTTGGCATATTTTTTAAAAATGGTATTGTTTTTCAGCACGGTATTCCTTTCTGCTTCCGGCATATAAGCGAGTAACACTTTACCCGATGCAGTTAATGGCAAAGGAAACAAATTCCCTTCTTCGATGGAAAGCGCAATTGGCCCCGGGCTTTTGGCGTGGATAATTACCATTACCTGGTTCATGTACAGAATACTCAGGTGACACGATTGCCGTATCGAATTGGCCAGTTCTTCTAAAGGAAACTGTGCGGCTTTCCTTAGCTCATCAATAGGTGAGTGGCGGTGCGACAGGTAAAAAAGTTTAAGCGATAACCGGTATTTCCCCGAAACCTCATCGCGCAGAATATAACCGCGGCTTTCCAAACTCATTAACATCCGGTAAATCTCATTGGGTGTTTTTTCTATACCAATGGCTATTTCGGTTTGTGATAGTGGGATGGATTGAGACGACAGGTACTCTAAAATATCAAGTCCTTTATCTAAAGCTGGTGCCTGATACTTCGATTCATTTTCTTTCATACAGGTTTAATTTGGTTGTATCGTGTTTTTTACAGTTTCAAACATACAAAATGCTTTCATATTTCTCGTTCAGAACGAAATTATATAATTATTACAACAATATATGTTTTCATATTTAAAAAAAAGATTTATATTTGAATTACATGTAAAATTTAAAGTTAAGCAAATTCTACAGCTTATTTAATACGGGCCGGGAATTTATTTCTAACTAAATTGAACACGATAACCAACTATAAACCTAAATCAAAGCATCGAGAGCAATACCATAGGGCTAATGAACAAACTTGTAATCTTTTCTTTTCTTTACCTTTTCACTTTTTCGCTGTTTGCCCAGGAGATTAAGGTGTCGCGCCTAAGCTGCGAATACCGCTCAAATCCTCTTGGAATCGACCTTGCTCAGCCACATTTAAGCTGGCAGTTGGTGTCTCCGCGTCATAATGTGCTGCAAAAGGGATATCAGATTTTAGTGGCCACAAACCTGAGCACTTTAAAGCAAAACAAAGGCGATGTTTGGGATTCTAAAAAAACCATTACCAATCAATCTATCCAGATAAAATATAAGGGTCAAAAATTATTACCGGCAACAAAATACTACTGGAAAATTAAAGTATGGGATAATTTGGGGAATGAGTCTGCCTGGAGCGAACCGGCTTTTTTCGGGATGGGCTTGTTAAACATTTCTGACTGGAAAGGTGCTAAATGGATTGCCTACGAAAAACTGGCCGATTCTAACGTTAATGCGTTACCTACAGATGGTAAAAAGGATAAGTTTAATGGCAATAATATTCTGCCCATGTTTCGCAAAGGTTTTACCGTTAGCAAAACCATTAAAAAGGCAACGGCATTTATTTCGGGCTTAGGCCATTTCGAAATGACTTTGAACGGCAAAAAGGTAGGAAATGATTTTTTAGCTCCCGGCTGGACAAAATACGACCGCGAAGCCTTATATGTAACCTACGATATTACTCAGCACCTTAAAAAAGGTTCGAATGCGGTTGGGGTAATGTTAGGCAATGGTTTTTACTACATTCCACCGGTAAAAGAAAGGTACCGGAAACTAAAAGTTGCCTACGGCTTCCCAAAAATGATTTGTCGTTTGTTTATTGAGTATAGCGATGGAACTTCAGCAAATGTAATCAGCAACCAAAGCTGGAAAACGGCACCTTCGCCAGTTACTTTTTCGAGCATTTACGGAGGCGAAGATTACAATGCCACTTTAGAGCAAAAAGACTGGAACCTGCCGCTTTTTAACGATAGCAAATGGAAAGCTGCCATGCTAGCTGACGGGCCAAAGCTAAATGCACAAAAAGAAGAACCTTTAAAAATTTTCGATCATTTTCAGGCACAGCAGATTACCCAAACTGCTAATGGCGAATGGGTTTATGATCTCGGACAAAATGCTTCGGGCAATATTGAACTTAAAGTAAGTGGCAAAAAAGGCGATACCATCCGCATTACACCTGCAGAACTTTTAAAAGAAGATGGCACTGCTACCCAGAAAAACATGGGCGGCCCCTCATATTTCACCTATATTTTAAAAGGTAGTGGCGTAGAAACCTGGCGACCGAGATTTTTTTATAGCGGTTTCAGGTACCTACAGGTTAAAGGGGGCGTACCAGTGGGAAAAGAAAATCCATCCAAGAAAGCTGTGATTCACGATTTAAAAGGCCTTCATATACGCAATGCTGCCGAAACAGTTGGTAAATTTTCATCTTCCAGCGAATTATTCAACAAAACCTTTAACCTGATTAACTGGGG
The DNA here is from genome assembly GCF_003852395.1 of Pedobacter sp. KBW01. Classification (NCBI taxonomy): domain Bacteria; kingdom Pseudomonadati; phylum Bacteroidota; class Sphingobacteriia; order Sphingobacteriales; family Sphingobacteriaceae; genus Pedobacter; species Pedobacter sp. KBW01. Next base: position 118,592 of record NZ_QAJQ01000020.1, read on the forward strand.
AATAAAAAGCAATATGGTAAGCGTATTTACCGATTGTCCGCACCGCGAAAAACTGGGCTGGCTGGAACAGCTGCATTTAATGGGCAGCTCGGTAAATTACAATTATGCCGCGGCACCTTTGTTTGAAAAAGCAGCGGTGGATATGCAAAACTCACAGCTGGCCAATGGTCTGGTGCCCGAAATCGCACCCGAATATGTTAAATTCGAATGGGGTGGCGATATGTTCCGCGATTCGCCTGAGTGGGGAAGCAGCAGTATTCTGGTACCCTGGGATTTGTACAAATGGTACGGCGATAAACAAACTTTGGTTGATCATTACCCAACCATGCAGCGTTACATTCAATACTTAGGTACAAAAGCCGATAAACACATCCTTTCGCAAGGTTTGGGCGACTGGTATGACCTCGGACCAAAACCTCCGGGCGTTTCGCAGCTCACCCCAATGGGGATTACGGCTACTGCCATTTATCATTACGATTTAAAAGTACTCGAAAAAATAGCGACTTTATTGGGTAAAAAAGCCGATGCACTGGCTTATGCCAATCGTGCGGTATTGGTACGTGAAGCATTTAACAACAAATTCTTTAATACGCAAACCAAACAATATGGCTCTGGCAGTCAAACAGCAAATGCCATGGCCGTTTATATGGGGCTGGTTGAAGAAAAAGATAAGCAGGCAGTAATCGATAACCTCATCAAAGACATCAAAAACAACAACAATAGCTTAACCGCAGGCGACATTGGTTACCGCTATGTGTTGCGGGTTTTAGAAGATGCTGGCCACTCGGATGTGATTTTCGATATGAACAGTCGTATTGATGTTCCGGGGTATGGCATGCAACTGACCAAAGGCGCTACTGCCTTAACCGAAAGCTGGGCGGCATTACCCAGTGTTTCAAATAATCATTTCATGCTAGGGCATTTGATGGAATGGTTCTACAGCGGGGTTGGCGGGATCCGCCAGGATGAAAATTCGGTAGCCTTTAACCGGATTAAAATCTATCCGGAAGTGGCCGGCGATTTAACTTCCGCCCATACGGCCTACCAGTCTGTTTATGGGAACATTTCAACCGACTGGAAAAAAACGGCTGATGGTTTTGAGATAGCAGTAAACATTCCGGTAAATACCACTGCTGTGGTTTATATTCCGGTTTCTCCTCAGCAAAGTCTTTCAGAAGCCAGTAATTCAGCCTTCCAAAACATGGGTATAGCTAATGGCAGAATGCAGGTGGCTATCGGTTCAGGTTATTATAAATTTAAGGTGAAATAACATGAGAACGATCTGGATATATCTAATTGGCATGTTAACGGCGGCTACAGCGGGGGCCCAGGAAGCTAAAAATCCAGTTTCCGCTGCAGAGATGAAAAAGATTTACCAGGAAGTTAAAACCCCTTTCAAATACGGGTTGGTAATGGTTCCGAACGACAAAGACCATAAAATGGATTGCCCAACCATATTTAGAAAAGGTAAATACTGGTACATGACTTACCTGATTTTTAGCGGCAGAGGTTACGAAACCTCGATGGCCAAAAGCAGCGATTTATTGCACTGGGAAAAGCAGGGTAAGTTAATGTCGTTTGCTGATTCAGGTAAATGGGACGATAACCAAAAAGCCGGTTACAACGCACTTTTAGATATCAAATGGGGTGGAAGTTACCAGGCTAAAAGCTTTAATGGCAAATACTGGATGTCGTACTTCGGTGGTAAAGAACGCGGATACGAGGTAGAACCTCTATCAATCGGTATGGCATACACCGATAAACATCCTTCAGTAGTACAAGAATGGCAACGATTGGATAAACCAGTATTGAGCTCGCTCGACAGCGATGTACGCTGGTGGGAAAACCGGCATAAACTATTTAAAAGTACGGTGATTGCCGATCAGAAAAAGTTAACCGGCCATCCTTTTGTAATGTACTACAATGCTGTTGGCGATTCGCTGGCGAATAACAAAAAAACACGCTGGTACGAACGTATCGGTATGGCGGTATCAGATGATATGATCCATTGGCAACGCTTTATGAAAGATCCGGTGGTTCACCACCCGGTTGGCATTACCGGCGATGCCGTGATCCAGCAAATAGGCGATAATTACGTAATGTTTTACTTCGGTGCTTTCTGGCAGGACAGAAAAGGTTCTTTTAACCGCTTTGCGGCATCTAAAGACCTGATAAACTGGACCGACTGGACGGGGGGCAACCTGATCGAATCGTCAGAAAAGTACGATGAGCTTTATGCACACAAATCATTTGTGATCAAATATAAGGGTGTGGTGTACCACTTTTATTGCGCGGTGAATAAACAAGACCAGCGTGGCATTGCTGTGGCTACTTCGAAAGATTTAGGAAAAAGTAAAGTGAATTTTGTTCAATAATTAAGAAATGAGAATACGGGGTAGCCATAAGATTTTATTTTTTTTAATTGCATGTTTAGCGATATCATATCATTGCGCCGCGACCATTATTCCTACTGGTTGGTGTCTCACCAACCAGTATAGCCAAACTTCGGTCGGTGAGACACCAACCGATAGGATTACGGAAACCAGAAGTAGAACCAGTTTTAACAAAGACTGGAAATTTTACTTAGGCGATGAACCGAAGGCAAAATCGGTTACTTATAGCGATTTGAAATGGAGGAAATTAACACTGCCTCACGATTGGAGCATTGAAGGCAAGTTCGACAAGAAAAACCCTGCAAAACCAGAGGGTGGAGGCTTACCAACCGGTATTGGCTGGTATAGAAAAGAATTTACTGCGCCAGCCAACTTCAAAAACAAATTGATCAGTATTGAATTTGATGGCGTTTACAAAAACAGCGAAGTTTGGGTAAACGGCCACCATCTGGGCAAGCGTCCTTATGGTTACAGCTCATTTTCTTACGAGATCAGCCAGTTTTTAAAACCCGGTAAGAACATCATAGCAGTAAAGGTCGACAATTCTGCACAACCCGATTCACGCTGGTATTCAGGATCGGGTATTTACAGAAATGTGTGGCTAAGCTCAACAGCAAAGGTGGCTGTTGCCAAATGGGGAACATTTGTAACTACCGATACTAAAGGCAAGGTGAGTGTGCAAACCCAAATCAAGAACAAAACCCTCAGACTGCAGCTAGTAGCTTTGGTGCACACCATTTACGATGCCAATGGCAAATTGATTTCAAAAACACAACCACAAAATATCAAAATAGATACGGCAGGGTTAATCGTCAACAGCGAAAGCCTGCTTAAAAACCCGGTGCTTTGGTCGTTGGCTAAGCCTTTTCAATATAAACTGGTTACGCAAATTGTCCAAAACAACAAACCCATCGATACTTACGAAACTAAATTCGGATTCCGAACTTTCCATTTCGATGCCGAAAAGGGCTTTTCGTTAAACGGAGTACCTACCAAAATATTGGGTGTTTGCCTGCATCACGATTTAGGTGCTTTAGGTGCTGCTGTTAATGTACGCGCCATGGAACGTCAGCTTGAAATCATGAAAGCGATGGGCGTAAATGCTATCCGTACAGCTCACAATCCGCCTGCACCCGAATTTTTAGACCTATGCGATAAAATGGGTTTTCTGGTTATGGATGAAGCTTTTGACATGTGGGCGAAGAAGAAAAACAAAAACGATTATAACCTCAATTTCGCCGAATGGCACAAGCGCGATCTGGAAGATATGATCCTCCGCGACCGTAATCATCCGTCCATTATCCTTTGGAGCATTGGTAACGAGATCCGCGAACAGTTCGATAGTACTGGTGTAGCCATCACAAAAGAACTGGTTTCAATCGTTAAAAACCTTGATCAAAGCCGACCAGTAATTTCGGCCCTGACCGAAACCGACGCGAAGAAAAACTTTATTTATCAGGCCAATGCCCTGGATATTTACGGCTTAAACTATAACCACAAACTGTATAAAGACTGGCCTAAAAATTATCCGGGTGTTAAATTTCTGGCTACCGAAACCACTTCTGCATTAGAAACCAGAGGTTTTTACGATACTGCCGATACTATTCGCCGCTGGCCGAGAGACGGAAAAACGAAATTCACCGAAGGGAATGCAGCATGGTCGGCATCTGCCTACGACAATGTTTCGGCCTATTGGGGCTCTACGCACGAAGAAACCTGGAAAGCAGCAAAAAAATACGACCATGTTTCGGGACTGTTCGTTTGGTCAGGTTTTGATTACCTTGGCGAGCCGCTACCTTATCCATGGCCGGCACGTAGCTCGTATTTCGGGATTGTAGATTTAGCAGGTTTCCCAAAGGACTCTTATTATCTGTACCAAAGTGAATGGACCGATAAGCCTGTACTGCATCTCCTTCCTCACTGGAACTGGGAGCCGGGTAAACTGGTTGAGATTTGGGCTTATTACAACCAGGCCGATGAGGTAGAACTCTATTTGAATGGAAAATCATTAGGCAAAAAATCAAAACAGAACGATGATCTTCATGTACAATGGAACGTAAAATTCGAAGCAGGTACAGTCAAAGCGGTATCGCGTAAAAATGGAAAAGAGGTTCTGGTTCGTGAAATAAAAACTGCTGGCGATCCTGCCAAAATTGAATTGATAGCAGACCGGAAACAGATCAAAGCCGATGGTAAGGATTTGTCTTTTATTACCGTACGTATTTTAGATGCAGCCGGAAATGTAGTGCCTAATGCCGATAACCTTGTTGATTTTAAAGTAGCAGGTGCAGGTTTTATCGCCGGTGTAGACAATGGCTTTCAGGCAAGTATGGAGCCTTTTAAAGCCAGTTACCGCAAAGCTTTTCATGGTTTGTGCCTGGCTATTTTACAAGCTACAGAAAAAGCAGGAACAATTAAGTTAACAGCAACATCAGCAGGTTTGTCCTCGTCATCAATAGTGATTAATACGGGTAAATGATGAGATAAATGCAGTTCGAAGCAGTAATGGGAGAGTTACCGGAGGGATGAAAGCTTGAAAGTTTTCATCTCGACTGTAGTGCAGCGAAATGGAGAGATCTATAATCAGATTTCTCGACTCCATTGCACTTCGCTCGAAATGACGGAATAAAAAAATTAAATAATAAGAATAAGTGGAGAAGACGATTAATTTAAAAGGAATAACCTGGAACCACAGTCGTGGGTTATTGCCCATGGTGGCAACCGCACAGCGTTTTTCAGAATTGCACCCTAACGTGAACATCACCTGGGAAAAGCGGAGCTTGCAACAATTTGCCGATTTCTCTATTCAGGAACTGGCCGAACATTTCGATCTGTTGGTAATTGATCACCCATGGGCTGGCTTTGCGGCCAAAACCAAATCAATTGTTCCTTTAGATTTTTACCTTAGCGAGGCTTATTTAAAAGATCAGGAAAACAATTCGCTGGGGCAATCTTACGAAAGTTATACCTACGATGATCATTTATGGGCTTTACCCATTGATGCTGCTACGCCTGTTGCCGCCAGCCGGCCGGATTTATTAACAGAAAGAGGCTTCTCTTTACCAAAGTCGTTTGAAGATTTACTAGCCCTGGCCGATGCGGGTCTGGTCGCTTTTGCAGGCATCCCAATTGATGTTTTAATGAATTTTTATACCCTTTGCTGCTCTCTGGGCGAAGATCCCTGCCAGAGCGATGATCAGGTAGTATCGATCGAAACCGGAGTAAAAGCATTGCAAATGTATCGCCAACTGGCATCAAAAATAGATCCGACCAACTTTAGCAGAAATCCGATTCAGGTTTATGAAGCCATGACTTTATCCGACGAAATTGCCTATTGTCCCTTTGCCTACGGTTATTCCAATTATTCGAGAAATGGTTATGCGCGCAAAGTGCTGCATTTTTATGATATGATCTCGCTGGATGGAAAAACCAATTTGAGGAGCACACTGGGCGGCACCGGATTGGCTATCTCTGCCAAATGTGCCGATCCCGAAATGGCGGCCAGATATGCTGAGTTTGTTGGTTCACCAGCTTGTCAGTCAACACTATATTTCGAAAGTGGAGGTCAGCCAGCTCATTTGGCAGCCTGGAAAAATGAAGAAGTAAACCGGCAAAGCCAGAATTACTTTTTAAATACCTTACCTGCCTTACAACGTGCATTTCTCCGTCCGCGCTATCATGGTTCGATGTATTTTCAGGATCATGCCGGCGATGTAGTGCGCGATTATTTGATGGGCAAAGGCGATGAAATAACAGTTTTAACTGTTTTGAACGAATTATATCAAAAATCTAAAAGCTTAGCAGTATCATGAACAGGCCGTTAGAAGGACTTTTGGTTTTAGAGTTCTGTCAGTTTTTGGCAGGACCATCGGCTGGCTTAAAACTGGCCGACTTAGGCGCACGCGTAATTAAAATCGAGCGACCTCAAACCGGCGATGCCTGTCGCGCTTTATCGATCAAAAATCTGTTTGTGGATGAAGACAGTTTGCTTTTCCATACCATCAACCGCAATAAAGAAAGTTATACCGCAGATTTAAAAAATCCGCAAGATTTAGAAAAACTTAAAAAACTGATTGCCAAAGCGGATGTGATGACGCATAATTTCAGACCGGGAGTAATGGAGAAAATTGGCCTGGATTATGCCCGGGTACAACAAATAAATCCAAAAATTATTTACGGCATGGTTACCGGCTATGGCAATGAGGGGCCGTGGAAAAACAAACCCGGCCAGGATTTATTGGTACAATCGGTTTCTGGTTTAACCTTTTTATCGGGGATAGATACCGATGGCCCCGTTCCATTTGGTTTATCCGTTTCTGATATTATGTGCGGTAATCACCTGGTACAGGGAATCATGGCAGCTTTAATTAAAAGGGCCAAAACCAATAAAAGTGTACTGGTTGAAGTGAGCCTGCTCGAATCGATTTTGGATGTGCAGTTTGAAGTAATTACCACTTACCTGAACGATGGGGGAAAATTACCAGATAGAAGCGGTGCAAAAGGCAGTGCGCATGCCTATTTAAGTGCGCCTTATGGCATGTACGAAACCAAAGACGGTTATATTGCCATGGCCATGGGAAACCTGCCAAATATTTGCGCCATTATCAATTGCGACATAACAGATTTATACGTTGAAGCAGGTTCTGCTTTCGAAAACCGCGATAAATTAATTGTACGGTTGGCAGAAACCTTTAAACAGGAAAATACCAGCAATTGGGTTAACCTGTTAGAAAGTAACGGTATCTGGTGTGCGGAGGTGCTCAATTACCAAACAGCCACTGCTTTAAGTACCTATAAAAATCTGAACATTGAGCAACAGATTGATTTGGACGGAGGAAAAAGTATCAAAACCACGGTAAGCCCGATCCGCCTGAACCAAAGAAAGTTATTTACCAAAAAAGCTGCGCCAAAACTAGGTTTTGATACGGAAAGTATTAACAGGGAGTTTGAAATAAAATAGACAATCCGTCACCCTGAATTTATTTCAGGGTCTGTTTACAGTAGAAGAGATGCTGAAACAAGTTCAGCATGACGATCATGTTTACTTTAAACATATCCCACCACTATGGTTGGGATGACGAATAACTTAGAGTGTTTCGTGGTGACACGAACCACAAAGCAACCGATAGATAGTCGTCATTTCGACTGGAGCGCAGCGAAATGGAGAAATCTTTTAAAACAGATCCCTCCGCTACGGTCGGGATGACGGAAACGACTAGTTGGTCGAGACGACGGGAGAAGAATAAAGAATATAAAAAATAAAATTATGCGACCGCTTGAAGATTATTTAGTTATCGATTTCAGTCAGTTCCTTTCGGGGCCTTCTGCGAGTTTGCGTTTGGCTGATATGGGTGCGCGTGTAATCAAAATTGAGCGTTTAGGGGTAGGCGATATTTGTCGCACCCTTTACACTTCAAATCTGATTATGAATGGCGAATCGTCGGTTTTTCATGCCATTAACCGGAATAAGGAAAGTTTTGAAGTTGATTTAAAAAGCGTAGAAGATTGCGAAATGGTACGCGAGCTGCTTAAAAAAGCAGATGTGATGATCCACAACTTCCGGCCGGGCGTAATGGAACGTTTAGGTTTCGATTACCCATCCGTTAGTGCTTTAAATCCAGCCATTGTTTACGGCGAAATTTCGGGCTATGGAACTGATGGCGAATGGAAAAATAAACCCGGACAGGATTTGTTATTGCAATCTGTTACCGGATTAACCTCCCTTACCGGCAATGCAGATAGCGGTCCGGTTGCCATGGGCTTATCCATTGTAGATATGCTGGCAGGTGCACATCTGGCCCAGGGAATATTGGCCTGTTTATACCGCAAGGCCATCAAAAATGAAGGTGGTTTTGTGCAGGTTAGCATGATGGAATCGGCTTACGATTTTCAGTTTGAAACCATTACAACCTTTATGAACGATGGCGGCGCTTTGCCCGAAAGATCGAAGCAGAACAATGCAAATGCCTATTTGGGTGCCCCTTATGGCATTTACCAAACCGAAAATGGCTACCTGGCGTTGGCCATGGGCTCTATTCCTCAGTTGGGGAATTTACTGGGCTGCGAAAAGCTCGAAGATTATGTTGAAGTGAGCGAAGCTTTCGATAAACGCGATGAAATTAAAGCCATATTAGCCAGTCATTTGCTCAGCCAAACCACCGAAAAATGGCTTTCAAAATTAGAACCAGCCGATATCTGGTGTTCGGATGTATTAAACTGGAACGCTTTAATGCAACATGATGGTTTCAAAGTATTAAATATGATACAGGAAGTTCAAATGTTGGATGGCTATAAATATGAAACCACCAGATGCCCAATCCGTATTGATGGAGAATTATTAACTTCACCAAAAGGTTCGCCAAAACTGGGTCAGGACAACGAGAAAATCATCAAAGAATTTATTACACACAGTACCATTGCCAATGTCTAACCAAGCTGATACCTTCAAAATTGCCGTACGTAAATTTGGTCCTTTCGAATCTGCTATGCAGAAATTCTGGGACAGCTATTGTGCAGTTTCCGGTTGCACACTTCAACTGGAATTGGTGATTATGGATTTACACGAACTTTACGAGAGCACCATTACACGTAAAGGTTTGGCAAATGGTTTATTCGATATTGCCCACATCAATACCGATTGGGTGTATGAAGGTTACCTGAGTCAGGCATTTGAGATTTTAAACCCTTATATTTACACCAATAAACCGGTAGGCTTTCCCAACGGCTGGAGTAAATCGTTATTGAGCTTACAGCGTTTTGGCTGGGAAGTAGTGGGATTGCCCTTTCACGATGGCCCGGAATGTTTCATTTACCGCAAAGATTTATTTGAAAACGAAACTGAGCAGGCAAATTATCTAAAACAATATGGAAAGGTGCTCGAAGTACCCCAAACCTGGGAAGATTTTCATCAGGTAGCTCAGTTTTTCAACCGCCCGGCCGATAATCTGTATGGTAGCATCTTTGCCTGTTATCCCGACGGTCACAATACGGTTTTCGATTTTTGCCTCCAACTGTGGACCAGGGGAGGCAGCCTGGTAGATAAAGCCGGAAACATCAGCATTAATTGCCAGCCCGCTGTTGATGGCCTTGATTTTTACCGGAAAATAGTGAACGATAAAACCGCTGTTCATCCTCAATCAAAAGATTTTGAATCGGTTGCCGCCGGAGTAGCTTTTGCCAAGGGCGAAGCCGCCATGATGATCAACTGGTTTGGCTTTGCCGGAATGTGCGAAGTAGATGCAAATTCGAAGGTAAAAGGGAAAGTTGGGGTAGATTTACTACCTGCAGCTGCCGGTAAGGCATCGGCGTCCTTAAATGTATATTGGCTTTATACAATCGCCAAAGGCGGTAAAAACAAGGATGTAGCTTACGATTTTCTGAAATTTGCCACAAATGCAAAACAAGATAAACTGCTGACGCTGGAAGGGGGCATCGGCTGCCGCCTTTCGACATGGAAAGATCCGGAGGTGAACGAAATTATTCCTTATTACCACAAATTAGAACAGTTGCATGAGGTGGCCAACATGCTGCCGCAGCATAAAAACTGGACACAAATAGCCAAAATTATTGATGAAATGGTTTTGAAAGCGATGCACACCACAGAAGCATCTGCAAGTTTAATTGAAAGAGCCCAAAACCAGATTAACGAATTGAATTAGATGAGTATCGATATCCAATATAAACCAACTTTACCCGAAACCAAACAGCCGATTATCATTATTGGTGCTGGTGGAATTGTGGCTGATGCCCATCTGCCTGCATATAAAATCGCTGGTTTCGAAGTTTATGGCATTGTAAACCGTACAAAAGAAAGAGCACAGAAACTGGCCGATGCTTTCGGCATTCCGCATGTTTTTGATACCCTTGCCGAGGCAGTTGCCGCAGCACCAAAAAATACGGTATTCGATGTTACCATCATGCCCGAGCAGTATATCGAAACGTTAAAGCAACTGCCCGATGGTGCAGCGGTTTTAATACAGAAACCAATGGGCGATGATTTTAACCAGGCCAAAGAAATTTTAGCTCTATGCCATGCAAAAAAACTCAAAGCCGCCATTAACTTTCAATTGCGTTTTGCGCCTTTTGTAAGTGCTGCAAGATACTTGATAAATAAAGGTTTAATTGGAGAACTGTATGACATGGAAGTGCGTGTTACCGTTAAAACCCCCTGGGAAATTTTCCCGCATGTAATTATTCACCCGCGTTTGGAAATTCAGTACCACAGTATCCATTATGTTGATTTAATCCGTTCATTTTTAGGCAATCCTAAAAGTGTGCTGGCTAAAACCTTAAAACACCCGGCTAAAAGTTTGTCTTCTTCGCGTTCTACCATTTTATTCGATTATGGAGATACCATGCATGCGGTAATTAACACTAACCACGACCATGATTTTGGTCCAAACCACCAGGAAAGCTACATCAAATGGGAGGGAACCAAAGGAGCCATTGTAGCTAAAATCGGCTTATTGATGGATTATCCGCATGGTGTGCCTGATGTTTTTGAATATTGCCTAGTAGAAGCAGGTAAAACACCGCTATGGCAAACCGTAAAACTGGAGGGTTCCTGGTTTCCAGAAGCCTTTATCGGTACCATGGCCAATTTAATGCGCTACAATGAAGGCTCAACCGATGTTCTACATACCAGTGTTGAAGATGTTATCGATACCATGGCGGTTGTGGAGAGTGCCTATCAATCGAGCGATACGGGTGGGGTGAAGGTTAAACAACAATTTAATTAAAACATCGTCCTCGTTTGTAACGAGGATGAAGGAGCAAAGCGATTGTATCGCTTAAAAAAACGAAAACTATGTATTTCAAATCAACATTTTTTGAAGACTACCAATTACAGGATAAACGTGTAACCTTAGGCCGCACCATAACCGAAACAGATTTTGTTGTTCACGCGGGACATACCGGCGATTTTTTTCCACACCACATGGATGCCGAGTGGTGTGCTACCCAACCGTTTAAACAGCGTATTGCACACGGCACCATGATTTTCAGCATTGGTATCGGTCTTACCGCTTCAGAGATTAATCCCGAAGCCATGTCGAAGGGTTACGATAAGCTTCGCTTTATAAAACCTGTTTTCATTGGCGATACCATCCACTCAACAGTAACCATTTCTGAAAAAGGGGATAGCAAAAGACCTGAATATGGCACCGTAACCGAGCACGTAGAAATCATTAACCAGCACGGAGAAGTAGTACTGGTTTGCGACCATCTGCTTGTAGTAAAAAAAGTTCATTAGTTCTGTAATCATTAGTTCATTAGTCTGGATGCTTATATCTAAGCGCCATACCACCACCAATGAACAAGTGACACCAATGAACAAATGAACTATTGAACGAATGAACCAATAAAACCAAATATAATGAACCACAATACACCAGCTGAAATTGTAACTGAGCACGATCCCTCATCGGGGAAGAAGTACATATTACCATTTATACTTGTAGTTAGCCTATTTTTCCTTTGGGGAATGGCACATAACCTCGATTCTATCCTCATTCCACACCTTAAGAAAGCTTGTAATTTAAATAACCGCCAATCCACCTTAATTGATACTTCGGTTTTCTTTGCCTATTTCTTAATGGCCATTCCAGCAGGTATTGTTTTAAAGAAATGGGGCTACAAAGCGACAATGATTTCAGGTTTACTGGCCTTTGCATTTGGCGCATTTTTATTTGTTCCAGCGGCTAATAACCTTTCGTATATTACCTTTCTCATTGCACTTTTTATTATTGGTTGTGGTTTAACCCTGCTCGAAACCTCGGCAAATCCTTATGCTGCAGTATTGGGCGATCCGGCAAAAGCCACCAGCAGGTTAAACTTAGCCGCATCTTTTAACGGTTTAGCGGCCATGGTAGCACCAATGATTGGTGGTTTGTTTATCCTTTCCGGAAAATCGCATACCAAAGATCAACTTGCAGCAATGACTGAAACCAGCCGCAACAGTTATTTCCTGGAAGAAGCTGCTTCAGTTAAAACACCATACATCTCTCTGGGAATTATTTTACTGGTTATTGCAGTTATATTTTATTTCATCCACCTTCCCGAAATCAAAACCAAAAGTATTGATGGCGAAGCCAAAGGCAGTTTCTTTGGAGCATTACGTCACAAACACCTCAAGTGGGCAGTTGTAGCACAGTTCTTTTATGTGGGCGCACAGGTTTGCGTAACCAGTTTTTTCATCAGAATGGCGCAACAAGGTGGTGGTTTCGACGAGAAAACAGCTGCCTCTTACTTAGCCATATACGGACTCTTATTTACTGTGGGGCGCTTTGCAGGTACTGCGATCCTTCAGTTTGTATCTTCAAGTAAACTTCTGGCCATTTATGCAGTTATTTCGATACTCTTGTGCCTGGTAGCTATTTTAGGACAGGGTTCTTACGTCGTTTATGCTTTAGGCGGACTCGGATTCTTCATGTCGATTATGTTCCCGACTATTTTTGCACTGGGTATCGATGGCATTGGCGATGATACCAAACCGGGTTCATCGTGGCTCATTATGTCGATTGTTGGTGGGGCCATTTTGCCATTTGGTATGGGGAGCCTGATTGATTTGTATGGAGATAACATTCAGATTGGCTATAGCATACCACTAATTTGCTTTATAGTGGTGCTTTACTTCGGTTTAAGCGGCTATAAAATTGCACACAAATCTTAATTGCCTCTGCGAAAAATGAAACTTAGTTGGTTTAAGATACTGTCCGTTGTTTTATTGTTAAGCATAAGCTTTTCAAAGCAAACCTATGCTCAAAACGAAAATGCAAAGCCCTGGGTATTTTGGTACTGGATTAAGGCAGGCGTTTCAAAAGCAGGTATAACCGCCGATTTGGAGGCGATGAAAGCCAATGGCATTGGCGGAGCATATTTAATGAGCATCCAGGGCGCAGATAAGACACCGCTTTACAATCCGCCCAGTGTGCAGCTTACGCCTGAATGGTGGCAAATGGTCGAGTTTGCCATGAGTGAAGCCAAACGACTAAACCTTAAACTGGGCATGCATGTAAGCGATGGTTTCGCCCTGGCTGGTGGCCCCTGGATTAAACCCGAGCAATCTATGCAAAAAGTAGTTTGGTCAAAAATAAACATCAGTAATACAATCACTAAAATACATTTACCTCAACCCGAAAGTAAGGAAGATTATTACCGCAATATAGCGGTGTATGCTTATCCTTCACCTATTGGCGAAGGCATCTCTACACGCACGGTAATCCCTAAAATTACGGCTAGTAATGGTGCTGATGCAAGCGGATTGATAACGCCTGGCAATAAGAAAAACTTTGGTTCCAGCGAACCATGCTATATCCAGTACGAATTTGAAAAACCTTTCACTTGCCGAACGGTAACCATCAGGCTGAGCGGCAATAATTACCAGGCCCAGCGTCTGGCCATCCAGGTGAGTAACGACGGAAAAACCTATCGTTCCATTGGCAGGTTAGAGGCTCCGCGGCATGGCTGGCAGGACACAGATGAAGATGTTACGCATTCAATTGTGCCCACCACAGCTAAATTTTTCAGGTTTATTTACGATAAAATAGGTTCCGAACCAGGAGCAGAAGATTTAGATGCCGCCAAGTGGAAACCTTCATTAAAGCTGGTGAATCTCGAACTTTCTGCCGAAGTGCAGATTAATCAGTTTGAAGGGAAAAATGGCTCGGTTTGGCGGTTGAGCAAAAGAAGCACTGAGAGACAAATTGCCAAAAATCTTTGCGTTCCGTTAAAAGGTATTATTAACCTCACCAGTAAATTAAATCCTGACGGTACTTTAAACTGGAAAGCTCCAAAAGGAAACTGGACCATTCTAAGAATCGGACATACATCTACTGGCCATACCAATGCTACCGCAGGTGGTGGAATGGGCTTAGAGTGCGATAAATTTAATCCCGCAGCTGTTAAACTTCAATTCGATAGCTGGTACGGAGAAGCTTTAAAACACGGCGGACCCGAAATTGCTAAAAAGGTATTGAGTGTTTTTCATGTCGACAGCTGGGAGTGTGGCAGCCAGAACTGGTCGCCTTTGTTTAAAGCTGAATTTTTAAAACGCAGAGGTTATGATTTAACGCCCTATCTACCCATTATGACGGGTTTACCGGTAGAAAGCGCAAAAGTATCTGAAGATTTCTTATACGATGTAAGAAAAACCATTGCCGAACTGGTTGTTGATCAGTTTTATAAGACTCTGGCCAAGCTCGCAAAAGAAAAAGGTGTAACCTTTACAGCCGAGAGTGTGGCACCTACCATGGTAAGCGATGGCCTGTTACATTATAAAACCGTAGATGTACCCATGGGTGAATTTTGGCTGAACAGCCCTACGCACGATAAACCAAATGATATGCTCGATGCCATTTCTGGTGCACATATTTATGGTAAAAATATTATTCAGGCCGAAGCATTTACCACCGTACGGATGGACTGGAACGAAAATCCGGGGAATATGAAAACGCTGCAGGACCGTAATTATGCCCTGGGAATTAACAAACTAAGCTACCACGTTTTTGCGCATAACCCCTGGGTGGATAGAAAGCCGGGGGTGACCTTAGATGGGGTAGGTCTTTATTTTCAGCGCGACCAAACCTGGTGGAAACTCGGAAAAGCCTGGATAGATTATGCCACACGCACACAAAATCTGTTGCAGCAAGGCAAACCAGTGGTTGATATTGCTGTTTTCACAGGCGAAGAATTACCCCGCCGTTCGGTTTTGCCCGATAGGTTGGTAGAAACCTTACCGGGAATTTTTGGAGCTGATGTTGTCGAATCGGAAAGAAAACGTTTGGCAAATGTTGGAGAACCATTGAGGCAGATTCCTTCCGGTGTTACCCATTCGGCCAACATGGCCGATCCCGAAAACTGGGTAAACCCTTTACGTGGCTATGCTTACGATAGTTTTAATCCCGATGTATTGGGCACCGCTACCGTTAAAAATGGTGATGTTGTTTTTGCAAGTGGTTCTACTTATAAAATTCTGGTATTCCCGGGAGCCATGAAAATGAACCCCAATTACCAGTACATGAGCTACGCAACAGTTAAAAAACTTTTCGAGTTGATAAAAGCAGGAGCTAAGGTAATTGTTGGAGATAAACCACTTTATCAATCTGGTATTAAACAGGTTAATGCCATGGAGTTTAATAAAATTGTGGATGAAATTTGGGGTGGAAACTTCGAATCATATAAAAACAATAACCATCCTGTTTACACCAAAAAAGTAGGATTGGGACAGATTTTTAAGGCACCTTTCTATGGCGAAACCTTTGATGTTTTAGGCTTGAAAAGAGATTTAAATATTAATGAATTCACAAACAGTCATTTAAATAAGGATTATGCACCTGATATTGCTTACGCCCACAGAGTTGATGGAAACAAGGAAATTTACTTTATATCTAATCAGCAAAATAGAAAAAGAGCATTACTCTTCAACTTAAGAAATGGCAAAAAATCGATACAAAGCTATGATGCAGTAAGTAATGTATGGTCTGAGCCGCATAAGATTAACAACACATTTGATGGTACTGACATCAATTTAACCTTATATCCTAACCAATCTATTTTTTTGGTACTGGATACGCCGGAAGTATTTTCTTTTTATTCGCGTAGTGCAGAGGACGAATTGAAAGCCGCAAAAAATAAATCCATCGATAAAAAAGCGTTGGATATTTCAGATAACTGGCAAGTACAGTTCAATCCTGCTTATGGTGGCCCACCAAAACCAGTTGCCTTTAATCAGCTTAGCGATTGGACCAAAAATCCTGATTCATTAATCCGCTATTATTCCGGAACTTCAGTTTACACCAAAAATTTCACTTATAAGGGCGATACGCAAAAGGCCTGGATAGATTTAGGTGCTTTTTCGAGCATGGCAGAGGTTAAAATCAATGGCATTACTTGCGGCACTTTATGGACCCCGCCTTATCGCCTGGATATCAGCAAAGCCATTAAAAAAGGGGAGAACCAAATCAGTATTGAGGTAGTAAACACCTGGGCAAACCGTTTAATCGGCGATAGTAAATTACCTGAAGATAAAAGAATTACCAAAACAACAGCACCTTTCCGCTTGGAGGGAAAGCCATTAAATCCGGCTGGCTTATTGGGACCGGTTACCATTCAAATTGAAGAAAAATGATAAAAAAAGAATTGCATAGCTGCTCGTTTTTAAATGATATACTGAACCGTTGCTGGTCATTCATTTCTTTATCAGCTTTAGTCTTTATTTTTTTGGCTTTAGCCTCCGTGGCAAAAGCACAGGATAAGTCGCTGGTAAATACTTCAAACAGTCCTTATGCCAAACTGCACAGCATTAACCTGAGCGATGTAACCTGGACAAAAGGTTTCTGGGCCGACCGCTTTAAAGTTGCTACCGAAACCATGGTACCCAACATGTGGGCCATTTATAACGATCCTAAAATCAGTCATGCCTTCAAAAACTTCGAAATTGCTGCAGGCTTAGATACTGGATCACATGCAGGTCCATCTTTCCACGATGGTGATTATTACAAAACATTAGAAGCAGTAGCCGTACTTTACGCTTCGACCAAAAACCCTAAGCTGAACGATATGATGGATAAGGCGATTGCGGTAATCGGTAAATCGCAACGTGCAGATGGCTACATTTACACCAAAGCCATGATCGAGCAGCGAAAAACCGGCGCCAACAACCAGTTTCAGGATCGCCTTAGCTTCGAATCTTACAACATTGGTCACTTAATGACCGCCGGCTGCATCCATTACCGCGCTACAGGTAAAACCACCTTGCTCAATATCGCCAAAAAGGCTACCGATTATTTGTATAATTTCTACAAATCAGCTTCGCCTACTTTGGCCCGGAATGCCATTTGTCCATCACACTATATGGGCGTTGTGGAAATGTACCGGACTACAAAAGATACCCGCTACCTCGAACTGGCCAAACATTTAATTGCCATTAAAGGAAAAATAGACGACGGAACGGATGATAACCAGGATCGTATTCCCTTTTTACAGCAAACCAAAGCCATGGGGCACGCAGTAAGGGCCAATTACCTGTATGCTGGCGTTGCCGACTTATATGCCGAAACTGGTAAGGATTCGCTTTTGAAAACGCTTAATTTAATGTGGGATGACGTAAACCAGCATAAAATGTACATTACCGGTGGTTGTGGTTCGCTTTACGATGGCACGTCGCCTGATGGAACCTCATACAACCCGGCAGATGTGCAGAAAATACACCAGGCTTTCGGACGCGATTACCAGCTGCCCAACTTTACGGCACACAACGAAACCTGCGCCAATATTGGTAATGTGCTCTGGAATTGGCGCATGCTACAGATTAGCGGCGATGCAAAATATGCCGATGTGATGGAACTCGCACTTCACAACAGCGTTTTATCAGGCATTAGTTTAGATGGTAAGAATTTCTTGTATACCAATCCGCTTGCCCAATCAAATGATTTGCCCTTTAAACAACGCTGGTCGAAAGATCGTGTACCTTATATCGCTTTATCTAACTGTTGTCCACCAAATGTAGTGCGTACCATTGCCGAAGTGAGCGATTATGCCTACAGCGTTTCAGATAAAGGCTTGTGGTTCAATTTATATGGTGGTAACAACTTAAGTACTAGGCTGGCTGACGGCAGCAAGTTTTCCTTAACCCAAGAAACCGATTATCCATGGGATGGGAAGATCAAAATTACGATGAAAGAAAGTGCGGGCAAAGCCTATTCGATCTTTTTAAGGATCCCCGCCTGGACTCACGATGCAAAGATCAGCATTAATGGTAAAGCTGAAAAGATACCAGTAGTTCCGGGTACATACGCGGAGATTAAGCGGGTTTGGAAAAAAGGCGATAGGATTGATTTAAATTTACCTATGGAGGCTGTATTAATTGAAGCTAATCCTTTAGTAGAGGAGAACCGGAATCAGGTAGCCGTAAAGCGTGGCCCTGTGGTATATTGTTTAGAATCAACCGATTTACCGGGCAAAAGTATTTTCAATGCTTTTGTACCCGCCTCAACCAAATTTGAAGCTCAAACCATGGATATTGATGGAGCGAGGGTGATGGCATTAACGGGCAATGCTAAAATTGTAGCACCTAACAACTGGAAAAATGTACTTTACAAACCTATTGATGATAAAAATACAGCAACAACATTAAAACTGGTACCATACTTTGCCTGGGGCAACCGGGGCCATTCAGAAATGTCGGTTTGGTTGCCGCTGAGTAGATAAAATTACTCTGATCGTCATCTCGACTGAAGCAAAGCGGAATGGAGAGATCTATAATAGATTTTGCTTCGCAGAGCCTTCGGGTTCTCGACTACGTTGCACTTCGCTCGAAATGACGACCACGGTAATCGCTAAAAAAATAACACAACAATGAAATTAAAACTAATACTTTTCTTAAGCCTTTGCAGCAGCATTGCCTTCGCCACGGTAAAGCCTGCATCCATTTTTACCGATCACATGGTGCTACAACAGCAAAGCAATGTAGCCATATGGGGCTGGGCAAAACCCGCAAGCAAAGTTAAAATTGTGACTTCTTGGAACAAATCAAGCTATACCGTAAGTTCAGATCAGGCTGGAAAAT
This sequence comes from Pedobacter sp. KBW01, assembly GCF_003852395.1. NCBI lineage: Bacteria > Pseudomonadati > Bacteroidota > Sphingobacteriia > Sphingobacteriales > Sphingobacteriaceae > Pedobacter > Pedobacter sp. KBW01. The sequence goes on from NZ_QAJQ01000020.1 coordinate 137,549, forward strand.
GGAAAGTTAAAGTGGCTACCCCTTTAGCCGGCGGACCATACGAAATTGAACTAAATGATGGCGAAAAACTGGTACTGAAAGACATCCTGATTGGCGAAGTTTGGTTTTGTGGTGGCCAGTCTAATATGGAAATGCCCATGAAAGGTTTTAAAAGCCAACCCATAATCGGTTCAAACGAAGTGATTTTAAAGTCTTCTAATCCAAATATTAGGTTGTACACGGTTCCGCGTTCATCTATCACAGAGCGGCAGGATAACAGCAAACCTTCGCAATGGAAACTATCAGAGCCAGAAGCCGTTTCGAATTTCAGTGCTACCGCTTATTATTTCGGTTCGCTGCTGAGCGAAATGTTGCATGTACCCATTGGTTTAATCAACGATAGTTACGGCGGTTCTACTATCGAGGCATGGATGTCGCCAGATGATTTAAAGCCCTTTACAGAAGTTAAAATCCCTGCAAAAGGCGATTCCATTAAAGAAGTAAGCAGAACGCCCACTACTTTATACAACGGCATGCTTTATCCGGTTATTGGTTATGGCATTAAGGGTGCCATCTGGTATCAGGGCGAATCCAATTACGAGCGGCCACAGCGTTACGAAGATTTATTCCAAGCCATGGTTTCGAGTTGGCGACAACACTGGGATAACGGCGAATTTCCTTTTTACTATGCGCAAATTGCACCCTACAACTATCCATTAATAGCCAAACCAGGCACCAACTATAATTCGGCTTATTTAAGAGATGCCCAGCGCAAATCGCTCAGTAAAATCCCACATAGCGGAATGGCGGTTTTAATGGATATTGGCGAAGAAAAATCTATTCACCCCGCCAATAAAAAGCAAGGTGGCGAAAGGCTTGCCTATCTAGCCCTGGCTCAAACTTATGGCATCAAAGGCTTTGGTGCATTTAGTCCTACATATGAATCGGTAAGTATTGAAAAAAATACTGCCACCATTAAATTTCAAAATGTACCCAACGGATTAACTTCTTTTGGTAAAACATTATCTTTATTTGAGATTGCGGGCGCAGACCAGAAATTTTATCCAGCCAAAGCAGCGATAAAAGGCAGCAGTGTAATCGTTTCGGCCGAAGAGGTAAAAATACCTGTAGCGGTACGTTATGCCTTTAAAGATTTTGTAAACGGCGATTTATTTGGGAATGATGGCCTGCCAGTTTCCTCTTTCCGTACCGACAATTGGGAGCAATAACCATGATTTTAACCACAAAGACACAAAAGCAAAGAAATATTTTGAGAATGGACTTAAATGTGCTTATGCATTTGATATGGTCAATATTTTTAAACCATTCCTCAGGTGTTCTTAGATCTCTCAGGTGGTCGAAAATAATGCACCTTGAAACTAAAAAACTTGCCTTGGTGCTCTTAGTGCCTTTCTGTTTCGCTATACCAGCTGCATTTTCACAAGGAAAAGATTTAGCTAACGTAGTTTGGACTAACCAAAGTATCAATTCAGCCGAATCTATGCCGGTTGGCGGTGGCGATATCGGTTTAAATCTCTGGGTAGAAAAAGGCGAAGTTTACCTGTACCTTTCACGCAGTGGGACCTTCGATGAAAACAATACCCTCTTAAAACTTGGCCGAATCAAGCTCCAGTTCAGCCCGAACCCATTTGCTGGACAAACTTTTAAACAAGAACTGGTTTTGAAAGATGGTTATGCCCAAATCTCAGGTGCAAACGGAAAAACAAAAACCGAAATCAAAGTTTGGGTAGATGTTTTTAAACCTGTTATCCATTTAAACATCCAATCGGGCGAAAAAATAACAACAACTGCTAGCTACGAAAACTGGCGTTTTGCAGACCGCATTACTAAGGGTAAAGAAAATAACCAGAACTCGTATAAATGGGCGCCGCAAGGCATTGTAAAAACATTAAAAGATGAAATTGCCTTTAAGCAAAACCGCATACAGTTTTATCACCAAAACAAAGCAGAAACCGTATTCGATGTAGCCGTAAAGCAGCAAGGATTGGAGGATAGAAAAACCGGGCTGTTTAATCCCTTAAAAAACCTGGTTTTTGGCGGTTTAATGCAGGGAGATAATATGGTAGTAGCTGGAAATTACAATGGAACTTATTTGAGCACCCCCTTTAAGGCCTGGAGCCTGAAAAGTAAAAAACCAACTACAGCCGAACACCTCACCATTACACTACATACCAGTAAAACTGCGGCTATTGATATCTGGGAAAAGGAACTAAACAGCCTTAACCAAAGCATCAAAAACGATCAGCAAGCCAGCATCAAATGGTGGAATAATTACTGGAACAAAAGTTTCATTTACATACAGGCTAAAGATGAAGCTGCTAACCAATCGGCTAAAAACTATCAGCTTTTCCGCTACATGTTGGGCTGTAATGCATTCGGTAAATATCCCACTAAATTTAACGGCGGATTATTCACTTTCGATCCGCAGCTTACCGATACAGCTTTAAAATATACTCCTGATTTCAGAAACTGGGGAGGAGGTACCCATACCGCACAAAATCAGCGTTTGGTTTACTGGCCTATGCTTAAAAGTGGCGATTTCGATATGATGACACCGCAGTTCGATTTCTATCTCAATTTACTCAGAAATGCAGAAATCCGAACAGAAGTTGCATGGGGCCATAAAGGAGCAAGTTTTACCGAGCAATTGGAGAATTTCGGACTACCAAATCCTGCCGAATACGGCTGGAAACGTCCAGCTGATTTTGATAAAGGTGTGGAATATAACGCCTGGCTCGAATACGAATGGGATACGGTTCTGGAGTTTTGTATGATGATCCTCGAAACGAATCGCTACGACAACCGGAATATAGATAAGTATCTGTCATTGATTGAAAGCTCGCTAACGTTCTTCAAAGAGCATTATACTTATTTAGCCAAACAACGTGGTGCAAAAGCTCTTGATGGTGACGGGCATTTGGTTTTGTATCCCGGTTCAGGTGCAGAAACCTATAAAATGGCATACAATTCAACTTCTACCATTGCAGCACTGAAAACGGTGCTCCAGCGCCTGGTCGAATTGCCTGGCTTAACCGAAAATAAACGTAACGAATGGACAGCAATGCTCAAAACCATTCCTGATATCAATTTCAGATCTTTTCAGGGGCATACCACCATTGCTCCTGCAAAACTTTGGGAAAGGATTAATAATGTAGAAAGTCCGCAACTATATCCGGTTTATCCATGGGGTATTTATGGTATTGGGAAGCCTGATTTAGATACCGCCATCAATACCTTTAAATACGATACTGATGTACTTAAATTTCGCAGTCATGTAGGATGGAAACAGGATAATATTTTTGCCGCCAGATTAGGTTTAAGCGAAGAAGCAGCCAGATTAACAACGCTAAAATTAAAAGATTCAGAACGAAGGTTTCCTGCCTTTTGGGGACCGGGCTTCGACTGGGCACCCGATCACAATTGGGGTGGCTCCGGAATGATTGGTTTACAGGAAATGCTTTTGCAGGCAGATGGAAAACAGATTTACCTTTTTCCAGCCTGGCCGAAAGCTTGGGACGTACATTTTAAATTGCATGCGCCATACCAAACTACGGTAGAAGGAACTTTAAAAGATGGAAAATTGATCGATTTGAAAGTATTACCCGAATCGAGGAAGAAGGATATTATAAATATGAATAACCACAGATAAAAAGGATGAACACAGATTTCAATATAAAAAAACGTTATCCGTGTTTATCTGTGAAATCTGTGGCAAAAAATGAAAAAATATGGATTTACAGTTAAAAGAAAAAGTTATTATCATTACCGGCGCGGCTAAAGGCATTGGCCGAAGTATTGCCGAAGTATTTGCTAAGGAAGATGCCATTGCCGTAATTGTAGGCAGAAAGGCTGAAGACAACCAGAAAGTGGTTGACGAAATTACTGCGCAAGGCAAAAAAGCCGAACAGTTTGTAGCCGAACTTTCCCGACCTGAAGATTGCGAAAAAGTAGTTGCGCAAATCGTAGCTAAATTTGGCAGGATAGACGGTTTGGTTAACAATGCTGGCGTGAATGATGGAGTAGGCCTTGAAAGTGGTAATTATGAAGGTTTCATGGCATCGCTGCACAAAAATGTAATACATTACTATTTAATGGCGCATCATGCCTTGCCCGAGCTGATTAAAAGCAAAGGAGCAATTGTAAACATTACTTCAAAAACTGCCGAAACCGGTCAGGGAAATACCTCTGCCTACGCAGCAGCCAATGGCGGTAGAAACGCATTAACCCGCGAGTGGGCGGTAGAGCTATTAAAATATGGGATCAGGGTAAATGCGGTGGTAGTAGCCGAATGCTGGACACCAGCCTACGAAACCTGGATCGAAACCCTGACAGATGCACAGGAAAAGCTGAACGAAATTACGGCTAAAATCCCTTTAGAAAACAGAATGACAACCGCCGAAGAAATTGCGAATATGACAGTTTTTCTAATGTCGAACAAATCAAGCCACACTACCGGACAGATTATCCATGTAGATGGCGGATATGTGCACTTAGACAGAGCTTTGGCAAATGCTTAAATATTAATTATTGAATGAAAGAGTTATGAATGATTGAATATTATCAACAATATATTTATTCATTAATTAGCATTCAATCTATCATTCAAAATTCAATCATTAAAATTAAAATGAAAACCCTTACCTGTACAACCCCTGGCACTTTCGAATATTCAGAAACTGAAAAACCTGAACTTCAAAAAGACCAGGCCATTATTAAAATAAAGAGAATTGGCATTTGTGGTACCGACTTACATGCTTTTGAAGGCACGCAACCTTTCTTCAATTATCCACGCATTTTAGGGCACGAGCTTTCGGGCGAGCTGGTTGCCATTGATGGCAGAAGCGATTTTAAAATAGGAGAGGCTGTTACCTTTATTCCTTATTTTAATTGCGGCGAATGTATTGCCTGCCGCATGCACAAACCCAATTGCTGTGTTAAAATGCAGGTTTGCGGTGTGCATGTAGATGGTGGTATGCGCGAATATTTAACTGTGCCATCGCGTACGCTTTTGCATGGCGAAGGCTTGAGTTATGATGAACTTGCTTTGGTAGAACCTCTGGCCATTGGTGCTCATGGGGTGCGCAGGGCTGATGTACAACCCGGCGAATTTGTGCTGGTAATAGGAGCTGGTCCAATCGGCTTGGGTACAATGGAATTTGCCCGTATTGCCAGCGCAGAGGTAATTGCACTCGACATAAATGATGACCGTCTGAAGTTTTGCAAAGAAAAATTAGGTGTTACACACACCATAAATGCCTTATCGCCTGATGTAACGGAGCATCTAAGTAAAATTACCAATGGCGATATGCCTACAGTGGTAATCGATGCAACAGGTAACCAAAAAGCCATAAACAATGCCATAAACTACATGGCCCATGGAGCCAGATTTGTATTGATTGGCCTGCAAAAAGGAGATTTAATTTTTAATCACCCCGAATTCCACAAACGCGAGTCGACCTTAATGAGCAGCAGAAATGCTACCATTGTAGATTTTGAACATGTAATTCAATCTATCAAAACCGGTTTGGTTAACCCCGCAACATATATCACCCATCAGGTTAATTTTGAAGACATTAAAGATAACTTTGAAAGCTGGTTAGATCCGAAAAACGGGGTAATTAAGGCAATTGCAAAGATTGGGGAGTAGATAAATCTGTCATTCTGAACGCAGTGAAGAATCTCTAACCGAATTGTTTAATTGGATGGGATTCTTCACTGCGTTCAGAATGACAAAAACCATCGTCCGCGTTTGCAACGCGGATGTACGAGAACAGCGATTGTATCGCTGCCGAACCATAGGCATAAAAAAAGCCGATAATTTAGATCATTATCGGCTTTAACATTATCGAGCGCTTTGTTGCTTAACCTTTATAAAAAACCTCATTCCAATGTAGTTCATTTCTAAACTGGTTGATTTTGGTATCAGCTCCGATATTTATGTATTCTAATCCTGCGATGTTTGCAAAATCTGATAAGTGTTCGGTAGTTAAATTCTGACTGTAGGCTGTATGGTGTGCACCACCTGCGTAAATCCATGCCGCACAACCCGTTTTCATATCCGGCAGCGGTTTCCAGAGCACACGGGCAACAGGAAGATTAGGCAGGTCATTTTCGGCCTCAACTGCTTTAACCTCATTAACCAGTAAACGGAAACGGTTACCCATATCAATTAACGATGCATTTAAGGCATCGCCGCCACCTACGTTAAACACTAAACGTGCAGGATCGGCTTTACCGCCAATACCCAGCGGATGCACTTCTAAACTTGCTTTTCCCGAAGCTAAGCTGGCATCAACTTCCAGCATGTGCGAACCTAGAACCAATGCATTAGAAGGATCGAAATGATAAGTATAGTCTTCCATAAAAGCATTTCCGCCCGGTAAACCAGCACCCATTACTTTGCAGGCGCGTACCAAAGCCGCTGTTTTCCAGTCACCTTCACCGGCAAAACCATAACCATCGGCCATTAAGCGTTGGGCAGCAATACCTGGTAACTGAATCATACCATGTAAATCTTCAAAAGTATCAGAGAAACCTTTAAAACCGCCATCAACCAGGAATTTCCGTAAGCCAAGTTCAATTTTGGCAGCATCGTAAACCGATTGATGTCTCGCACCACCAGCCTTCAAATCATCGGCCATCTCGTAAGTAGCCTCGTACTCTTTTAGTAAAGCTTGAATAGCATCTTCACCAACTCCATTAATCACGGCCACTAAATCGCCAATGCCATAAGTATTTACCGAGAAACCGAATTTCATTTCTGCTTCAACTTTATCGCCATCCGTTACGGCTACAAAGCGCATATTATCACCAAAACGCACAAATTTAGCACCTTGCCAATCGTTCCAGCCTGCAGCAGCTCTGCACCAGGTATCAATCTGTTTAGCTACTTCTTCATCCTGCCAGTGCCCAACCACAACTTTACGGTCTTTACGCATACGCGAAACCATAAAACCGAATTCGCGGTCGCCATGTGCACTTTGGTTCAGGTTCATAAAATCCATATCAATCGTATTCCACGGAATATCGCGGTTAAACTGAGTATGTAAGTGCAGCAATGGTTTTTGCAATACATTTAAGCCTCTGATCCACATTTTAGCAGGCGAGAAAGTGTGCATCCAGGTAATTACCCCGATACAATTTTCGTCGATATTGGCTTGCTGTAAAGTTTCAAAAATCTCTTCGGTAGTTTTCACAATCGGTTTGTACACCACAGAAACCGAGATATTCCCATTCTTGTTTAACGAATCAGCAACTTGTTGTGCATGCGCTGCCACTTGTTTTAAGGTTTCTTCGCCGTACAAATGTTGTGTTCCGGTAATAAACCAAACCTGTAATTTTTTTAAATCAATCATTACTGTTTATGTTGTTTTTATTTATTCAATTAAACCTCACAGGTTTTATAAAACTGTGAGGTTTCTTATTTTTTGTTCAATTTCGGTTAATGAAACTCCTAACTGCCAGCTCAAAACTGAGAACTAACTACTTCTGTCCGTAATAAGCACCGGCTCCATGCTTGCGTTCATAATGCTTCTCAATGAGCGAGTCTTTTAACTTCGGGGCCTGTGGATTAATTTGCTGCGTTAATAAGGCCATCTGCGCAACTGCTTCTAGCACTGCGCTGTTGTAAACCGCTTTTTCTGCAGTTTTTCCCCAGGTAAAAGGAGCGTGGTTACCCACTAAAATCATTTCTACTTCTTTATGGCTTAAACCTAAACTTTCAAAATGGTTTATAATCTGGAAACCCGTTTCATATTCATAATTGCCTTTAATCATGGCATCATCCATAGGAGGCGCGCAGGGAATATCAACAGTTAAATGGTCGGCATGGGTGGTACCAAAAATCGGGATGGCTTTTTGTGCCTGTGCCCACGCCGTACCATAAGTAGAGTGGGTATGTACTACACCACCAATATTTTCCCAGTGTTTGTACAAAACAGCATGTGTTTGGGTATCAGAAGAGGGACGAAGGTTCCCTTCAACCGTGTTACCATCAAAATCTACAATCACCATTTTTTCCGGTGTTAAATCATCATAAGGCACACCGCTCGGTTTAATGGCAAAAATGCCTTTAGCACGATCGGCAGCGCTTACATTACCAAAGGTAAAAAGTACCAGCCCTAGTTTGGGCAACTGCATATTGGCCTCGTAGGCCTGCTGTTTTATGTCCTGATAGTTGCTCATGATAAATAAGGTTTTACGTCTTTTTTACTGTATTTCTCCAGGTAACGGCCCAGGCCTAAATATTGATCGTAATGCTGGCGGTAAAGCTTTTGCTTTTTCACGTTGGGTTGGTATTCTTTTTCAAAACCAGTTCCCATGGCAGCCATTGCAGCCTCAATGTTTGGATAAATACCTGCCGCAACAGCAGCAAACATGGCTGCACCTAAAGCGCAGGTATGCTCAAAACGGTGAATCCTGATTGGCATTTCTAATACATCGGCCATCATTTGCATAATATAAGCCGATTTTTTAGCCACACCACCAATACCAATAATCCCTTTTACAGGTACACCTTGTTCTATAAAGCGATCTACAATGGCCTTAGCCCCGAAACAAGTTGCTGCAGCCAATGCCCGGAAAAATCTTGGAGCATCGGTACCCAAGCCTAAACCTGTTATAGCGCCTTTAAGTTCCTGGTTGGCATCAGGTGTTCTGCGACCGTTCAACCAATCTACAGCCAGCTCTGCATAATCTTCGTCCTCTAAAGCATCGGCCTGCTTACTCAAATTGGCAATAATCTTGGCTTCAAGCTCTTCCTTTAAAGCCAGCGCCGTAGCTTCATTTATTAATTCAGATTCTGTTAATAAACTATTTAGTGGCCAGCTGATTAAATTTTTAAACCAAGCATATACATCACCAAAAGCCGATTGTCCGGCTTCCAAACCGGCCATCCCCGGAATTACCGAACCATTTACCTGTCCGCAGATACCGTTAATCAGTTTACCATGTAAATCTTCGTTTGGTGCCACTAATATATCGCAGGTACTCGTGCCCATTACTTTACTTAAATAATAGGGTTCAATCTGACCTCCAACAGCTCCCATGTGCGCATCAAAAGCTCCTACACCAATTACCACATCGGTATTTAAGCCTAACTTATCAGCCCATTCGGTACATAAAGTTCCTGCAGCAATATCAGAAGTATCGGTATCGTTAAATAATTTGGCCCTGAAACCAGCCAAAAGCGGATCGAGACTGCTAAAGAAATCTTCTGGCGGTAAACCATTAAATTCTTCTGCCCATAAGGCTTTGTGTCCTGCGGCACAGCGGCTGCGTTTCATGGTGGTTACATCTTTGCCGCCACAGAGTAAAAATGGAACCCAATCACAATGTTCCACCCACGATTGGGCACTTTTCTTAATCGCCGAATCGACCCTTAAGGTGCGCAAAAGCTTAGCCCAAAACCATTCAGAGGAATAAATTCCACCTACATATTTTAAATAATTGGTTTCGAATTTGGTAGCATGCTCGTTAATTTCTGCCGCTTCCTTAACCGCGGTATGATCTTTCCATAATACAAACATGGCGTTAGGATTTTCTTCAAAACCAGGTGTTAAGGCCAAGGGAGTACCACTTGCATCAACCGCCACCGGACTTGAACCCGTAGTATCAACAGAGATTCCCTTTACCAGTCGGGCATTTTCTGCACCACCAGCTTTTTCTATACACTGTTTGATGGTGTATTCCAATCCTTCAATATAATCTAGCGGATGTTGCCTGAATTGATTAATAGCAGGTTTACAATATAAACCTTTTTGCCATCGTGGATAAAGAAAAACAGAGGCCGAAATTTCTTTCCCGTTAGCGGTATCGACTAAAACAGAACGAACAGAATCCGTCCCGTAATCTACGCCTATTACATAGTTTGCTGTGCTCATAACAATAAATAATCGTCTAATTAACGTTTATTTTTTTGAATTAAAAAATTTTATCGTTTTTTTATCTTTCAGGAAAAGGGAAGGGCTTAAAAATTAACATTTTTGCTGCAAATAAATAGTGCATCACAAAGTTTGAAATGAATATATTTATCCTGAACAATAACAAGTTACTGATTTAAAAACAAATACCACATTAACGCCATGAAGTACATCATCATATTAAGCATCTTGCTTTTAGGAACCACAGCATCGTTCGCACAAACGAAACAAGATAGCCTAGACATTAAACGCGCCGCACTTGATTACATTGAATCGCAACACAAGCCCAATCCTAAGCAAATGGAACAGGCATTACACCCACGTTTGGTTAAACGGACTTTTTGGAAAGATAAGGCCACCGGAAAAGATTATGTGCGCGAAACATCAGCAGAGTCGATGGTTCTATTGGCTGAAAGCTATAATAAGAAGAGCGACAAATTCCCTGTAAACCCTAAAAAGGATCTTAAGTTTCTTGATGTTTCAGATAGGACTGCTTCTGTAAAGCTATTAGCCGATGAATGGATTGACTATATGCACCTGGTAAAACTGAATGACTCATGGAAAATTATAAATGTACTTTGGCAATATAATGATAGTGCCCAACACCAATAAAGAATTGAAGCACGCTAAAAAAGAATGGCAAACTTTCGGCTTATTATGGCTAAAACCTTAAATTTACTTTATGGCCAAAAAAGATAAAGCAGATCCCGGTTTAACAAAGAAAATTTTCGTTTTGGATACCTCAGTAATCCTTTATGATCATGATGCGATTAACAATTTCCATGAGCATGATGTGGCCATTCCAATCCAAGTGCTCGAAGAACTCGATAATTTTAAAAGCGGTAACGATACCCGTAATTTCGAAGCCAGAAGCTTTATCCGCTTAATTGATGAAACGGCTAAGCAAAAGCTCATCAGCGACTGGACTCCGCTTAAAAAGCCAAATTCGGGTAAGTTTAAAGTAATTCTGAACGAAAACCCACTTGCTGTAAATGCCGAAGAGGTGTATGGCAAGGGCAAAACCGACCATAAAATTTTAAATGCTGCTTTAAGTTTAAAGGCCGAACATCCAGATAAACGCGTTGTGCTGGTATCGAAAGATATCTGCCTGAGGCTAAAAGCCAAAGCCTTATCGTTAAACGCCGAAGATTACGAAACCGGTAAAATTAAAAATGTAGATGAATTATATGCCGGCAAAACTGAACTGCACAATTTTTCGACAGAAATTATAGAGGCCGTAAAACAGCAACCGTTTACTGATGCTACAGATATCGGGCTCCCCGCCAAAAGTGCCAATCATTTCTACATTCTTAAAAACAAAAGAAAAACAGCCAACGTATTTTATAACAATAGCTTAAAAACCATTTCGGCCGTTTCTACTGATGCGATATTTAAAATCAAACCCAAAAATATAGAACAGGCTTTTGCTATACATGCACTTTTAGATCCCCAAATTAAACTGGTAAGCATACAGGGAAATGCCGGAACAGGTAAAACTTTGCTTGCATTAGCCAGCGCATTAGAACAGCGTAAAAACTTCAGGCAGATTTACGTTACCAGACCCATTGTTTCGTTAAGCAACAAAGATATTGGTTTTCTGCCTGGCGATGCGAAATCGAAAACCGATCCTTTTATGGCACCCATCTGGGATAATCTCAGGTTTATTAAAGAACAGTTTATCGGCGACCATAAAATGTCGGAAAAGATTGATGAACTGATCAATACTGAGAAAATAGCCATTGCACCTTTGGCTTTTATACGCGGAAGAACGCTGACTAAGATTTTCTTTATCATTGACGAAGCCCAGAATTTAACTCCTCATGAGGTAAAAACCATTATTTCGAGGGCAGGCGAGCATACCAAAATTGTATTTACAGGCGATATTTACCAGATAGATACACCTTATCTGGATTCGGAAAGTAATGGATTGTCATATTTAATAGAAAACGCCAAAAACCATCCCTTGTATGCACACATTACTTTGCATAAGGGTGAAAGGAGCGAGTTGGCCAACCTGGCGAATGAGTTGTTGTAACTTTTTATTTCCTCCTGATTGCACGGAGCATACAAATGATACCGTAATTTAATCTGCGTTTATCTTCTTAAATCTGCGGGAAAATAATGATGGAATAAACTTGCTTAAATCTCCCGCTGATTTCGCGGATTACACGGATGCGCTTATTAACTTGCGGGAAATAACTAATGGTATTTATTCAACGATCTGATTGCAATAAACAACCCAACCAAAGTTAAAACAGCACTCAGAATAAACGGTGCTCCTGGAAAATACACCGGCGCATGCCCCTCAATAAAATAAGCAAAAATATGGGTCATTACCCAGGGTGCAAATATCGCAGCCAAGCTCTGCAAACCGGTTAAAACGCCCTGCATTTCGCCTTGCGCATTTGCAGGAATCTGGTTAGAAATTAAACCCTGCATCGCTGGTCCTCCAATTCCGGCCAGTCCATAAGGTAGCATAAAGGCAAACATCATCCAGCCCTTTGTAGCAAAAGCAAAAGCCACAAAACCGATTATATACAACATCAAACCAAAATAAACCGCTTTCTTTTCGCCTATTTTTGGTAAAATAACCCGGATTAAGCCACCTTGCACCACACCAATTACCAAGCCCACAAACCCCAACGAGTAACCCACCCATGAGGCATCCCAGTTAAATTTCTCCATGGTGTAGAAAGTCCAGTTAGATTGTACCGAATGACTGGAGAAATACAATAAAAATAAAGTAGCCATTAACCCCATCAAAGCCGGGTATTTGCCAATGCTTCGTAACGAACCTATTGGGTTGGCTCTTTTCCATTCAAAAGCTCTGCGCTTTTCTACTGGTAACGATTCGGGTAAAATAAAATAACCATATAGCCAGTTAATTAGCGATAAACCCGCGGCTACCATAAAAGGAACGCGCGTACCAAAATGGCTAAAGGCGCCTCCCAATACAGGCCCTAAGATAAAACCTACACCAAAAGCTGCACCTACCAGACCAAAATTCTGCGCCCTTTTTTCGGGTGCAGAAATATCTGCAATATATGCTTGTGCAGTAGTAAAACTGGCACCAGTAATACCAGCTACAATCCGCCCAACGAATAACCAGATCATGGAAGGTGCAAAAGCCAGGAAAATATAATCAATACCCAAACCAAACAAAGAGCTTAATAAAACCGGCCTGCGACCGTAGCGATCACTAAGCGCACCAATAATAGGCGAAGATATAAACTGTACTGAGGCGTAAGCGAGCGTTAGCCAACCACCATATTCTGCTGCCAAACCAAAGCCACCACCTGTAAAATCCTGTATCAGCTTTGGTAAAACCGGAATGATGATCCCAAAACCTGTAAAATCTATCAGGAGGGTAACCATAATAAAACCCATTGCCGATTTTTTTTCGTTTGCCATAGTGTAAAAGGTTGATGCGCAAAAGTATCAGAATTACCCCATAAACTCAATTTTAGTTCTCTACAAACCGCATAAAGTCTATCAGGTTTTAAAAACCTGATAGACTTATCCAAAAACGCTTAAACTAACCTACAGCGAATTAAAAACAGTCAGGAGATTCAAAACCCTAATGAAAGCCTAAAACTTTTCCACAATGCCTTATTTCGGCATAATTTTGTTAAATTCGCAAGGTTATAACAATACCTTTTTTAAACATCGTTTTTAGTAACGAGAATAATAATTTATGGCAGAAGATTTAGAGAATCAGCAGAACGACAAAATCATTCAAATTAATATAGAAGAGCAGATGAAATCGGCCTACATTGATTATTCAATGTCGGTAATCGTATCGAGGGCTTTGCCTGATGTACGCGATGGATTAAAACCAGTACACCGCCGTGTTTTATACGGTATGTTGGGGCTGGGCGTAACCAGCGGTAAGCCTTATAAAAAATCTGCCCGTATTGTGGGTGAGGTTTTAGGTAAGTACCACCCGCATGGTGATGCATCTGTTTATTTCACTATGGTTCGTATGGCTCAGGATTGGAGTTTACGCTATCCAATGGTAGATGGACAGGGAAACTTTGGCCACATTGATGGTGACTCTCCGGCTGCGATGCGTTATACCGAGGCTAGGTTTAGTAAACTGGCTGAAGAAATGGTTGCTGATATTAATAAAGATACAGTAGATTTTCAGTTAAACTTCGATGATACCGAGCAGGAACCAACGGTTCTACCTTCAAAAATCCCGAACCTTTTAGTTAACGGATCGAGTGGTATTGCAGTAGGTATGGCCACCAACATGGCCCCGCATAACTTAACCGAGGCTATTGATGGTGTAATTAACTATATCGACAACCGCGAAATCACTGTAGAAGAATTAATGAAGTTTGTAAAAGCTCCTGATTTTCCTACCGGTGGTATCATTTATGGTTATACCGGCGTAAAAGAAGCTTTTGAAACTGGCCGTGGCCGTATTGTAATGCGCGCCAAAGCCGAAATCGAAAACATAAAAGACCGTGAGGTAATTATTGTTACCGAAATCCCTTATCAGGTAAATAAAGCACAAATGATTGAGCGTACTGCTGAATTGGTTGGCGAGAAAAAACTGGAAGGCATTTCAAACATCAAAGACGAATCGAACAAAGATGGTATCCGTATCGTGTACGAAATTAAACGCGATGCCAATGCTTCAATCGTATTAAATAACTTATATAAGTATACTGCGCTACAAACATCATTCAGTGTAAATAACATTGCATTGGTAAAAGGCCGTCCGCAAATGCTAAATCTTAAAGATTTAATTGTGCATTTCGTAGACCACCGTCATGATGTTGTTGTTCGCCGTACCAAATTTGAATTAGCTGAAGCCGAAAAACGTGCACATATTTTAGAAGGTTATTTAATTGCTTTAGATCATTTAGACGAAGTAATTAAATTAATTCGTGCTTCAGAAACTCCGGAGGAAGCCCGCGTAGGATTGATGGAGAAATTTGGTTTAAGCGATCTTCAGGCACGTGCTATCCTCGATATGACTTTACGTCGTTTAACGGGACTAGAACGTGATAAGATTAAAGAAGAATATGCTGAGCTGATGAAAACCATCGAATACTTGAAATCTGTTTTAGCTGACGAAGGCTTAAGGATGCAAATCATTAAGGATGAGTTGGAAGAAGTAAAACAGAAATTCGGCGATGCCCGTAAAACCACCATTGTTCACTCTGCCGAAGATATGAGCATGGAAGATTTCATCGACGATGAAGAGGTAGTAATTACCATTTCGCACGAAGGTTACGTTAAACGTACGCCAGCAACCGAATTTAAAGCGCAGGGTAGAGGTGGAAAAGGATCAAAAGGCAGTACTTCACGTAACGAAGACTTTATCGAACACATGTTGGTGGCCACAAACCACAACTATATGCTATTCTTTACCGAAGCAGGAAGATGTTTCTGGTTAAGGGTTTACGAAATTCCGGAAGGTTCGCGTACCAGCAAGGGAAGGGCAATCCAGAATATCATCAATATTCCGAAAGAAGAGAAAATCAAGGCCTACATTAAGGTTAAAAACCTGAAAGACCAGGAATATTTAGAGAACAACTTTATTATTATGTGTACCAAAAAAGGTACTATTAAGAAAACTTCTCTTGAAGCTTATTCACGTCCGCGTGTTAACGGTATCAACGCCATTAACATTAACGAAGGCGATGTATTATTAGAAGCTTGTTTAACCAATGGCGACAGCGAAATTGTAATGGCTTTACGTTCAGGAAGGGCTATCCGTTTCAACGAAAAAACTGTTCGTCCGATGGGTAGAACTGCTACTGGTGTACGCGGTGTAAGGCTGGCACACGATCAGGATGAAGTAGTTGGCATGATTGCTGTAAACAATCCTGAGGTTACCGTGTTAGTAGTATCAGAAAAAGGTTACGGAAAACGTACCGATATTGAAGATTACCGTGTAACCAACCGTGGTGGTAAAGGAGTAAAAACCATTAACGTTACTGAAAAAACCGGACAATTAGTTTCGATTAAAGACGTTACTGATAGCGAAGATTTGATGATCATTAATCGTTCTGGTATTGTTATCCGGATTCCGGTATCAGCTTTAAGGGTTATGGGTCGTGCAACGCAAGGCGTACGCTTAATCTCACTAAAAGGCGACGACGAAATTGCATCGGTAACCAAAATCGACCACGAGGAAGATGAAGAAGAAACAGTTGATTTAGAAAGTGTTGTAGTTGATGGCGAAGAATTAGAAGCCGATACTACAGCAGAAGCTGATGATGCTGACGAAGATGATGATTCAGATAACGAAACGGAAGAAAATTAACTAAAAATTAAGATTAGAATAAAAATTATGAAAAGAGTATTTCTAAGTATATTTCTGGCAGGTGCAGTAAGCGCTGCTTTTGCTCAGAAAAGCGAAGTTTCAGCAGCAAGAAACGATTGGGGCTTATTCCAGCTAACCTCGTCTAATGCTTCAACTCCACTGGCAAAAAAATTAGAATCTTTAGCAAAAGGATTAGCTCACACCGATAAAGCTATTGCTGATGAAAAATCTAAAGTAATGCCAGAAGCATGGTCATACCGTGCACTTTTTGCATCATCAGCTGCAATTTTAGATTCTGTAAGCACAGCAAATGCTGATGCAAACTTAAAAATTGCAAGAGAAGCAATTGTTGAAGCCAAAAAGCTGGATACTAAAGGTGCAGAGAAAGATAATATCAATTTAGCTGAAACCAACGTAATTAACGCAGTTAGAAACGGTGGTGTAATTGCTTATAATAAAAAAGATTTCAAAACTGCTTATCAAAAATTTGTTCAGGCAACCGAAATTAACCCTCAGGATACTTCAATGTATTTAAACGCAGGTATTGCTGCAAGAACGATTGAAGATTATCCGGGCATGATTACCCAGTTTAAAAAAGTAATCGCTTTTAATGCGCCACAATCTAAAGATCTGTATAATGAAATTATCAGCACCATTTTAGCCAAACAGAAAGATACCACTGCTGCTTTAGCTGTAATTAAAGAAGCAACGGCTAAATTCCCTGAAAACACTGAGTGGATCAAAACTGAGACTCAAATTTATATTGATAGGGGTGATGCTGCAAAATCTGAGCAAATGCTGGTAGCTTTAGCAACTAAAGAACCAAACAATGCAAATTATCAGGTTTTATTAGGAAACATTTATTTCGGTCAGGCTTTAAAATTACAAGCCGACAGAAATAAAATCGATCCTAAAAAAGTGAAAGAATTTAACGAAGTAACCGCTAAAATGAACGCTTTGTTAGATAAATCGCTTCCTTTTTACAAAAAAGCACTAGAGGTTGACAGCAAAAATGCAGGTGCATTAGAAACGTTGAAAACCATTTACGCTTTCAGAAACGACACTAAAAACTACGACGAAATTAAAAAACGTTTAGACGCTTTGCCTAAACAATAATTTAGTTAACGTTTTAAAAAAAGAGCCCTGAAATTTCGGGGCTCTTTTTTTTATGTCTATTTTTATGGTTTATTATAGTTTTACTCATTTCTTTATCCTATGCAGAATTGCTTTAAAATATCATTGATCGCTTTAACTTTAGTCTCTTTTAACGCGGCAGCTCAAAAAAGCCAAATCCTGATCGCAAGAAATTCGGTTGGTAAATTGCAGGCTTCAATTGCCAATAAAGAAGACCAAAAGAAACAACTGGCAATCATTACCGATGGCTTAAAATCAATTGAATCGGCCGAGAAAGACAGTAAAACAAAAAACTGGACAGAAACCTGGTCAATAAAATCCTACTTAACTTCTTTCGCGGCTATAATTGATACCGATCAGGGCAATTCGAATAAATATTACGATACAGCAGTAGAGGCGGTGGCCAAAGCCAAATCGCTTGATAGATACAACGATAATTCTGGCCTGATTAAAGCATCTGACCACAATATCCTGATCAAAAAGCAGGATAAAGGCAACGAAGCTTTTTTCAATAATGAATTTAAGGAAGCTTTTACCGATTTAAAGGAAGTAAGCAATAAGTTTCCAGCAGATACCACATTGGCATTAAATACGGCCATTTGTGCTTTAAACATTCAATCGTACGATGAATCGTTAAATTATTTTAAACGCGCCAAAGAAAACGGCATTAAAAATCCGTCGGTTTACCAAAAAATGGCGCAAATGTATGTAGTAAAATCTGATTATGAAACTGCAATCAGGACGCTGGAAGAAGGACTGGTATTAAATCCGTTTAACCGTTTCCTAACCAACGACTACATTAATCTTTTACTCGATACTGAAAATTACAGTAAAGCCACTTCATTGATTGAAAAAAACTTACAAGTTGAAAAGGGTAGTAAATTACTGTATTTTCTTTACGGTTATTTGCAGCAAGTTGGCGGAAACAATTCTACCGCAATTTTAGCTTACGATAAAGCTTTGGCAACTGATCAGAATTATTTTGACGCATTGTACCAACTGAGCATCGCGTACATCAATACCGCTAACGAAACGCTTAAAAAGAATGATGCCGATAAAGCCAGTAAATACAATGGTTTAATTAATCGCGCACAATTTGCTTTACAGCGCGCCAACGAAATCAATCCGAACGATAAAAAAACTGTTCAGCTGCTGCTTGATATTTACACCCGTAAAAAAGCTACAGACAAAGTTCAGGAGCTTAACCGCAAACTTCAGGAACTATAATTCCAATAAAGATATCGCACTGATTCATTAATTTATTTTGTGATTTTTTGAGCTGATTACAGCGAGTAGGTTAGTATTGCTAAAATACAACTTAACATAATATTAATCCATATACTGGAATTTTAGTTATGTTAAGTTAACAGGATAGGACTTAATCTAAAAGGTCTTGATTAGTAACTAATTTTATTCTCCTATCGTTTCTTAGAGATACTATCGGGTTAACCGTTGTTAACATTTTAACTATCTCCAATAACGACATTTTACATTTTGCTTTCCTTACAAGTCTTAATTGATCAGGTAGGGGCAAGCGGTTAAAATCCGTTATCATCGCTTTTTTGATTGTCTGTTTTGTTTAACTATGAGTATTTTTTGTTAGATAATGAGACGAATGTAAACAAAAAAATCATTATCGCAAATTTTTGCAAAAAAAAAAATGTGAGCATAAAGCCCACACTTAGCAGCGTTTGCGGTTCGCTTAAAATATCCTAATACAAGCGCTTATCAACAATACATTTAATAATGTACTTAGAGACAAAGTAAGTAACAGCCAACGGAAGAACTAGCCAAGGTATTAAAGATATTAGGTTACTTCTAACATCATCCTTATAATTAAAGGCTTGAGCAAAGTAATAATCTAAATGTTCAAACAATCTGGCAAATGTACTAGTGAATGTTATTACAAGAAACATAATGCCAACATAAAACCAAGGCGTTTTAAATAATTTCATAGTGCGTAAATTTTTAATCTAATTTATACCTTTTTTTAAAAAAACAAAACTAATTTTTTATAGCCTTTATAACATTAATCAAAGCTAAAACAACACCCGAAACAATATCAATAATATGCAGAGCCTTTAGCTCTTTGCCTTTTTTAACCTGCCTGTTTTTAGCAGAATCGATAGTTTTAGCCGTTATAAAATCCGACGTGCCATCGGCAAATATTCTTTTAATTTTCATAATTTTTACGATTTGTCAAATTCAAGATACGACACAATAACGGTTAATGTAGGAGAGACTAAAGCAGGATAAAGACCAGAAAAACCTCTAAAAACACGTTTACCCGCATCATTAACATATAATTTAGAATACAAATAATCAGCCCCGTTAAACTCCTTACATGCCAATTCATAAGGCTTTAAATTTTTAAAGTCAATATAACTCTGCAAACTTTTGTCAACCTCCGGACATATAAGCGAAACCACAAGATACGGATTGTTAAAAAGAACCTCTAACTGGTCAGGAAGCCCCACTTTACTTAAATCAAATTGCTGTATTTTTAATACTGGATATTTCATATAATTATAATTATAGCTTATGCAAATAAACGAGAGACTTATTATCCTCAATAAAATCGTCGGAAACCTGAAAGAAACCCCAAATACTCACAACATCATAACCCGCAGCATCAACAGACGGAACTTTAAATTTAGTACTCAAACTAGCTGACAAATCATAAAACATTTTAGAAAGACCTCCTTTACCATCACTAAAACTACCGCGTTTTCCAGTCAAAAACCTATGATTTTCAGCCGAAGTAGACAATAACTCTATAGTAGGAAAAGGCAAACCATTAAACAAAAAGTTTTCAGGAAAGAATTTATTTATATCCTTATCATAAAACAAATATTTGTCATCATACTCCAAACCATTACGATAAATGAAACCAAAACCCAAGAAATCATTAACTAAAGAAGGTAAATCACCTAAAGCCAAAAGACTAACATCGTAAACATCCACACCGTCCTGCAGATCGATAGTGAACAACATTTTTCTTATTATCTTACTCATTAATTTATAAAATATTTTGTCAAATCATTACTCCAAGCAGAACTACCCGCAAAACCAGTTAAAGCAGCTCTAACATCAGTTTGTAAACTTTTATTATCCGTATAAACCGTCCTGTAAACCTCCTGTACATACCGCCTAAAAGATGCAGGATAATTTGGATTAAGAATACGTTTAACCCTTGTTACACTACCCATTCCAAAAAACGAAAGTGTAACACTGTACCATTTTGCACCCCTGTAGGTTTTAAGCAACGCACTCAAATCTTCGGCATGCTGCCGAGCTTCGGTTATCCTGTATTTAGTTTTACCGCCCAAACCATTTATAAAATAGCCGTCAGGAGTGATAGACTTATTACTCAAATAGGTTTTATTTGTTGTAGTAACCTTTGCAGCCTCTTCTTTTGCGGTTGGTTCGGATTTAAAAAGGCCGACAATTTTTGACCAAAAGTAAATGATCGATATAAGGAATATCGAGAAATAAAGAAAGACAATAGGGTTTATTGAGGCAATTCGATTGCCTAAAGCATTAGCTTTTTGCTTAATAGTGTCTACCATTATTTTGTAGTTGTAGTATCAATTGTTAATGAAAACGTTTCTAACAGATTTTTAAACCATGTATTTTTAGACTTCAACGGATTTTCCAATACTGGAACTACTTTTTTTTTTAATTGTTCGTCAAGAGACATTAAACCATTTGAGGTAATATGAGCGTAAACCCTTGAAACATAGTTTACATCAGTCGCGTAACCTGCCTTTTTTAATGCTGTAATTTGCTCAAAAGGTGTTTTAGCCTTAAATACACCACTATTAACATAGTTTTTATTTTTATTCAAAAAGACAGTACGCCATTTTAAGAAATCCTTAAAATTTTCAAAAAAACAGAAATCAGCATACACAGTATAATTTTTCCCTGCTTTCGTTTGTTCACCCGTCTTAAGCTTTACGCGCTTACCAGTATAAGCACCCCATGCTTTTATACCAGCATAGTTATTATACTTATATGCTAAACCAGATAAGCCAAATTCACCGTTATCTCCGCTACTTTCCTGTATAATCTGACCCATCAAAACAGAGGGGAAAAGACCAGTACCCACACATGCAGCAACAATATCAGCACCGTTTAATTCAATAAACTTTTTAATATTTCTCATTACACCTTATCCTTTTTTTGAAATTTAGCAGTTATATAGGCTACCGCAATTGTAACCACAGCAGTTATCAATGCATTAGCAATGTCAACCACCATTTTAGTATTTACTATCTGAACAATAGGCACACTCTTACCAAAAGCGAGAAGAGCAAAATTTGTAGCCGTCAGATTAGTGGCAATGAACTTAAACATCGGTAGACGACTGATCATTGGTAACATTTGGTTTATCTACAGCAATTCCGCGAGATTGGCATTCATCTTGAAAATACTTAAGCGTATCAACTATCAGAGAAAGCAATAAAGCGATTTTGGCAACCCTTGCCGAACCCATTAAAAGTTTTTGAAACATCGTTTTTTCTTTAAAAAACACCCCTACACCAAAGTGTAGGAGCATTCAACTTAAACCAAAAATTAACTATGAAGAAGAGAAAATAAATTAACTACCGTACTTACCGCAGTAACCACCGTTTGGCGCTTTCGGGTTTAAAACTATACCCATTTCCTTTACAATAACCTTACCCGTGTGACGTTCCATCAACCCCGATACCAAGGTATCAGCACACATAGGCTTTGTAACCTTAACCATAACATTAAGCCATTCTTTACCACTTTTCGAGGTATGTACCTCGGTATTCTTAGTCGTAACACATAAAAACGTTACTAAACCATGCCTACGGGAGTAATTCCAACCCGTTGTAACAGGACTTCCATTTTTAGAAGTAGCCTTGTATTTACAACCACTGTGTTTCTTTTGACTGCCACCGTTATTATCACTCCTAGAGTTGTTAGAACGGTTGTTTTTGCGAGCAAAAGCCATTATTTAGAAAACTTCGCTTTAATCGTTGCAAACCACGCTTTACCTTTTTCTGTAAAGAAAGTCCAAGCCAAACCGCCACCAACTACAAGAACTCCTAAAATGATGTACGGGGTATTTTTTTTGTTTTTTGATGAATATGCCATCTTAGTATTTTTTATTGTTATTTTTTGTTTGTTTATAAATAGAGTAGCCAATAAGACCCAAGACAATAATAGCCCCGATAATCCACCATTTTTTACTCGTAATCGGGGTTTCAATTAACCCCGCAGGCATTGCTTCTATTCCTAACTCATCATTAGGAACATTAAAGGCTTCTACCGTATAGGGTTGAGCCGTTATTGCTGGCTCTACAACTGCTAACATCATATAATTTGTGTTATTGACTGGCGCAGGAGTTTCAGCAGGAGCAGAGCCCTCGGTGTATTCGTAACCGCCTCCACTTGCTCCACCATCCATTTCAGACGTCAAATACCGTTCTTCCTCAAACGCCAACCTCATTTAAAATGATTTTTTCTTAAATATTTTGTCTTTAAAAAAGACAACTACAACTAAACCAATACCCAGAAGCCATACGAGTATATTATTACCACCAGTTCCAATTGACGGATTAGCCCCCTGTATCGCAGCAGTTCCAAGAGCTTCGCCCGCCTTTCGTGCCAATTCCTGTTGCTGTTCCGCAATCTTTTTTGTTAGCTCTTCGCTTTCAGCATATAACTGTGCATTAGTTTTTGTTTGGCCTACCTCGATACGGTTTGCACCAGTACCAAGTAAACCGCCAGTAGCCTTGTTAGCAACACCCCTTAAGAGGTTACCGAAAAACGTGCCCCCTGGCTTTTTACTAAATAATCCCATTTCTTACCTCCGTTCTTAGTAAGCCATGTTATTGACAGTGAAAAACGTTAAATCTACACCTCCCTCGGTTGTAATCTCAAACCCTTTATAGGCAGTAGTAGGAAGCCAAAAGAACTCGGCAGCACCACCAGAATAAGCCTGATTTACAGCATCACCCTCAATCAATTTATCGGGGCCAATAGTCATTCCGTTAATCTCACGTGCAATTGCTGATAACTCTACAGGCGTATAAGCAACTTCTTTACCGTTATAGCCAAACAAACGGATTTTCTTTAATGAACCGTTGTTACGGATAGCTAACGAAACCGAGTTATCACCAAGTGAATACTGCTTTTGCTGACTTTCTGTACCAACGATTTGGGTAGTAGTATACTTAATATAAGTACGAGCCTCCTCCAAGACCTCTAAACCATGCACCGAGTAAGTAGCACCAGCCTCTAATTTGTCCAAATCAATAGATAAATAATCATTGTTTAACAATTGCAAAGCTGTACCAGTAGACAATTCCAAAATAAAAGCACACTCAACAGACGCATCGGCAAGTAATTGCTGCAACATGTAACCATTTTCAAATTGAGAAATGATTGCAATATCACGGATTTTAGAGATAGGAATAACCACCTGCTCATTTGAAGCAGTTTTCAAAACCGCCGAAATAACTTCGTTTACGATTGCGTTTCCTGTCCCTGTTTTCGTAACTAAAATATGGGAAATCGGCTTTTGTACTTGTACATCCGATACGCTTGTTGAACCTGTAAGGCTTTTAATAATTTCCATTTTGTAAAATGATTTTCTTGTTTATTTCGAAGATTTTTTCTTGCGTTTTTGTATAATATTTAAGCAAGTTTACTATCAACTCATAGCCGTTGTCAAGATGGAGGCTTATTACCTTGTCAGTTTGCGTTTTTAAGGTTGCATAATGTTCTTTTGCGCACACAATTGCACCAGTCCACAATCGGGAAATTGTTTGAGAGCAATTCCAAACCGTTGTAAATATTTTACTGTCATTTTTGGTTATGTACTTCGTAACATATTTAGAAACCGCCTGCAAGTTGTATATCGTTTCAACATCACAAGGGTTAGGCTTATTAATTTCCTTTGTGGGCTTTACAAATTTGTTTGTTTTGGGATTGATATATTTTGTTTCACCTTGATAAGCCTTTGTACTCTTATCCATATAACGGGCTAAAGCCTGACCGACATTTATAGTTTCAGTTACACCAGTAACATAATTATGTGAAGGAAACGTATAGCCATTTGAACCAAGTATTTTGCACCAAATAGAGTTACAACGCTCATAATTAATGTACTGATCTATAATAATGTGAGCATGAATATTTTGAGTATTCTTTGTTTGACGCTCTAATACATACAGATAATTTTTTAGGTTGCAATACTTACGCAGGTAAGTAAAAAACACATTAAGCATTTTTGTAAAATCCTTATCCGAACCTATTTGTTGAGACGTGAGGGTAAGCGTTATGAAGTTATAAAGACCTTTGTGGCCATTCGCTTTATTTCCGCGAACCCATGCAGTTATTTTGTTTGCAAGCTTTGTTTTACTCTTTTTGCTTAACGTGTGCTCAATATCTTTGGCTTCTTTTTTCGGCTCTGGAAATATCTGTTTATCGTAAATCTCTTCTTTAGACAAATTATATAATTTTCGGGCTGTCCTTTGGAGACTAGAACCGATATAGGTTGTACCACGCTCTAACAATTCCGTTGTGTAATCAGGGCTCTGAAAATCGTGAAACTCTGTTTTATTGCCATTTTGATAAGGCAACAGACTTAATTTATTATCGTGCCTTTGTTTTGGTACATAAGTGCCATTAATAAGCGCGTTTAGTTCAGACTTTGCAATAACAAAGCAGTTTTGTTTTAAAATCATGTTTGAATTAAGGGACGATGTTAGCGAGAGGGGAAACCCCACCATTTAGCCAAGCAAGGGGCTAATAATTAAAGAGTTTGAATTGTAGCCTACTTGATAAATCCATTACTTACTATAGTATTAAATGAAATTTTGCGACTGTACTATTTTATCGATATCAGAAGATCGATTTTTAAGGTTATCGAACTCCACAGACCGACGTTTATCAGCTTCCGAAACGATTGAAATTCTACGATGTTGAGGCACACCACACGAAGCAATAGAGCGCAGGAGGTTACCCAAAAAAGTACCTTGCGGCTTTTTAGTAAAGAGAGACATATTTTAAAAATTGTTTGGCTTAAAAGGCTTTCCGCCTAAATGATGGATGGTTTAAAAGAGATGTATAACAGGTTTAGGACTTTAGCTTGTAGCCTGATTTGTGACTATACGAACCTATTTGAGGGTAAGGATGAACACGGGAATAGTAATTAAACCACCTCCAACCGCGATAGGTGCGGTCGAGGTAGTTAATCATTGATTTAAAGTTAGTTACGCCCCTCCATTTTATAAAATGAGTATCATTTATTTTGATAACAACATTAAATTTCGGTTTCTTAATATTCCCTGTCATTAAGGTAAAAATGAGGTCACAAATAGGGCAGAGAATGCCACACAGACAACAATAAAAATCACCAATGCTAAAAGAGGATACAAAATAAAAGCATCAAATAACCTCTTTGGAATGCTTAAAACGTACTTTTTCATTTACTTGAAGCTTTACGGTGTAACTCAAAAACATTCTCATTACCCCAGTTAAAAACAGTACGATCCATAAAACCAAATTGAGCAAACATTAGCGCGAACTTATTAACTGGCTTTTTAGTTGATCTGTATTTTTTCTTAATTAAAGACATAGTAATTGCGTTTTTTTGGGGTCAGAAATTGGTTTTTGATACGGCGTATTGTTTCCGCCATAGAAAGGAATCGTTTTCAAAGTAAATAAACCCAGTTCATTAACTTTAAACAAAATGAGACGGTTACAATTTGTATGAACCGTATAATTGAGGTACGGAGCGGTAAACTCCAATTCGACCACCGTTTTAATAGGGTAGGTTCTGAAAATTGTTCTAATGGCCGCATCCTGTAAAGCGGTACGACCATCCAGTAAAGAAACTCCGTAAAATGCGTTGCGTTTTGATTCACAAACCGCATTAAATGCTGTCTGTATAATCTTAGCCATTCTGTAATGATTTTAAAATTTTTGAGTAGATGGTTTCATTGATGATATGAAATTTAAATAGCTTGTATAGAAAAGTTTCAAACGAGTAATTAACTTCAATATCGAGCGAGATATGAACCTTATCCCAATCGTTTCTTGTTTTGACTACACTAACACGGTTACCGTTTGGCTTAAAAGTACAACCGTTTAGCATTCCGTTAGTTACACTAACGTAAGAGGAATTTACCGTTGTAAATTCGAAATTTAGATTCCTGAGGGCGCGCGTTAAGATGTTGTAAAACGCTTCTTTTTTTGGTTTTGACATTTTTAATAATTAGGTTAGAAGACTTAAAATAGATGATAGTCTATTAAATCAACTTAACATAATATTAATTATAGGACATGAAAATATGGCTAGAAACGAAGAATAAGTAATTGTT
Organism: Pedobacter sp. KBW01; assembly: GCF_003852395.1. Taxonomy (NCBI): domain Bacteria; kingdom Pseudomonadati; phylum Bacteroidota; class Sphingobacteriia; order Sphingobacteriales; family Sphingobacteriaceae; genus Pedobacter; species Pedobacter sp. KBW01. Next base: position 164,242 of record NZ_QAJQ01000020.1, read on the forward strand.
CTTTGAATTCTGGCCATTTTTCTGTGTGTGTAAAGCACAGATCATTTTGTTGTCGTTTCGTGAAAGTTGAAACGATTTTACTGTTCAATATTATTAATCAAATTATGTTTATGAATTTACCTCAACACATCGCTAGCGTTGGACTTGGTTTCTTAACAACTGCACAAGTTGTATCAGATCAAGTTCCAGAGCTGCCGAAATCTAAAGGCGAGTTTATTGCTCTCGCATCTGCCGTTATCGTTCAGAGTCTGATATACGGTGTTACAAAGTTATTTAAGTGGATTTCCACTAAAAACGAGACTCCTGTTACTCCTGCGCCTCCGGCGCCACAATCTTAATCTTTATGGCAAAAGAAGTTTCTCAAAAGGAATACGTTGCCCATCATGAAAATTTGTTATTTGTTACCAGAAAAAAAATTGCTGATGAATTTTCTAAACTTTCCTATTTACAGATTAATGCACTAGAGCATCGTGTTAAGGATTTGAAGAAAAAAATTGGCTTTGCTAAATCGGGTATTCCAACGGCCTTTTATATTGATGGATAGCAAACAGCTCCGTCTAGCCCTTGCAGTCATCGGCTTTATCGGCTCTTCTATTGAATTGTACAATTATTTTAAAAAATCTTAATTCTGTTAATATGAAGCAAAATTTAATTTCTGCTCATTCTTTAAAGATTTTAAAGCTTGAAGCAAATCTTGCTAATTGTAAATCGCAAGATCAATTGAAGATTAATTTACACTTGCAACGAAAGCATAAGGAAGTTATTAAATGTCTTTGCTATGGCTAAAGTGTATTCAGATTCTGAAAAGGCTGCTTATTACTATCAATTGCATCAGAATTGCTTTAATAAAGCGCTTTCTGATATTTATTGGAAGTTTTACCGTACATATTCTATTTTGGATTCGGTAAAATCTGAATTAGCTGCTTATAGAAGTTCAAATCCAGTGTTTAAACCACCAAAAAAAATAACAATTGTTTAGTTATGGATAGATATTTCTTTTTGTACTTCTTTTTAGGATGTATTTTTTGGGGTACTGTTATTTGGCTATTGTTATGATAGCTGTTTTATGTGCCTTAGAAAAATCTGTTTACAAAACTATTCCTGACCTGGATGTTTACGATAAAAATCGTGATGCATATACCTTTGACTTAAGCATTCCGATTATTGCACACCCTCCGTGCCAACAATGGTCTAGACTTCGAGAATTTTCTAAGGAAAATAAAAAGGAAAAGGAATTGGCTTTTTTTTGCTTGGAAAAGATTCACCAAAATGGTGGTGTTCTGGAACACCCTGCTGGAAGTTCTTTTTTCAAGGAAGCAGGCATCAAACCTACTCTATCAATTGATCAGGCTTGGTTTGGTTATCCTGCTAGAAAACGTACTTACTTGTATTTCTATGGTTGCAAGCCTCTGGCATTTCCACTTACTTTCGACCTGGCAACTAAAAAGGTTGAAAACATGGGGCAAGTTGCTAGATCGGTTACAACTTTACAATTTGCTGAGTACTTAATTTCGTGTGTAAATCAGGTTCTGCGGTAAGCCTATAACATACCGCAATGTGTCTCATATTTGAGACTACCCCTTTCCCCTCCTCGCACCTCGTTGTATGTGCATTTAAACTACAACACAAAGCAATTAATTTATTTATTTACAATTACTTAAACATTTAATTATTATGGCTCGTAGAGGCTTTAGAAGTCGTATTCGAGGTGGATACCAAAGATTACGAAACCGTACACGGATTGTGTACCAAAGGGCGCGTTCATACCGCCCACGCGCATCGTTCTTTAAAAAGCATAAAATGCTTGTGATTTTAGCCCTGCTTGGCGGTGCTGTTTTCTTTTTTAAAGACAAGATAATTGCCTTATTAGTAAAGAAATAACCCTTTTCATCTAAATGATTATTAGACAAAATGAGACTCAGGTTCACAAGGTGAAAAATGAGACTCTTAATGGCCTTAATGTTATGGCCTATTTAACTTCTTCCGTTCTTAATACTGCAATACCTGATACCGATTACGGCACTGGCGTTGGTTTCGACCCTAGTATGATTAATATTCAGGTTGATTTAATTCGTGATGGTCGTGTACCTTATAACATTATTGGTTCAAACTTGGGTATTGTAGCTGGTTTCAATACCATTTTGAAAAATGGTGCTCTTTGGCGCAAAGGTGTTACTTTAGTTTCTCCGGCTGCTGACGCTTATCACTCATGCTGCCGAAATGTATTTATTTACTTCGGTGGTCATATTCAGGTTAGCGGTGACGATGAACTTCGTATCACTGTAACTTTAACCCGTGGTACGTTCAACACTGGTGTAAATGCTACAAACTCTTCTTTGCAGGTTGAAACCAATCAGAGTATTGGTGTTGAACACTGGATTCCTCAATTCCGTAGTTATGGTATACAGGAAGGTAAAACTGAAGATACTGTACAGATTGGTGACAACTGTATGCGTTTGGCTTTAATGAGTTTCGAGAAAGATTGGAAAAAACCAATTTTTAACTCGTGTACGCTTTCATCCGATCGTTTAGATTGGAATGCTAACGAACAGGAGTTAATTCTTCGCCACTGGGATAATTTCCCTTACAATTCAGCCGATTTGGTAAACAATAGTTACACCGCTACCCAACATGCTTTGTATTATCCAAATACGTTCGTCGTTCACGACATGGATGAAATTGATAAGGCTAAAGTTAAGTTTACTATGGTTGCTGCGAATGTCGAGCCTAGCAGGAATTTTGTTTGTTGGTATACTTACGAAACAAACCGTACCATTCTTGAAAAAGCAGCAATTACTAAGCGTAAACATGCAGCTGCCGATTTAGCAAAAGTTCAGGATAAAATTTAATTTTTTCGTTATGGGATTATTTTCAAAAAAGAAAGGCGGGACTTTCTTTGGTAATCTGCTTGCCTCCGTAGCTAATAAAGCTACTGGGGGCTTGTTAGGTGCTAAAAGGGTAGCTGCGCTTGCAAGTGGGAACTTAGCAAGCATAAATCCAGATGCTAAACAAACTGGTAAGATGTTGGGTGATATCACTTTTGCAGGTGAACAAGCCACGCAAGATTCTGATGGTACTATTACCATGAAGAAAAATCTTGAAGATGTTACTATCTCAGCTAAGAAAGTTAATCCTGAAACAAATATTGTTGATGGTTTCATAGCTAAGCTTGGTGATAAACTATCTTATCTGGGTGGTCGTGCAACTGACCAAACTAAGGTCGGTTTAGACGACAGTACTAAATGGCTTATTGGCGGTGGTATTGCAGCTATTGCAATTGTTATGCTTGCCACAAAGAAAAATTAACTAAACAAACTTTACCAAACAAAAAATGAGAGTTATTGAGTTTGCAACAAATCTTTTTATGAGGTACGCCCCTACTGCTTCTGAAAGCATGGCTTCACTAAAAGACGAATTAAATAGAGGTTACATTAATATTTTAAATCAAATGGAAATTAAAAAAGACAAAAACAACGAGATTACAGCGAAAGCTGAGGGTATTAAAAAGGAATTAGACGGTTTGGATGTTCATACTCCTGAGTATGCAAACAAACTTAAAGAGTTTCAGGATTTACATTTTGAACTCGAAAAGCCAACGTTTATGGAACGTGTGGTAACTTTCTTTGAAAAACCTTATGTTAAGTTGGGTTTAATGGTTGCCTTTATTTTCGCATCGAGGTATATTGCGAAAAAGCTTACCCAAAAGGATGAACCTAAAATTGAAGATATCGAGGAAAATCCGGTACAGAACTTTTCAGGTCATCCCCAATATGGTAACTACCCTCCTGTTCCCCCTCAGTATTGGGGTTATAGTCCTTATGGCAATAACCCTCCTCAGTTTAACGGTACAAGGCGTTAACTAATTAGAAAGCCCTGCGTATAGTAGGGCTTTTTTTTAAACTTAAAATTTTATGAGTATTACAAACCCAAATGCTAAAACCAATTTATTTGGCTTTAGGATATCGAATACACTGCTTTATATTATAGTTGGAGTTTTGATTTTTGTCGCCATTAAAGTCGGTAGTTTATTTGCAAATGTTTTCCGAAAAATCAAGCGTATGCTTGGTTTGGGTGGCGATGAAGATATCGACATCAATCAGGAAGAAATTAATAAGGTTCTTACAAAAGATGTAGCTGTGCAATCCCAGTTAACTGTAGGTAACCGGCAAATAGCTGATCAGATATTTAATTCTGTTAACGGTTTTATTATTAATGATAATGATCTGTACGCAGCATTTAAAAAGATAACAGGGCCAAATCAGATGAAAGCAGTTTACCTGGCTTATGGCCAACGAACTGTTACAATTATTCCCTTTTACAATTTTACCGGAAATCTTGTTGCTATGCTTAAATGGCGTTTAACAGATTCGGCATTTAACAAGAATATCGGAACTAACGAAGTTAGGTATTCTATTCGTACACTTTTAAATTGGATTAAATAATGCAATATCAAGATGTTGATTTGACTTTGATTAATGCTGAAAAGGCTGGCGAAATCCTTACTAAAGATTGGGTTTTGCTTTATTTGCAGCATAACTTCCCTGATCGTAGGATCGAATCTGTTACTCCGTATTCTGATACTATTGGATCTGTTAACCACAGCGAGGGTCTCGAAAACGAGTTGAAGATTAACGGAAGTATGTTTTTTGGTAAGCTTCAATTGGATATTAATCCTAACGGAAGTTCTTTTGCTGCTGATAATATAACTATTGAGATAGATAGTTTATTGAATACCAAAGTCTTTACTCGACACCTTAATAGGATTGTTGAGATACAAAACTACATTAATGAACAAACTGAGCGTATTGAGTTGTTTGATCGTGTAAAGGTTGTTCAGACTTCTACGCTCTATGATACGTATCTAGCTTTTATTGGTTTTAAGATTGATTGGAGATAATGGCTAAACGTACAAAGAAACCAAAGAACCGCATCGGTATGATGTTCGGTCTTTTAGCGCTTCAAGCTAGCGCTTTTCATGATGATCTGTGGTTTGATAAAAACAGATCTATTCCATTTTCTTACCAAAAACAATTATTTAAAAATGTCTCTTAGTCATCAAAGGCGTCAAGGTGATGGTACTGTTGACGGCCAAACGCTCGATTGGGCGAAAAAAAGCGATTTGTATAAACTCGCTAAAGAACATTATCCTAATTCAATTCTTTTTCCTGTTATGGATTCATGGGAGATTGGGATAAATGAAAATGCAGAAAATGACCTTTCGTTAGGCGCTTTGTACTTCGGTAAGTGGATTGTCAATCACAACTCGCAAGATGTTGGAGATTCTGATAATTCCCGTAAGCGTTCAGAGGCATTTTTAAAGCACTTTGATAAAGTTGTCAGTAGGACTATGATTATTGTTCATGGCGATGATATTTTATCATGGAAAACTGCAACTACGAAGCATTTAGGCGTAGCAACTAGTTTACATGTACGCAAGCTTGAAGAGGACGATCAACCGCAACATGGCGTTCAGGTGTCGTTCATTGGTTACAAGGTTACTGAAGATCCAAATTTCAATTATCCTGCAAATGGTTCTCCTAATATTGATGGTAACATTCACTTGACTGCACAGGATTTAACTAATGCAGGTTATACTTATCAATGGAGCGCTACAACGGGTTCGGGGACATTTGTTAATCCAAATTCTCCGAATACTGTTTTTGTACCACATGGTAATGGAAATTATGTTTTACAATTAGTTGTAACTACTCCAGAAGGTGTTGTGTCTGCTCCTACCGTAATTCCTGTTACGGTTGATTTCGATCAGTCTATTACTATTAATAATTTGATAGGCGAGCCAATTCCGGCAAATGCCCCTATGTGGCCTCCCTTTTTACCAACTGGTTTAACAGTAAGGAAAGGTAAAAACGGTTCCCTAGCTAGTCAATATTTAGAAGTAAGAACTTTTAAACCTAATGCAAAGGTTAAGCTTTCAAGGTCTGAAAATGGTGTTCATTATAATTTAGTTTACCATTCTGATATTTTACTAAATCAACCATTTTTTGCCGAGCCTGAAAAGGATATTATATATAAATGGGAAGAGGAAATTATTGACGAGGGTATCAACCTTAATTGTGTTGTTAAGAGTGACATTATATATAACGCCATACCTGCTACACTTTATGGAGCTGGTGATATTTGTCCGGTTTATTTCCCTCGTAGTATCAAGGTTTCTAACTTTAATAATGGCAACGATATCCAGTTAAGGGATGTTAATTTGGGTATTCTTGCAACCTCTCATACTGGAGTGCAGTATCAGGAAATTAATATGGTTTTGCCTGATGGCGTAACCGAATTATTTATTGAAAATTATGTTCCTTAATCATGCAAATAAAAACGAAATATCTTGCGCTTGTGACGTTACACAGTCGCAATTCAACAGCATTTTTTCAAGGGTTAAATGCTGTTTGTGAAAGGCTGGGTTTTCCAGTTGAGTGGCTTGCAGATTGTATTTATTCCGAAAGTGAATATAATCCATCTGCTCGCAATAAGTTAACTAATGCATCTGGTTTGATTCAGTTTATGCCTAAAACAGCTATTTCTTTAGGTACTACAGTTGAAAAGATTAGGGGTATGACTAACGTTCAACAGTTACCTTATGTTGAAGCTTATTTTAAGATGCAAATAAAGTCTTTTGGAAAACCTAAAGATGCTTTGGATGTATATCTTTTAATCTTTTATCCTGTTTGGGTTGGTAAACCTGATTCTGCATTGGCTAGTCAAGCTGCTTTTAGTAAAAATTCGTACATCGATTTAAACAAAGATGGCAAACTTACTAAAGGTGAGTTTAGGACATGGTTTAATAAGCGAGTGGCAGGAGGTCCTACTGAAACGTTAAAAAAGTAGGCATTCCTTTAACTGCTATTTTAGCAGTTGGAGGGTTATTATATTATTACAATAAAGGGAATAGTTAAATATTCCCTTTTTTTGCGCCAAATTTTTTTAACCCTCAAAAGTCTCATAATTGATACTAAATAATAAAGTCCTATGATAGATACGATAGTACTTCGTATTCAAGGATACGAAAAACACAAACATATAGTTAACCAAATAGAAGCATTAAATAAAAACACTTATGTTAAAAAGTTTATACACGAAGATTTGCAGAATATTTCAAAAACTTCTTTATTCTACGCTGATTCTGGTCGCATACTCGACGTTAGTATGCGTTCTAGTATTCATATTCCCAGTTCTCACTATGATATTAGCGTACTCCCTAATAAAGGACGTGATTTCATCGAATTTAATTTTAGTATTCCTAAGTATTACCATTCTACTAACGTTTTGCAATTTGTAGATCAATATGATCTTTCACCGTCTCATACTTTTGATAAGTTACAGGGTATTCTTTCAAGGTTTTTTAATGAGTATTTTACTTGTCCACCTGATTGGAATGATGTTGAGGTAAATCGCATTGACTTGTGTTATAATCAAATATTTTTGAGTAAGGCGGATGCGTTAAGGTATTTAGATCAGCAACGTAATATTAATATCGATTATGCTCGTAGCGATGACAATAAGTTCGGTATGTATGGAGATACTACCGTAATGTATAAAACAGATAATTACAGTTTTAAGGTTTATCATAAGGGTACTGAGTTTAAGAAAAACGACTATCCTAAATTGATTAAAAATAACCCAAAGGGTTTGGACGTTCAACATTTAATGGATACGGCCGATAAGATTTTGAGGTATGAAATTACAGCCCGTAAAGGATTGCTCAATTATATCTTTAAGCAAAAAGTAAAGGATGATGAAAATACAATTTTCAATCACCATTTTGGAGAGATTGGAAAGCTGAGGAATAAGAAGCGTAATGATTTAGTGCGTACAGCTAAAACGCCTGTTTACACTTCTACTAGTTCGAAAGTAGATATTTTTATACACAAGACTATTGAAAATAAGAGTTTTGCTTTTCACCTGGATTCTCCTTGGGAACGGTTGGATTCTAAACCTGCTGATCTTCTTGATTGCTATTCATTGTGTTTTAACAAGGAATTGTTTTGTCATTTACATTCATTTTTTTGGAAAAAAGTTGAAAAATATCAGCTTGGCGTTAAAATGTCTATTGTAGAAATACATGAGAAAATAAAGCAAAATCAAAAGGATATCGAAGTTAGGAATGAACTTTACGGCCGAAAGGATAAAAAAGATCAAACGGGGCTTTTGCTTACTTTGGCCACTTTGAGCCAGTACACAGACGTAAGCGATTTAAAGGGCATTCTTCCCAAAGCTACATATTATCGGTATGTTAAAAAACTGCAGGAATTGGGTATTCCTAAACATAGCCCAGATATTGCTATAATGCCTCCGACATTGGATTATGATATGTATTTTTTCTATTTCGGTAAATATCATCATACTTTTAATTAGAATATTATGAATTTTTTTAAGAAAATTGAAATGTATAAATTATACGTTGATTACGGTAATAAGTGTGTTTTTTCTTTAAGGTCTTATTATCAATGGCCGTTAATTTTGGTATCAAACTTTTTATGGTTTTTTATTAAAGATTGGCATCATCCTAAATATCAAGGAATCGATATTTGTGTTACGATGTTTCGTTACGACGATTTACCAGATCAGTAAGAGCTTTTTTTAAGGTCGGGCGAAGCCGACAAGCCAAACGTGTGAGGGCTTTTTTGCACCTCCGATGGGGGAGGGTTTAAATATTTGGGTATCAAAAAATTAGCCCCTACCCCTATTTATCAGATATTTTATTATTTTCACCAAAAAATAACGCACAATGAAAAAATTAATTTTATCTATCGCTTTCGTTCTTGTAGCATTTTTTGTAAATGCTCAGGATTTTAATCACGTTCTTATAAGTAAAGAATTAGTGAACAACAAACCGGCTATTATCTATGTCAATTATGGGGCTCAATTTTATCTAACTTTTAGGGATGGTAAAAGACAGATAGATTACAAGCTGAAGTCAACAGGCAGTCATATGAATATGGGATATATTAGTTATGCTTTTTCTGCTATATTACCAAATAACAAAGAAGTTTCTGGATTGAAGATATTTCTTGTTACTAATGATGGCGCTAATAGTAGCGCCCCACCTACACTTGAATTTGAGATAGACGGAAAGATTGAAAAGACATTCAATCTTAAAGCGCTTTAAGAATATAAACCTCGCTTTTGCGAGGTTTTTTTATGCCTTATCTATTTTTGTCATATTTTTGTCATGAAAAATAAAACTATTTGGAAAAGTCTCATAGTTGAGTACTTTTGAATATTCTTCGTCTCGTACTAGGGACACTTGCTAGTTTTCATACTATTAATTATATGACAAATTAATAATCTAAGATATTATCCCTGTAACCTCCGTTTTACTTAATTCTTCAAGCTTTAGAATTACATATTGAATTACAAATCCTTTTTTATCCTGGCATTCCCAACGCCAATATACAATTCTAGTATGATCATTACTGAATTTAATATCATTGCCATAACTATCGATTTTCAAAGAAGATATTAATTCCGGATTTTCATAATCTTCTATATTAAAAACAGAAAAATTTCCGCGTGGTTCTTCTTCATCCTTAAAAAAATAACAAAGGCTCAGGCGCTTGTAATCTGAAGAGCAAAACAGATCTATCGGATCACCCATGCTTCGGTTATAATCAAAACTGTCTTCTTCAAAAAAATCATCAAAGAAATTTATCAGATTAATTTCTTTGAACTTTCTAATATCAAAAAAAACTAAATTTCTATCGTATGAATATTTGTATTTCTCCTCCAGATCATCAATAACTTTCTGTATTATATTTCCATAAAAATCGATCTTCAAGTGCCATTTATTCCATTTTTCAGCTTGGAAAACAGACATATTAAAATAAAAATGACGATCTGGCAAACATTGAAACTTATTGAATTTATGAGTATTGAAAATTTCATCGGCTAAACTGATGGTTTCTTTGTGATTAAGGTCGGCATCAACAATTTCTATAAATAGGCTCTGATTACCCACCCCTTTAACGAGTGCAATTTCATCCGAATTTGCTATAAAATCAATTGCAACTATTTTCTCTATTTCATCCATGCTTTCCTGAATTTCCTCTGGCGCTGAATATGCTATAATGCCATGCTCTCGCTTAAAACTTCGGTTTAATTGTCGGGTAAAAAAATAGATGAATACGACGCCGATAATTTTAGCAATGGCATAGGATGAAGTGAGCATTAAAATTTGGACTAAAACCATTTTAGGTTGTTTACCGCTATTTATTTGTTTTCCGAACCAATTTAGCTAAATAAAACAACTAAGATGTAAATAAAAGGACTTTAGTATGCGGATTTTTGTTACGACTATCTGATAGGAATCCCCCTTCTTCCCTTTTGACAAAAAATTCCCATTTGATATTATGCATCAAATGGGAATATCGTTTAAATTTATTTAATTACACACCAACAGCTTCTTCAGCCTGAGATTTGATATAACTATCAACCTGGTCGTGTGGAACTTCTTTTACAGGGATTAAAAAATCTCCGTTTGATCCTGATATTACAATTTGATTTTGGAAATGCCCAGGAAATGATCCTCTCGATATATATGATTTACTGTTGGAACATGATTGATAAAAACTATTTATCTCCAAACTTGTACTTCAAATATGTACGATCATTATAGCTTTCAGGAAGCAACCGCTTACCAAATTGAGCTTGCAAAACAATTAAAATTTGCGCAGGTAGATAAAATTAAAACCATTGCTGGTGCTGATATTTCGTTCAACAAAAACAGTACAACCATGTACGCTGCAATTGTGATGCTTGAATATCCGGCTATGGTATTAAAATCTTTTGCTTTAGCCACTTTCGAAACCAATTTTCCATACAAGCCTGGTTTTTTAGGTTTTAAAGAAGTTCCGGCTTTGCTGAGAGTTTGGGAATTAATTGCAGATAAGCCGGATATTGTGGTGCTTGATGGCAATGGAATTCTGCACCCGAGGCGCATGGGTGTTGCGTCTCATTTTGGTATTTTAACCAATCAGGCAACAATTGGTTGCGCCAAAAGTCTGTTGTATGGCGAAAATCATGTGCCTGAACCCAATAAATTTAGCACAACAGTAATTAAAAGCCATGGCGAAACGCTTGGATTTGCACTCCGTACCAAAAATAATTGTGCGCCGGTTTACGTATCGGCCGGGCATTTAATTACGCAGGAACAAAGCCTCGAAGTAATTAAAAATTGTATTGGAAACTACCGGATTCCAGAGCCAACAAGATTGGCGCATAACATTGTCAACGACTTTAGAACTGGCAAACTCAAAGCCGGTTTTCATGAAGTTGTACCAGATTTAACGCTGTTTTAATTATCGCGAATAAAGCATAGGGATGCTGAAATAAATTCAGCATTGACGATTTTAAGTTTAAAACCTACACCCAGTTTATGCCTTTTTTAAGCAATTGCACAGTTTCATATTCTTCAGTACCAACAGCTGGCTGTACATTATAACCCCAATTGGCCTGTGGCGGTAAGCTCATCAAAATTGATTCGATACGGCCATTGGTTTCCAATCCGAATTTAGTTCCAGAATCGTAAACCAGGTTAAATTCTACATAACGGCTCCGGCGCTGATACTGCCATTCTTTTTGTTGCTCAGTAAATTCTTTATCGCGGTTACGGTCAATTAATTCAGTATAAATCGGCAGAAAAGTTTCGCCAACATTGATAGAGAAATCTAAAATCTGTTCCCAGCTTAAATTGGTATTTTCTGGTTTTAACCGATCATAAAAAATGCCGCCAATACCACGGGTTTCTTCGCGGTGTTTAATAAAGAAATAATCGTCGGCATGCGTTTTAAATTTCGGGTAAAAATCTGCACTGAACTCATCGCAGGCATTTTTTAATTTATGGTGAAAAAACCTGGCGTCATTTTCAAAAACATAATGTGGCGTTAAATCAATTCCGCCACCAAACCAGCGTGTGTTTTCATTAAGTTCGAAATAACGGATATTCATGTGGATAATCGGTACCAGCGGATGGTTCGGGTGGATTACAATGGAAACACCTGTTGCAAAAAAATCGTCTTCGGTTACATTGAAAGCTTTTTTAACGGCTTCGGGTAGTTTGCCGTGTACAGCCGAAAAATTTACGCCACCTTTTTCGATAATCGCACCGTTCTGCATAATCCGGGTACGTCCGCCTCCCCCACCGTTTCGCTCCCAAAGCTCCTCTTCAAACTTCCCCTTGCCATCGGCAATTTCCAATCCACGGCAAATCTCATCTTGTATTTGCTTATAACGCGCTGCTACTTCTTCTTTCAACATGATGGCTCTTTCTATTTCCATACAAATTTAAGGCTATTAAAATAGCTATACTGATTTATGTTTAGATAGTACATTTTATTGACATTGACTGTGATTCGACCAGCCTGCTTTTGATTATTCCTCCAGGTAATCGAGGTCTTTACTAAAGCTTTCTTTTAAATACAATACAGAAATCATGGCAATTGCCGTTAAAACCCCCATTACAATAAATGCTGCCGGAATGATGTGATAACGGTGTACAAAAAACTCAAAAAGGAAAGTAATCGGAATTAATGCGCCACGTACAAAATTGGGTGCGGTGGTGGTTACGGTAGAACGGATGTTGGTACCAAACTGTTCGGCTGCGATAGTAACAAATGTAGCCCAATACCCAACAGCAAAACCCATAAACAAGCAAATGAGGATAAAGTTACTTTCAGTTAAACCGGTACTGGTAAGATAAACTATAACAGTAATTACTGATAAACCCTGAAAAATAAGCACAGTTTTCCTGCGCGATCTTAAAACCTGAGCCAGTACACCGCAAACTACATCACCAATGGCAATACCAAAATAAGTGTACATAATTCCTGTGCCGGCATTCAAAATATCTTTAGCGCCCAAAGCCTTACCAATTTCGGGCGATTGTGTAACCAGGATACCTACAATAAACCAAAGCGGAAGCCCCAAACAAATGCAAGCCAGATATTTCAAGAACCGTTTACGATCGGAGAATAGCATAAAAAAGTTACCTTTTGAGACCGCTTTATCCTGCTCAGCATTTTTAAACATCCCCGATTCGAAGGTACCTATCCGTAAAAACAATAATAATATGCCCATACCACCACCTACGAAATATGAGGTTTGCCAATAGAAATGTTTCCCAATTGTTGCAGCAGCAGCGGCACCCAATAAGCCTATTCCGGCCACAACCATTGTTCCGTAACCACGTTTTTCTTTATCCATGGTTTCGGTAACCAGGGTAATCCCTGCACCAAGCTCTCCTGCTAAACCAATACCTGCAATAAACCTCACAATAGCGTAAGCATGTATATCAGTAACAAAACCGTTGGCTATATTGGCTAGTGAGTACATCAATATAGATCCGAATAATACCTTAATGCGGCCAAATTTATCGCCAATAATCCCCCATAATAACCCACCAAGCAATAAACCAAACATTTGCATGTTAAGCACATATTCTCCTTCGGTACGCATGTGCTCGGCCGAAATACCAATATCGGTAAAGCTTTTTAAGCGGACTACTGAAAATAAAACAAGATCATAAATATCAACGAAATAGCCCAGGGCGGCTACAATAACTAAGAAAATTATATTACGTTTGTTGGTTTGGGCTTGCTGGTCCATTTAAATATTTGGGTTTAGTCGCTGAAAGTACGCATTAACACAAATAAATTAAAATAGATTTTAAAATAAAAGCCACACTTTCTGTAGTGTGGCTTTTATGTGCTTAATGCAACATCTGTTTTGTGGTATCAGGAAGTTTTTTCGTTGTGTCAGTCATTTTCTTAGTGGTATCCATCACTTTGGTAGAATCCGTCTTCGTACTATCTGAGGAACCAGCCATATTTTTAGACGAATTGCATGCTGAGGTGGCTATTATCAAAGAACCAGCAAAAGCAAGACTTAAAATTGTTTTTTTCATAGTTTTTATTGTTATCTATAATTCTAACAACCTTATAATCATTTGGTTTTAATTTTCTTCACTAACCACATTATTGTTTAAAGGCATCAAACTGATTATCAAATTATAAACTGCAACGACATAAAATTATGCATGGTGTATTTTCAGCTTATTCAGCAGTTCGGGAGAAACGTTTTCGGCATAAACCCCATAACCATCTACCAAAACGCCTTTCAAACTTCCGGTATTCGATGAAATGGCATACACCACCGAACTATCTGCCGGATCGGTCATGCCTTCAAAACGGTAAACTTCTTCAATTTCAAACTCCTCCGGCATCAGAAACAAATTAATCGATTTGCATTCCAGTCCAACAGCAGTTAAATTAAAATCCAGGTTATAACCCCGGTGGTCTAAATCGCTTAAAGCGGCGGTAATGGTGTCGTATACATGCATAACCTAATTTACGCAAATATTACCAAATCAACCGCTATAAAACTTTAAAAGGTGCTAAAACTTTCTGATATTAGTAAGTATGATTATTTCTCAAAACACCCTTAAATGGGTAATGCGCTTTTACCCTCCGTTATTTTTTCAGCGCATTTGGGTTCAGAAATTTGAAAATGAATTTAGAAGCTGCACGGTTAAACTGAGTAAAAGTTTCCTGAATAAGAATTACAATGGCTCTATTTTTGGTGGAACAATTTATGCAGCAACCGATCCGTTTTACGCTTTATTATTTGATCAGTTGATGCAGCGTGAAGGATTTAAAGTACGTGTATGGCTTAAAAGCGCTTCTATACAATATTTAAAACCCGGACGCTCAACTTTATATTTTACCATCACCATAACCGACGAAATGCTTGTAGAAGCTACACATGCGCTAAAAACCACCGGAAAGTTTGTAAAAGCCTATCCGATGGAAATTACCACCAAAAGCGGCGAATTGTGTGCTACTGTAATGAATGAAGTATATGTAAGAAACCTGCACCAGGGCGAAACTCCCCGTGTTGCCTATTAATTTTTAGATTATGCCGAGTATCAAGAGTTTAATTATGCAGGGCGAAGGTGTTATGCTCGATTTTAAGAAAACCATTAATAATACCGAGAAAATTGCGAAAAGCCTTGTGGCCTTTGCCAATAATAAAGGTGGTAAATTGCTGGTTGGCGTTGCCGATGATGGTTCGATTAAAGGTGTGAAATCGGAAGAAGAGGAAAAATACATGATCCTTACTTCGGCGCACCAGTTTTGCAAACCTGCAATAGAACCCAATTTTGAAGAGATTTATGTTGACGACAAACTGGTATTGGTGGTAAACATTCCCGAAAGTGATACTAAACCTCACTATGCGCTCGATGACCAGAAAAAATGGTGGGCCTATATCCGTATCGATGATAAAAGTGTGCTCGCCAGTAAAATTATTGTAGAAGTATTAAAAAACGACTACAAAGATAAAGGCGTGTTGATTTCTTATTCGGATAACGAAAAGAAACTGCTCGAATATCTGGAAGAAAACGAAAAGATAACGCTTAAAGAGTTTAGTAAACTGTTGCGCAGTTCTTACCGCAAAGCCCAAAAGATACTGGTTAATTTAATCCTCACGAACGTAATCAAATCGCATACTACCGAGCGGGAGGAATATTTTACAGCGGTACGGTAGGTTTTTCAAACACATTACACTCCTCTATTATTGATTGACGTAAATAAAAAGAGGCGTCATCTCGACTGGAACGTAGTGGAATGGAGAGATCTAGCTCGATAGATTTCTCGACTGCGTTGCACTCCGCTCGAAAGGACGCTAACCTAGGGGTGTATATTAACTTTTCTACACTCCTATTTTTTGAGGTTTAAAAACCCGACCTTTGTCTACCTATGTTTTCTAAAATTTACCAAAAATATAAACCCTACTATAAAGAAAATCTCCATCTTGCCTTACCTATTGTAGGCTCACAGGTTGGACATACGCTGGTGCACATGGCAGATAGTATTATTGTAGGCCATTTTACAGACACTACTCAACTCGCTGCCGTATCGCTTGTAAACAGCATTTTCATTCTAATTCTCGTAATTGGCCTGGGCATTTCGTATGGTTTAACGCCCCTGATTGCGCAGGAAAACGGCCGTCAGAATTACGAAGAATGCGGCCGCTTATTATCAAACAGCTTAATCATCAATATTTTAATTGGTGTCGTGCTTTATTGCCTGGTACATTTCGGCGTATTATTGGTTATCGATCACCTCGATCAAACACCAGCTGTTGTAAAATATGCCAAGCCATACCTAGGACTGCTTTCTGTATCCATCATTCCATTGCTGATATTCCAGACCTTTAAACAGTTTGCAGAAGGCTTGGGCTTTACCAAACAGGCCATGTTCGTATCGATATGGGGCAATGCCTTAAACATTACCCTGGGAATTATCTTTGTTAAAGGAATGTTCGCCATCAAACCTATGGGGGTAAGTGGTGTGGGTTGGAGTACCCTAATCGACAGGCTTTTAATGGCAACAGTGATGTGCTTTTATGTTTTAAGGTCAAAACATTTCAAAAAATATCTGACTCATTTTAAAGCTACTTTTATTGATAAGGCACGTGCGCTAAAAATTATTAAAATTGGTGCGCCGGTAGCCATGCAATATTCTTTCGAAATCAGTGCTTTTAGTGGCGCGGCAGTATTAATTGGAACCATCGGCGCAGTAGAGCAAGCTGCACACCAGATTGCCATTAGCTTAGCTGCAATGACTTACATGATGGCCAGTGGTGTAGCTTCAGCCGCTACCATTAAAACCGGCACCAATTTAGGCAAGAAAAATTTTGATGATCTGCGCAAATCAGCCATAGCCAGTTACCATGTTATATTACTATTTATGACTTGTACAGCCATAATTTTTGTGCTGGCGCATAACATTATGCCTTTTATTTATACCGAAGATCTATCCGTGGTAGCCATTGCAGCTCAATTGTTGATTATTGCAGGCTTTTTTCAGCTTTTTGATGGGACTCAGGTGGTAGGCCTCGGCGTATTGCGCGGGCTGGGCGATGTTAATATACCCACTTTTATCACCTTTCTGGCATATTGGGTAGTTGGAATCCCTGTAGGTTATTTGCTGGGCTTTAAATTCAATCTGGGCGTAAACGGAATCTGGTATGGTTTAACTTTTGGTTTATTAACGGCTTCTATCTTATTGTTTTTACGGTTTCAGAATAAAACGAAGGCGCTAAATAACCAATAATCTGACTACAATGAGCAAGAGTTATGTTAAGCACCCTGCATATCCAATCCTTCGACAGGCTCAGGATGACAAACTATAGGAAAAATCAAAAATTAGCTCCCTGCACACCAATGAACTAATGACTAATGAACCTGATTATACAGTCCTTCGACAGACTCAGGATGACAGACCATAAGAATAGAACCTGAAAATGAGCTCACTGCAGCCAATGAACCATTGACAAATGAACTAATAAACCAACCTACTTCCCACCCACATTAACCACAACTCCGATAGTAAAGATAGAATTGCCCGCCGACATGTATTTGCGACTCTTTAAGCCAATATTACTACTTGTTGTATATTGGAGCTGGAAAGTTTTACTTAAAGCCATACGCGTAAAGAAAACAGGCTCAAAGAAAATATTATCTTCTTTTGGCTGAACTACTCCGTTTAAAAAGAAACGATCCATTTTTACGTGACTAATCCTCAACGCTGTCCCATAATTGATTGGAAAATCCTTTCCGAACAAATGCAGGTTATTTTTCTTTTTAGAACTGTAATTAACCTGCAAAAATGCTTTGCGGTAATCTACCTCCTGTAATTCGCTGCTAACTAAAACATCATCCTTAAAATCACGGAAAGTAATATCACTCCAGCCTTTTCCAACACCGCCGTAAATTTCAATAATGCGGTTATTATCCGGACCAAAAGTATCGAAATACCCTCCTCCAATTTCAATCAGTTTATGTCCGAAATCTTTGGCTTTTCTTTCACTGTTCATGGTTGATCCACTAAAAAGTACACCAATGTGATCGGAAACCGCATAGGCACCATTAATACTGGCATTACCCTTTAAAGAAATGTGACCGCCTCCGCTAAACTCTCCCTGCTTACTAAGCATCGGGGTATTTGGAACGTTGGGCATGTAAACTGAAGAACAACTGGCTACAAAAAGTGCTAAAACCGGAAGGGAAAAACGTAAGTATTTAATCATAGATGCTATATAAACTGATTTTGAAGGCAAAAATTGTGCTAGCGTTCCATTTTCATAAAATCCATCACCCTTTTAAATTCATCGTGTAAACCAGCTTTAAGATGTATTTGTTTCTGACTAACCGGATGAATGAATGAAAGCTCAGAGGCGTGCAGCAACATGGTGGTCATATCCCACTGTTCTTTAAAAAACTTATTCTGTTTATTACAGCCATGCGTCCTATCGCCAATAATGGGATGTAAAATGTGGCTGAAATGGCGCCTCAACTGATGCATCCGTCCTGTTTTAGGGCATGCCTCAACGAGCGAATACCGTGAGGTAGGATGTTTACCAAAAGCAACATCAACTTCTGCCCTTTGCAATGTTTTAAAAGAGGTAAAGGCATCTTGCATGGTTCCATTCTCTTTAGCTAAAGGATAGTCTATATCCATCATATCAGGTGTAAAGCCCCTTAATATGGCGAGGTATTTTTTATCGGTTTTAGCATTCATAAATTGCTGATGCATAGTAATTTCAGATAGCTTATCAAAAGCAAACAATAAGATTCCGCTTGTTTTTCTATCCAGCCGGTGTACCGGACTTACATGTTTACCCACCTGATCCCTAAGCATCTGCAAGGCAAACTCGGTAGCATCACGCGCAATAGACGATTGGTGAACCAGCAAGCCGTGTGGTTTGTTGATTGCAATCAGGTTTTCATCCTCGTAAATAATCTCCAACATATCGGCGCGAAGATAAGGATATTATAGTTTTGGCGTAACAGCCTAGGCAAATAAATCAAAAGCCAGCCTGTAGGTATTGCAATGTGCATCTACAATTTCTTTAATATCTGCCGAATAACCACCACCCATACTCACCTGTAAAGGCAAGCCTTTATCTTTGCAAGCCTGCAGTACCACCCTGTCTCGTTCTTTACAGGCGGCCTTACTTAAAGCCAGCTTCCCCAGTTTGTCGGTAGAGAGTACATCAACCCCCGAAAGGTAAAAAACAAAATCGGGCTTTGATCTTTCAAAAGCCTTTTTTAGGCTGGCATGTAAAAGTGCAAGATAAGCTTCGTCTTTCAGACCGTCTTCCAAGGCTATATCCAAATCAGACAGCTCTTTCCTGAACGGGAAGTTTTTATCGCCGTGCATGGAAAAGGTAAATACTTTAGGCTCATTTTGGAAGATTTCGGCAGTACCATTTCCCTGATGCACATCTAAATCTATAATTAATATACGATTAGCCAAATTACTATCTAATAAATAGTTAGCAGCAACAGCCTGATCATTTAACAAACAAAAACCTTCGCCCCAATTACTACCAGCATGATGTGTTCCGCCGGCTACGTTAAAAGCTATACCATGCGCTTTGGCATAATGCGCACCATCAATCGTGCCTTGTACAATACGGAGTTCGCGCTCCAGCAGCTGCGCATTTAGCGGAAAACCAATTCTTCGCTGATCGCGGAGTGAAAGGGTTAAATCGCGCAATTGCTCCCAATACTCCCTTTGGTGGGTTAAACGAACTGTGGCTTCATCAACACAATCGGGATGAAACAAATTGGCCTGCGATATGGTACCTTCATGCAAAAGCTGACCGGGTATCAACTCGTATTTTAGCATGGGGAAACGGTGCCCTTCCGGTAAAGGATGCGCATATAATTGATGCCAGGCAATTTTAATCATTAGCTTAAAATCTCCTCTACATGTTTTTCTATATTGGTGCAAATCTGATCAACCGGCAAATCGTTCGCATCCTGACCAAATGGATCTTCTATTTCTTCAGCTATCAACTCCAAACTCGCTAATACATAGAGAATAAAGGGAACAATCAGCACCAGGTAATAGCCTAAACTAAATACCCAGCCAATTGGAATGGTAAGCACATACACAAAAATAAACTTCTTGATAAACACACTGTATGAAAACGGAATAGGCGTATTCTTGATCCTTTCACAACCACCACAAATATCAGTAAACTGGTTTACATCATTAGTAAGCACAATTAGTTGCTCCTGCGAAACCAACCCTCTTTCGAGCAAATTATAAAGTCTCGAAATCATACTGCTAGCAATCTGGTTAGGAATATGTTTATGCTCCTCAACCTCGATCAAAAAGCTGTTTTTGCCAAAATACTTTTTTTCCCTTAAATGCTCTTTTAAGGCAAATGCGTATTTAGGAATACCATATTCAAAAAACTTTAAATCTTCTTCCGGTAATTTTAACGCTTTAATCTTCATTGCAAAATTGCGACTTACATTGGTTAGTCCACCAAGTAACTTCCTACCATCCCACCACCTGTCGTAAGAAGTATTGGTTCTAAATACGAGCAGCATGGAGATTACAAACCCCAGTAAGCTGTGCATCATACCGATGTTACTCACATAATCGCTTTTGGATAACTTAAAAATATTGAGCTCCAGAAAAGAAACCAAACCCGAAAACGCAGCCACACTTAACATCAAAGGCCATAGTTTACGGAAGGTATCGGCTTTATGGATATGAAAAATAAAAGTAAACCAATCTTTAGGGTTGTAATTAATCATTTCAGCTGTTTTAATTAGATAGCACGTCGTTATTAGGGAAATTCACCTTCTCAATATTACAAAAAAAGCAAGTAATGTTTCCAGTCCTGCTAGCAATTATTGCTTAATACCTTAGGAAGTATCTATGTTATTAAACTTTGTTTGGCTTGCTTACATATTTATTGCCTTTTACAAAAAAGCGCCACGGCAATAAAGCATGTTCTTGCGCGTAGGCGATACCAACCCTTGGTGAAGCCGCAATTTCTGCTTCTTCATACCGGATATTATGATCCTCTACCCAGATTTCGTCACCACCTAAGTGTTTTGCATTAAAACCTTTATCAATCCCTAATGCCTTTGCGGCAGAACCCGGACCGGCCGCTATTGCTCCTTTTGTATAAGGCATTTTGCGGCGCGCTTCAATTACATCAATACCTACCAGTGGTTCGATACCCCTGATTAACACAGCATGCGGTTCGTTTTCTACAGATGTGACAATATTGAATAAGTGATGCATGCCATAGCAAAGATATACATAAGCTACCCCGCCTTTCGCATACATGGTTTCGGTGCGGTTTGTCCTACGGCCACTATATGCATGCGACGCCTTATCCTTTACACCAAAGTAAGCTTCCGTTTCGACAATTATGCCTGCGGTAATCTGATCATCAACTTTCGTGTACAACACCTTACCCAACAGATCTTTTGCGAGCGCAACCACATCTTCATTCAGGTAATATTCGGTTTCCAGTTTCAAAAATTATATCGATAAATTATTTAACAAAACAACAATAACCTGCTCTAAATAAAGTCGATCTGTATCATCAAATTTATTCAATACTTCGCTATCTACATCTAACACACCAATTACTTCATCTGCTACAATTAAAGGAAGCACGATCTCAGATTTTGACGCCGAAGCACAGGCGATATGCCCCGGAAATTCTTCCACATCAGGCACAATAATGGTTTCGGCCTTTGCCCATGAAGTACCACAAACGCCTTTTCCCTTTTTTATGCGAGTACAGGCAACTGGTCCCTGAAATGGCCCCAAAACCAATTCATCCTGTTTCACCAGGTAAAAACCTACCCAAAACCACCCAAACTGTTCTTTTAATGCAGCAGCAACGTTAGCCATATTGGCTACAAAGTCGGTTTCGCCATCCAGTAAAGCTTCTATTTGAGGAATAATGGATTGATATTGTTCCTCTTTTGAGGTATTTCGGGTTATTGTTAAATCTTCTGCCATCTTACTAATTCTATAACCAAAGTTAATGATGATTTGCAATAAGCAATGCTATTGCAGATTTAATGACGAAATTTTGAACGATAACCTATCCTTAAATTCATTAGTTTTGGCAGTTAAAACTTCGACTGCTTTGATTACAGCCTTAACCATTACAAAATTTCGTGGCCTTACCATTCCCTTTGCTTTTATAGGCATGGCTGTTTTGCGTTTACCCTTGTGGCTCAACAAAAAATGCAGGTTCTGGAAATTAATGGGTAGTGGCAAAAATGCAGAGATTGATCTGGCTACCGATTTCAAACACTGGGCATTACTTACCACCTGGGAGTACCAGGAAGATTGCGAAGCTTTTTACCGCAATTCGCTGGTAACAAAATGGTTTAACTTCTTTGGTCTGGAAAGCTGCACCACCTTATTAAAACCTTTATCAAGCCATGGCTTATGGTCTAAAAAAGAACCTTTTAAGAGTGACAAAGACAATAACGAATACAACGGAAAAATTGCTGTGATTACGCGGGCTGCGATCCGGTTTAACCGTCTGAAAGAGTTCAGGCAAAACATTAAAAGAGCTTCCGATGCCATGAGGACTGCCCCCGGATTTATCCTCGCTGCAGGCATTGGAGAAAATCCTTTTCTGGATCAGGCTACTTTCTCCATCTGGGAAAATGCCGAAAGCGTAAAAAATTATGCCTACAAAACTTTTGACCATGCCGATGTGATTAAACTAACCAGAGCACGCCAATGGTACAAAGAAGAACTATTTGCGCGTTTTGAAATCATAACCAGCTACGGTAAACTAAACGGCATACCGATTAACGATTACCAACCACAAGTTAACCCCACCAAACCTAAAATTATTTAAAATGAGAGTTATAGCAGAATTACCACACCCTGAGTGTAAAATCACCATCTTTTCTATGAACCAGAAATACATTGTGAAATTTGAACAAGGCTCCTTCGAGCAAAGCTATAAATTAGCCGAACTCGACCTGAGTGGAGGGGGTGTAAATGATGTATTCGAAATACTTGACGAAGCATTTATCACAACAGTTATTGAACGCTTTAAATTAATGCGGAGCGATTTTACAGCCGCTTATAACAGGCATCAATATTAAATACGTAAATAGCTGATTTACTGATTATTAATATATAAATCAAAATTATATTTTGAAATTTAAGCTGTTTCAGAGAAACAAAACTACATTTAAGTCAGCATTTAGTTTAATTAAACAAATTTAAAATACTGATATAATGACAATTAACAATATACACAAAATATAATTCCGACTGCTTATTTTGCCAAATATATGGGAGGTTTGGTACAGAAACGTCATTTCGAAGTGTAACGAAGTCGAGAAATCTGTATAGATAGATTTCTCGACTTCGCAACCGAAGAACCGGCAGGCTCTATTCAATAGCTATCAGATCGAAATGACAATGATATTATTGGGTTTATATTTAAAGATCTCTCCATTCGCTGCGCTTCAGTCGAGATGACGATTACCGAAATATAGGTTGGGTTTGATCTTAAGCAATCACCGTATCGTGTACCACTACCCTGTACCAGTTTTTCGAGAATTTCTCTACAGCATCAAGATGTGTCTTATCTTCCTGATAAGCATTATGATCTTCGATATTTGCGAAGGTTATGGTTAGAGAGTAAGTAAACGAATTATCGGTAACCGGACGTACGGGTGTATTTGCGGCCAAACCATAACTTAAAGTTTTAATGTATTTAATGGGCTTCAGGCTTTCGAAGAAATTGGCAAAATCGGCTATTTCACTTTTGGTTAACTGTGGTTTTAACCAGAACATTACAAAATGTTGAATCTGGCCTTTATCAGCTAAAGTTTGGTCTGTCATGAGGATTTTTTTTTTTGCGCAATATAGAAATGATTTTATGGTGCACAAAAAAAGCGTTGCGATTTTTACATCGCAACGCTTTTATTATATTAAGTAACCTGTTAGTTCTTAGGCTGAACACGACCTGATTTTCTATCTTCCCCTCTACCGATCAAATAACCACCACCAGCGCCCACTAAGCCACCAATAATGGCGCCACGACCTTTTTTCTTATCAATTAAAGCACCACCAACAGCACCGGCAGCACCGCCAATTACAGCGCCTTTAGCAGCATCACTCCAGCCTTTTTTCTTAGCTGTTGGTTGTGTACCACCGTAAGCACCGCTCGAACTACCACCTGAGCTTGCATATGACCTTGAAGAATTAGCTCCAGCCCTTCTTGCCGCTGCAAGTTCTGCCTGATGTTTAGCTTCTTTTTCCTGTTCTACTTTAGCTACTTCTGCTTTTTTAAAGCTATCTAATCTTAAACTATCCTTTACAGCTTTAATAGCCAACTGCTTTTCTGCCTGTTGTTGTTTTAATGCTGCTTCTTCTTTGGCCTTATTGTTACAGGCAAACATTACTGAGCTTAGTGCGATTACCACGAATATCTTTTTCATAACTTTTAGTTTTAAATGACGTTTGTCTGGCCCCTAACCTGCCAAACAATTTTCATTTGCATGTGCGATTTTAGTTAATTACAGATACTAAAGAAAAAATGATGCCAAAATGTTTTATAAAAGAAAATTATTCAACTAAATCGGTATACCAAAAGCCCGAAAGCTCCGTAGTCGAGCAGGGAGAATCACTTTCTGAAGCAGTTTTTGCAGGCGCATTATAAGTCCTAAAAACCTGCTCACCGACTGAAAAAGCGATTTTTTGTTTAAACACAGGCCCTTCAAAAGCGAAAGTATGAAATTCACCATTTTCGCCACAGGGATCAATTTCAAGGGGAAGGCTATTAATCAAATCCTCACTGATTACTTTTCCACATATATCTTTTAGGTTTTGCTGCGTACAAACAATGATGGTTTTATAGTCCAAACCTATAAACTCGCTGATCAGTCGCCTTGTATCTTTCTGCCAAAGCGGAAAAATAGCTTTGAGACCAATTTCTGCCAACTTATTTTCACGGTATAAACGAAGGTCTTCCAGAAAAATATCACCAAAAATAGAATGCGTAATACCTTCTGCTTTAAATTTACTGAGGTGGGTACGCATGGTATTATCGTAAGTTTCCATATCGGGCATTTCTCCCAAACGGATCTGATATAAAGGAATACCAATGCTTTCGGCTTGTCTAATCAGCAAAGCCTCTCTAACACCGTGCATCGAAACGCGGTTGTATTGTTCGGTAACAGTAGTAACCATGTACCTGATTTCGATTGTGGGGTCCTGAAGGGCATAGTGGAGTGCCAGTGTACTGTCTTTACCGCCACTCCAGTTGAAAATGCAGATTTTCTTATCCATTTGTTAAAATACTTTTCAGCTGCTCCATCCCGTTTACGGCATTTTGCTCAATGGTAATTACATGCTGATATCGTTTAACATCAGGGGTTTTAGGATCAATAATGTATTTTTTTACTTCTCGCGGAACGAAATCGATTAGTCCGGCTGCGGGATAAACTGCCAGTGAAGTCCCAATCAGCACAAATAAATCAGCTTGTTTGCAGATTTTAGCAGCCACTTCAATCATCGGCACAGCTTCGCCAAACCATACTACATGAGGCCGTAACTGAGAACCTAATTTACAGCGTTCGCCCATTTTAATTTCTGTTCCCTCAATGGGGTAAGTTAAACTGGGCCGCAAACTCGATTGCGAACGGGTTATGATGCCATGCAGGTGCGTAACCTTAGTTGATCCGGCACGCTCATGCAAATCGTCTATATTCTGGGTAACAATCTCTACATCGAAATCTTTCTCCAGTTCCGCGAGTATGTAATGCGCTGCATTGGGTTGAGCCGCTACCACCTGCCGTCTTCTTTCGTTATAAAACTCCTGTACTAACTCCGGATTTCTTTCCCAAGCCTCGGGAGTAGCCACATCGTACACGTTATATCCTTCCCACAAACCGTCCGAATCCCGAAAAGTTTTCAATCCACTTTCGGCACTAATCCCCGCTCCTGTTAAAACAACTAATTTCATAAGATGATTACACCGATTAATAGATTACACTGATTTAATGATTATACGGATTGAAGTGATTGAGCATAATTGATAAACTTTTTAGCTATCCTTTCATCTGCTTTAAAGATCTGCGGATGAAACATACAGGCTAAAGCTTCAATACCTTCTACCAGAGTGCCTACACTAGGCTGGGTAAACATATCAAAATCTGCAATGTACACCTGATTGTTTTTTACAGCTTCCAAATCATTCCAGCCCGTTTTAGTTGTAAGCAAACTCATTTCTTCGAGGCTGCGTTTTTGATCGAAGCCACAAGGTGCAATAATCAAAACCTCAGGATTATACGTTACAATCTTTTCCCATGGGGTAACAATCGAATCGCCTGCAGGGTTAGAAAGCATATCAACCCCTCCTGCTGCTGCAATCTGAAAGGGAATCCAGTGCCCGCAATTGTATATAGGCTCTATCCATTCCATTAGCATCACACGCTTCAAAGGTGATTTGCTTTCCCGCAGTTTATCTAAAATCTGATCGGTTTTCTGCTGTAATCCTGCCAGATAGCTAAAAGCTACTTCTTCTTTTCCCAATGCCCTGGCAATGGTAATGGCGCATTCGAAAACATCCTGCAGGTTATTGGGCGAAAGCGGCACCAAAGTTGGCTGCTTGCTCAGTTTCATTACTGCAGTTTCGGTACAAACTGTATCTATGTTGCATACTTCGCAAATATCCTGCGTAAATACAACATCAGGCGCAATGCTTTCCAGAAGTGCATCATCTACCCAATACAGACTTTTGCCCTGTGCTTTGGATGCAGAAAAAATCCGGTCGATTTCTATACTCGAATAGTTTTTACCTTCCAGGATACAGCGTACTACCTTGGGTTGATCTGCTGCTTCTTTCGGACATTCGAAGGTTACACCATGCAGGTAATCCTGAAGGCCCATATCGTAAATCATTTTTGTGGCAGCGGGTAAAAAAGAAACGACTTTCATTTGATGTAAAATGGAAAAGGTAAAATGTAATTGAATATTCTAAGTTAAAAAAAATCCTCTTTTGAACTGAGTCAAAAGAGGATTTCTATTTTTAAAAGGTATTATTATGCAGCTTGTGCTTCTAATTTTAATACCGGATATTTTGCTTTTAAAATCTCGAAAGCGCCAAAAAGTAAGGCTCCATAAATAACTGTTCCTTCTAAGAATCTAATTTCGAATGGAATAGCTTTAACCAAACAGTTCCAGTAACCTGCTAAATCCTGGGTATATGCCGGATTATTAATCCAAACACCCAAGTCGGTAACCAACCAGTGGATAAGCACAATAGTTAATGTTGAGGCCAATAAATTTACCACGTTTACATTTTTAAGCAGAATTCTACCTACTAAAACCATTAACGCAAAAGCAATATAGGTCCAATACCAGCCCTGGTACAAAAATGAACCCCCACTGTATTTACTGAAAATGGTTGAAGCTAAAATAAAGTCGCTTAAAAACAAACTCAACAACGGAAAAGCAAAAGCTTTGGCGTGATCTTTAAAATAGGCACCACCGAATAAGGCAACCGCTCCGATTGAGGAGAAATTAGCAAATTTCAGTTCATCTGAATTAAATGTTACCAGTAAACGGAAAGCCGTAATCACCAATATCATTAATAGCAGTATTAAGGTGCGCGGATTAAACTTTAAATGAGACATTGTATTTTGGTTATTATTTAAGCAAAGTTAATTTTTTATTAGCGTATATTAAAACTTACGCCTGTATTAAAGTTAAAGCCAGGTGTATTGTAGCCAATAATTTCACTGTATTTTGCATTCAGGATATTTTTGGCATCAAAGAATACTTTTACGCGTTTTTTAGCCAAAGCATATTCTACGTAAGCATTTAGCAATTTATACGATGGCAGCTCTTCGTTTAAATAAGATATAAAATTGGTATCGAAACGTTTACCAAAGTAACGGTAATTGGCGCTGATGTATAAGTTTTGAGTTGCCTGTGCACCCGCTGTAATACCAAAAGTATTTTTCGGTCTGCGGATCAGGAAATCTACAGTTCCGGTATTTCCTTCAACATAAGCATAATAACCATTAACATTAAATACACTAAACTTAACTGCCGGCTCTACCTCTACTCCTTTAAATTTCTGGTTTCCCTGGTTAATATAACCTGTAGTGTAAACAATAGCATCGGTTAAATCGCGTTTAAAACCAGCTACACGCAAGCTAAACTGATCATCGGCAAAGCTCAGGTTTACACCTGCTTCGTAGTTCTGCGATTTTTCTGGCTTCAGGTTTAAATTAGCTCCATATTGTCCGAAAAGCATGTTTAAGCTAGGCACTTTGAACGCTGTAGATACCGTTCCAAACAACTTCACTTCTTTAATGATATTGATGGTTGGGGTTACCGAGTAAGTATAGTTTTCGCCATATTGATCGTGTTTGTTGTAACGGCCGCCTACCTCAAGGTTAAACACACTTAAATCGTGTAAAAACAACGATCCATAAGCTGCAAAAATGTTGGTTGTCGGATTGCTTGAATTGGTAATCAGTTTTGTTTTGCGGTTATCGATACCTACTAATAAATCTAATTTATTACCCAATTTCTGATTGTAGAATAAATCGATCAGGTTCATTTTACCGTAATTTACAAAATTACTGGCAAAGCCCATGAAGCTCGAATTTACATCGTTCGAGTTGCTTTCGTGACTATAGTTTAAAGTAATTTTTCCGGTATTGAGTTTGTATTCGGCATTAAAACCTCCGCTAAACTGCTTCAATATCGAATTATTGGCTGGTAAACCATCAGCAAAAGCGCCTTCATCTATTTTATAGTTACCATAGAAATAACGTAAAAACGGATTAACAGAAAGGCGCTTATCCAGTTGAATACCGAAATTAGCATTAACCCCATCCGTTTTAAAGCCATCTTTATCAAATTCGGCTGTGCTGCCTGCCGGCGCTACCGCTTCCGAAATACCATCGGTTTTAAGGTGTGTATAGTTAATGTTGTAAGAAAAACCTTCAACACCACCATTCAAGCCAATTGTTCCTTTATACGTTTCAAAACTTCCGGCACTGGCTACACCATAAATGGTATTTCCTTTTGGTCCGCCTTTTTTGGTTACAATATTAATTACCCCTGCTACTGCATCTGAACCATAAATGGTAGACTGGCCACCTCTTAAAATTTCGATATGATCAATCTGATCGATTGAGAATAAACGTAAATCGAATGTTCCGCTGATACTTGAAGGATCGTTCTGTACAATTCCATCAATTAATACCAACGTATAACCGCTAGCCGAGCCCCTGAAAAAGATACTCTTATCCTTACCCTGACTGCTGTTTCCACCGCTGATGATGATACCAGCTTGCTCATTCAATAAATCGGGTAATGATTTTCCGTTGCTGCGCTCCAACACCTCTCTGCTGATGATGCTAACCACTTTACCGGTTTGTGATTGTTTTTGATCGTTTTTGGTGGCAGAAATTACCACATCTTTAAGCTGCAAAGTGTCTTTTTGCTGCGCATTAGCCAACTGGCTAATCATTAGCTGCGCCAGACCTAAACCAGCAGCGGCTAAAATTGTTGTTTTGTTCATTTTGATGGTTAGTTTTACCTATAGCCAACAGATTGTAAAAAGAAATGAAAATACGTAAACGTTAAGTACTTCAAAACCCAGCTTCAATCCCCGAAAGCTACGAAATTAATGCTAGAGGCAGGTCTTCTGACTTACTCCCGGTTTTCTGCCTTCCCATTCCGGCGAGCCGGAGCAGTGGCGAAAGAATAGAAAAACCGTTACAGAGCTTACAGCTGCGGGACAGTTACAGATTTACACTGTATTCCCTTTTAATTCCGGATGTAATGCCGGAAACCAAAAGCGCCGCAAATGTAATAAAAAAAATACAACAACAATAGAATGTAAAATTTATTAGCACCAGGGCTTTTCCTGTGATCTAAACGAGCAATTTTTCCGTTATCGAGAAATGACGATCACCTTTTAAATCTGCGACCTTTACTGTGTAATCAGCGGGAAATATTCGCTAACCATTTTCGCGCAGATTTAATGATGAACGCAGATAAAATAAAGACTAAGCGCTTATGACTAAATATTAAACGTATCAGGCGAATTACCGAAACCAACTAGCCTGATACAAATTCATTATGATTAGATATGTTTTGTATGTAATTCAATACATTTTGAGTGTCGCGTGATATGATTTCAGTCTTCTTTGATATAATTTGTATGTAATTCGATACGTTTTGAGTCTTGCATGATACTTCTTCAGTGTAATTTGATACTTTTTGTATGTAATTAAATACGCTTTGGGTCTTGCATGACATGATTTCAGTCTTTTTTGATATGATTTGTATGTAATTCGATACGTTTTGAGTCTTGCAAGAAAATATTTTAAACTAACCAGATGCAGATTAACTCTTGTTAGTATTTATTAAAAACGATGTAAACGAAAAAGGCCTGCACCAGGCAGGCCTTCTTTTATTGAGACGTTATTTATAGGTAGATGCTCGTATTTATTTGATCCCTAAATCAACTGCACCTTTAACTTCAGTAGAAATTTCTCCAAGGCTACCTGCATCGGCACTTTGGCCAGTATACACCTTAACAAAATCGATTGTTTTTAAATCAACTTTGTTTCCGCTTTTATCAACCGCCCACGATAAATCGAAGCTGTTATACAGATTGGTTTTGTAATCATCGCCTGTAGAATAACTGTCGGTATAGCCCCAATCAAAAGGAGAACTGATCACAATACTACCTACCTTACCTGTTGATGGCGGTAATAAGGTACCTTTAAACGTAATTGTTTCCTGATTTGCAGCAAATTCAGGGTAAAAATTGTGTTTGTGAAAATTATTAACCTTCACTTCGCCGCTATTTCCCTGGTTATCTTTCCAGGTTACATTTGCAAACGCTTTAGGGTTGGTATAGGTAATCTCATAGTTTTTAATGGTTGTAGCTTTGGTGTACTCGCTTCCGGCCAATTCATACCATTCATCGTCAGCAAGGCCATTACCATTGCTATCCTGACTAACCATTACAACGCCTGGTTCAGAAAAATGATAAGGAGCACCTGATGGGTTACCATAAATGGCAAGATCGTTACCTGTGTTATTAACTACCGAGTGGTCGAAACCGAAAATAATGTAGCCACCAAAGCCACCTAAAGAGATTAAGTTAGTGGTACTTCCAATTAATTTCTGCGCCTGTTCTGGTTTACCTAAAGTTTCGTTTACAAATTGCCCTGGTGCAGGTAAATAATCTAAAATCCGGCTAATAAATTTGCTGCTTGCAGGTGTAATCTCAACCACCGGAACCGGAACGGTAATGGTGTAAGTATGTGTAAATTCGCCAGCTTCGTTATAACCCTTGTACGCTAAAACATAAGTACCGGCTTTTGTGGCAGTAAAGTTATAGTTGTAAATGGTACTTACCACTTTGCCATCTAATTTCCATTCGTGCTGAAAAGCCTGGCCATTGTTTGTACCTGCGCTAAAATTGGTTGCTACCGCTACCTTAGCTTGTACTGCATCTGTTTTAACCAGTAGATTTACATCAGGCCCGAGTACGTTATCTTTCTTACAACTGAATAAGAACAGACAGAAAACCATGGCATAGTTTATTGATTTTTTCATTTTGTGTGTGTTTATGTTATTTAAATAAGAATGCAATGTGTGCCGGAATATCGCCGGTGGTAAACGTAAATTTCTTTTTGCCTGCTTTATCGAAACAGTAAATGGTACCTGGAGTAACATAATCCCTGGCATCGGTTACAAAAATATCTCCTGATGTTGGATCTACTGCAATGCCATAAGGGAGTGTAATTGAAGCTTCAGTACCATCGGTTATAAAATTATTACTTGCAACTGTTTCATCTTTTACGTTAAGTTTCACGTAGGTTGATTTTGAGGTAGCGTAGCTGTAAGAAAACAGGTAAGCGTCATCATCATTAATCCAGAAGTCGCTAACAGGAACATTGAAGTTCTTTTTAACAGCATCGGTTTTGGTGTCGATTACATACAGCGACGAAGCAATGGCTGCATAATCACCTCTCGAAATCACATACACATCACCATACTTATCGGCTTTTAAATGGTGAAGGTTAATGGCAACATCAATTTTTTTAATCTCGGTATTGGTTGTTAAATCAATTACCGATACAGTTCTGTCGTAGTTTGGATAGTTGTAACCACCAGAATTGGCCACATAGAGTTTGGTACCTACAACCGCCATTTCTTCGGGTTGATTACCTACCGTTATTTTAGTTTTAATGGTACTCAAAGCAGTGGTATCTACTACGGCTACATAGCCATCATAAGATGTGATATAAGCGAAATTCTTATAAAAGGTAACATAACGCGGGTTGTTGATATCCAGTTTAGCCACCTGCTTTGCGTTGCTGGCATTTAAAATTTCTACTTTATTGCTTCCGTTTACAACAACATACATTTTAGCGCCGTAAATTTTGATGTCGTTACCCACATCGCCCAGGCCTAAAGTAACAGCCGGATTGGCTGCGCCAAATATATTCCTCGTGTATTTCCCATCATCATAGCTATAGTAATCTAAAGATGATTTGTTAGAACCCCAGTTGCCTTCATTCAAAACATATAAGCCCTTTACGGTTAATGATGGGGTTTTGGCTCCCTGTTCAGCGTCTTCATCTACCGGGGTATCTTTTCTACAGGCAAATGCCAGGGCTGTTAAAAGCAAAAAGCCGGTTAGTTTTAAAACGTGGTGTAATTTGTATTTCATATCGTGATTTTAAATTGGTTTAAAAATTAGCGGATAAAGTAAGTCGGTAGTTACGACCAGGCATTGGATAGTTAAGTACCACATCGTAATACTGGTTAAAAACATTATTGATTTCGGCATTGATGAAGAATCTGCTTTGGTGGTAAGAAAAATTTGCACCAATAGCTAAATCGTGGGTGTACCATGGCTTAACATAGTTCGCGGCTATATTGGCCTTTTGGCTATATCGTTCGCCGGTATAGATGTAACCATAATTAAACACCAGGTTTTTATAATCAATTCCAAATCTTGCCGATCCGCTATGTACAGGGATGTAGGGAATCTGATCGCCATACCTGAAGGCTGTGGTACTAATATCTACTGCTTTTTCGAAGGTATAATTCGCACTTGCCTTCAGCTTCAACTGTAAATCTAAATCCCAAACCGTTTGAATATTGGTTTCGAAGCCTCTGATACGCACACGATCGAGGTTAACCATGGTCCATCTGCCTAAATTATTACCTGGAATGGCTACAATCTTATCTTTTACCAGATTATAATAGGCATCAGTCTGAAGGGATAAATAAGCAAGGCGCCTCCCGTTTGAAGTATGTCCGTAAGTAAAACCCAGGTCGTATTGACTGGTGTATTCGGGTTTTAGCTTGGAGTTTCCAATAAACGTGTAATAGAGGTCGTTAAAAGTGGGCATCCGGAAAATGGATTTGTAAAAACTGCGAATGCGGAAATCTTTGGTTTGAAAAGGTTGCCACGATGCCATTAAAGCCGGAGTATATTCCTGCCTGTTGGCTGATTGATTACCATTTTTAACCTGCTCTGCAATCAGGGTTGCTAAAACATTGGCTTGTATACTCAATCTTATTAGGTTTAAGGCGCTCGCAAGTGCTACTAAACCGGTATTACGTTTAGGGTAAGCAAAATCGTACAAATTGGCATCTAGCTGTTGCAAACTGTAATCAGTAGCCAGCGAAACCTCCCAAATGCGGGATATTTTATAAAGATTAACAGTAGAGATGTACCACTCCGTTTCGGTAAAGCGGTTGTCTAAAAAGCTGTTTTGCTGCTTAAATTCGGGATCGAGGTAACGTATAAAACTATATGCATACTTCGTATTGAACATAAAATTATAGCGGGCACTTCTTTTATTCTGGTACGAAGCCTGAACAAAACTATTATCGTCCCACTGGCGCTGTGTAAAGGTAAACCTGTTCGAAACAATAGCCCCGGGCAGTCCGCGTGCCGAATTGTAGTTGTATAATTTAAGGTTCCACTTGCTGCTATCAGGCAATAAGCCAAACAGCGTTGCTTCTACCCTTGCCGATTTAACATCGCTGTTATTCCGGATAATGGTGGTATCGTAAGCCAGTTCTTTATACCTGAATTTATATTTGCCGTTGGATTCTAAATAGCTGGCATCTAAAAGGAGAGAGATTTTATTTCTGATTTTTTGTTTATAACTGATATTCGGGTTAATCAATCCGAATGAGCCGGTTTTTAAACCAACGCCCAACGCATACTTTTTCCCTTCATTAAAAGCAGGTTGTGCTGTTCGAAGGTAAAGTGCACTGGCTGCTGCATAACTTCTGGCTGGCATCAGTAATTCGGGTTTTTGACCAACATAAACAGCAATCTCTTCGAGGTTATCTAATGAAAACTTGCCTAAATCTACCTGGCCGTTTTGGGCATTTCCAAGCTGCACACCATCATAAAAAACAGCAGTATGGTTGCTGCCCATGCTCCTTACATTAATAGTTTTTAAACCGCCAACACCTCCGTAATCTTTTAATTGTACACCGGCGAAATAGCGTATGGCATCGGCAACCGAAAGACTGTTCAGGCGTTTTAATTCCGTCCCTATGAGTATTTGTACCGGAGTTGGCGATAAATTTACCTTTGAGTTTTTATACTCTGTTATTTTAACATCCTGCAATTGATTGGCCTTTGCGGTATCAATCTGCGCGACTGAAATAGCAGGCAAAAGAATGCCCGTGCCCAATAGCGGTGCCAGCAAAAAGAAAAACCTGGTGCTTAGTAAAACACCTTTAATTTTGATCATTTGATTGTGAGTTTAACCCACAGCCAACAGATAGAAAAGAAATGAAAATACGAAAAACGTAAGTACCTCACCCCTAGCTTCAATCCACGAAAGCTATGAAATATAATGCTAAGGCAGGTCTTCTGACTTACTCCCGGTTTTCCGGCCTTCCCATCCCGACAAGTCGGCACAGTGGCAAATGATTGGAAACCCGTTAAGGAGCTTACAGCTGCGGGACAGTTACAGATTTACACTGTATTCCCTTTTAATTCCGGGCGTAATGCCGGAAACCAAAAGCGCCGCAAATGTAAGAAAATTAACCAACATGTAAAATGGATGATGGAAAATGGTCGTTTTAACAGAAAAGGCTAAATTAGGAATCACATTATAACACATGAGAAAAATTTTAACTGTTGTACTTTCGTTAATCAGCTTATCTGCCATGGCGCAAAAAACCGATACCGTGTTTCTCAGGAAACTGATGGAGTCGAAACCCGAACTTTTTTCGGCTGTGCTCAATCATCCGAATAAAAACCAAATACAAATTATGTACACACAGGTTAACCGCGATGCCCAAAACAAGCCCAGCTTTAAAACCTTCAGTTATAATTTAGATCCTCATCACTATTTTTATCCGGCCAGTACCGTTAAACTTGCGGCTGTAATTTTTGCGCTGGAGAAAGTAAACCGTTTAAAAAGCACTTGTTTAACCGCACAAAGTATTATGGTTACAGATAGTGCTTTTAAAGGTCAAACCAAAGTACTAAAAGATACGAGCGCCAGTAATGGTTTGCCATCTGTTGCTCATTACGTTAAAAAGATTTTGCTCACCAGTGATAATGATGCATTTAACCGATTATTTGAATTTATTGGTCGTGCAGAAATTAACCAGAAACTAAAAGCATATGGCTTTAACGACAGCCGGATATTAAACCGTTTAGCCATAGGCGATGCAGGCGAATCAACTAAACACTCCAATCCGGTTAAATTCTATAACAGCAGTCAACTGGTGTACAATCAGCAGGCACAGTATGACCCCAAAGATTATGAACTGAGCTTAACCAATCTCACTATGGGAAAAGGTTACCTGGATAGCGCCGATAAACTGGTAAACAAACCCTTTAGCCTGGCCGGAAAAAATGCCTTCGCGATTAACGATCAGCAGAAATTGATGCAAAAACTGATTTTTCCGGAAGCATTTCCTGCAAAAGAACGGTTTAAATTAACTGCTGATAATTATAAACTCATTTACACCTACATGAGTAAATATCCAACAGAAAGCGATTTTCCTAAATATGATCAGAAAGAATTTTGGCCTACCTATGCTAAAATGCTTTATTACGGCCGCGAGAACATTAGTCCGGATCCAAACATCAGGATCTTTAATAAATATGGCGACAGCTACGGTTATATTATCGACAATTCTTACTTCGTTGATTTTAAAAACGGCATCGAATATTTTTTAACCGCAGTCGTACATAGTAATGAAGACGGCATATTTAACGACAATAAATATGAATACGATACCGTTTGTTTTCCATTTATGAAAAACCTGGGCAAAAGTATTTATGAAGTGGAATTAAAAAGAAGCAAAAAACATAAGCCCGATTTAAGCAAGTTCAAACTCGATTATAAGCATTAAACAGTAAAACCTTTCGTAGCTTTTTGGGTTTATAGCGTATAAATTGTACAAAAAACTATACATTAATTAAAAAATAATATATTCGCATTTCAAATAAAAGAATAAAG
This sequence comes from Pedobacter sp. KBW01, assembly GCF_003852395.1. Lineage (NCBI taxonomy): Bacteria > Pseudomonadati > Bacteroidota > Sphingobacteriia > Sphingobacteriales > Sphingobacteriaceae > Pedobacter > Pedobacter sp. KBW01. Next base: position 200,618 of record NZ_QAJQ01000020.1, read on the forward strand.
CACTAATGGCTAAACTATTAATAATTGACGATGAACGAGCGATAAGAAGTACCTTACGCGAAATTCTGGAATACGAAAATTACGAAGTTGAAGATATCGATAATGGTATTGATGGCCTCGAGATGATCAAAAAAGGGAATTATGATCTCGTACTTTGCGATATCAAGATGAACAAGATGGACGGTATGGAGGTGCTCGAACAAGCCCAGGCCATTAAGCCCGATTTACCTTTTATTATGATATCTGGTCACGGTACAGTAGAAACCGCTATCGAAGCCAGCAAAAAAGGCGCTTTCGATTTTATTTCCAAACCACCTGATTTAAACCGCTTACTAATTACTGTACGCAATGGTTTAGATCGCGGAACTTTGGTAACAGAAACCAAGGTATTAAAGCGTAAAGTAAGTAAAACACGCGAAATACTGGGCGAATCGGAAAGTATTTCGAAAATTAAAGAAACCATCGAACGTGTTGCCCCTACCGAAGCCCGTGTATTAATTACAGGCGCAAATGGCAGTGGTAAAGAACTGGTTGCCCGCTGGTTACACGAAAAATCGAACCGATCAGAAAGCCCTTTAATTGAAGTAAACTGCGCCGCTATTCCTTCAGAACTAATTGAAAGCGAACTATTTGGTCACGAAAAGGGATCGTTTACCTCTGCGGTAAAACAACGCATTGGTAAGTTTGAACTGGCTAACGGCGGCACCTTATTTTTGGATGAGATTGGCGATATGAGCCTTTCGGCTCAGGCAAAAGTGCTTCGTGCATTACAGGAACATAAAATTACCCGTGTTGGTGGCGAAAAGGAAATTGATGTAAACGTGCGTGTTTTAGCCGCAACAAATAAAGATTTATTAAAAGAAATTGAGAATGGTAATTTCCGTATGGATTTGTACCACCGCTTAAATGTAATTAATATTCATGTGCCTCATCTTACCGAACGTACTGATGACATCCCTGTAATTGCGCAAAACTTTTTAGAGCGTATTTGTGGCGATTACGGCATGCCGGTTAAAAAGATAAACGACGGCGGAATGTCGGCCTTACAAGCTTTACCATGGACAGGTAACGTACGTGAGCTGCACAACATGATTGAACGTTTGATTATTTTGAGCGATAAAGTAATTACTGAAAATGATGTGCGTGCTTTTGCCAACCCTGGCGGTGGAACAAACATTGGTGCTGCAACCAGTGCTCAGATTGCCAGCTCAGGCGGCTCAAGCCTTGCTTCTACTTTCGATTCGTTTAATAATTTTCAGGATTATAAAGATCATGCAGAACGCGAGTTTATTAAATTCAAGCTCGAGAAAAACAATTGGAATGTTTCTAAAACGGCCGATGAAATCGACATTCAGCGTAGCCATTTATACAGTAAAATTGAGAAATTTGGTTTAAAAAGAGCTGAGTAGTACGATAAGTTGAAAAGTTTTGAAGTTGGAATGTTTGAAGATTAGCCGGATAGCATTCCAATTTTTTTATGTCAATAAACCAATCGTCATCTCGACTGAAGTGCAACGGAACGGAGAGATCTATCAAGAATATTCACCAAAAGATTTCTCCACTTCTCTCGAAATGACGATAACTGAAGATGAATTGACTCTAACCCATATAATCATTCTGCCGCATCAGCAAGGCCCTGTATTTGTTAAAGATTGCAGTCTTAGAAACGAACCCCAGATAACGGTTTTGTTCAGAGAGTACCGGTAAAATCCATACATTTTCCTGTTCCATCTTTTCCAGTACCATTTTAAGATCATCGGCCTCGGTAAGTGTGTTTGGTGCAGCTTGTACCAAATCTGCAGCCAGTAAGTTTTCCTTATCCGGATTGCCCATCATCTCATTAAACAGCTTTTCGATGTAAATGATACCTTTAAAATCGCCCGTCTCATCGGTAACCGCACAAATATTTTTACCCGATTGTACAATTTCATTCATCTTTAGCGAGAGTACATCATTCAGTTGTAACTGGGGATAACTCTTCTCAATCAGATATTTTAATTTCATCTGGTTCAAAACCGTAGTATCCTTATCCTCGTGAGATAAAAGCTCACCTTTATCAGCCAATACTTTGGTGTAAATAGAATGTTTTTGCGAACCACGGTTAATGGCGTAAGAAATAGCCGTAGTAATCATTAACGGCACCATTAAAATATAGCCTCCCGTAATTTCGGCAATAAGGAAAATACCCGTTAAAGGCGCGTGCATGATGGAACCCAAAGCAGCGGCCATACCCGCCACAATAAAATTCGACACGTTTAACTGCGCCATACCGGATAAATTTACCGTATAGGCAAAAATAAATCCGATTAATCCACCCATGATTAAGCTTGGCGCAAACGTTCCGCCATTACCACCGGCACCTAAGGTAATGAGGGTAGCAAGGGATTTCATGAAAATGGTGACCACAGTAAACAACACTACAATCGCAGGGATATTATTGTAATCTTCGAAAATACTGTTGTTAATTACGGCCAGGTAATCGCCTTTTAGTAAGCCTTTCATCGTAATATAGCCTTCGCCATATAATGTTGGAAAAAGAAATACCAAAGCGCCAAGCATTAAACCGCCCACAACTACCTTGGTGTAAGGATCTTTTATTTTATAAAAGAGGCCTTTAATGGCATAATTCGCTTTGGTAAAATAAATGGAAAACAAGCCAATTAAGCCCGCCAAAAGCACATAATAAACCAATGCATCCATTTTCCAACCCTCAGTTACCAAAAAGAACAACTGCTGCGTGTAAAATGCCCTGGCCACCACGGCTGCGGTAGCTGCCGATAAAAGCAGCGGAATAAATGCTGGAATAGTAAACTCGGGAAGCAGAATTTCTATTGCGAAAACAATACCTGCCACCGGACTATAAAAAGCGCCTGCAATACCTGCGGCCGCACCACAAGCCACCAACATGGTAATTTCGCGATAGGAAAGCCCCAGAAAACGGCCCAAATTTGAACCAATGGCCGAACCACTGGTAACTATTGGCGCCTCCAGGCCTGTAGAGCCACCAAAACCAACCGTAACTGCAGCTGTAATTACCTGCGAATAAATGTTGTGGGGTTCTACCCTGCTCGATTTCTTCGAAATAGCATATAACAAAGGTGTTAAACCGGTTTCGAATTTTGTTCTTCGTATAAAATACTTAATATACAAAACGGTTAAAAGGATCCCAATCATCGGAAAAATAAAATACAGGTAGTATTTATATTTCCAATGCCAGTCTGATTGAAGAAACTCTTCGATATGATGGGTTAAACTTTTTAAAGCAGCCGCCGCAAGTCCGGCCAAAACACCTACTATAATAGCCAGAACTACTAAGAAATTACGGTTTGATATCTTTGATTTCCGGTATTGGTTAATCTGATCAAGGTAATTTACAAAGCGGATATACATTTAGTTCTATTTTTACTTTTCAGCAGAAAAACGAAGGTTAAGCGTCAAATTTGTCCAAAAGCTTAATTAAGGTGGCAAAATCTTTTGGATATGGCGCATCGATCACAATGTCTTTATCATCAAGCCCTTTAAACACCAGGTGCCTAGCGTGTAGTGCAAAACGTTTCATGATGGGTTGTTCTTCTTCTCCTTTGGTTAACCTGTAACCTCTTTTGATCGAAGAAAGAAATACGGGTTTTCCTTTATACATATCATCGCCAACAATGGCAGCCCTTTGTGTGGCTAAATGGATGCGGATTTGGTGCATGCGGCCAGTAATAGGCTTGCACTCAACCAAAGTATAGTGTTTATAATATTTTAGCGAATCGAAAATGGTTTCGGCACGTTTTCCCTCAACCCTATCAATGGTTACATTCTTATTTCCATCGTTTAAGATTGGTAAATCGACCATTAGCTCATCAAAAATCACATGACCATCTACCACAGCATGATAGGTTTTATTTACCTTTCTTCTTTCAAACTGCATAGAAGCATGACGATAGCCTTCAGGATTTTTCGCAATAATTAAAGCTCCAGAAGTTTCCTTATCTAAACGGTGACATACCTGTGCATCATAGCTATACTGCTTGGCTAAACGCAAAACATTGGTTTCGCCAGCCGCGCCTCTTTCATCAAGCGATGCTAAGAACGGAGGTTTGTTAATGACAATAAAATCGTTGTCTTCGAAAAGGATAAGGTCTTTAAAATTTGGAAACTTCAAACTGTGCTGTGATTAATGAAGCGCAAAAATACGATTTTATTTTTTAAGCCACCCGTCGCCCTGAATTTATTTCGGGGTCTCATGGATAAAGACGCAGATCTCAATATAAAAAGAGCAACACTTTGCTTAACCAAAACAAAAAAGCCGTCCTAATGCGAGATTAGGACGGCTTATATTTTTAGGTCAATATCAATTAAGATAGCTCAAATTTATATCCCACACCTTTAACCGTCGACACATAGGTTTCGCCTAATTTTTCGCGCAGTTTACGGATATGTACATCGATAGTACGGTTAGTTACCACTACAGAGTCTTCCCAGATATTTTTAAGGATCGATTCGCGGGTGTAAACTTTACCTGGTTTAGAAGCTAAAAGATATAATAATTCGAATTCCTTTTTAGCCAGCACCACTTTATTACCACCTTGAAAAACGAGGTATGCTTCGCGGTCAATTACTAAATCACCAATTTCAAGCTTATTTTCTGATACTTCTTCTGTACCTGCATTTCTTCTTAAAATTGCATTGATGCGGCTTACTAAAGCCCTTGGTTTAATTGGTTTGGCGATATAATCATCGGCACCCACATTAAAACCGGCAATTTCCGAATACTCCTCGCTTCTGGCCGTTAAGAAAACCATAAATGTATTTTTGAATTCAGGAATTGCACGCATTAAACGGCAAGCCTCAATCCCATCCATTTTAGGCATCATAATATCCAGGATAATCAAATCAGGATGAACCTTCTTTGCAACTGTAATTCCCTCCTGACCGTTGGTTGCGGTGAAAACCTGGTACCCCTCTTTCTTTAGGTTGTACTCAATAAGCTCCAGAATATCTGGTTCATCATCAACAATTAATATTTTCTGACCTGCGTTGTTCATAGTTAAATATTTGTTACGAAAGTACTGTCTATGATGCAATATTTAGTTAAGCCTAAGTTAAGAAATTGTTAATTACTTAAATTAGTTTAACATGAAATTTGTTTTAACGTAACGTTTTGGCTAAGAAGTCCTCCAGCGCTGTTCCACGAAGGTTTTTAGCTACAATTTTCCCTGCCGGATCAATCAAATATGAAGTAGGAATCGCTTGCACCTGATATTTTTTTACCGTTTCACCGTTAAAATCTTTCAATTCCGATACATGTGTCCAGGTTAATCCGTCGGCTTTAACTGCACCTAACCAGGCTGCTTTATCGGTATCGAGCGAAATACCCAGAACGTCAAAATTCTTAGTTTTGTATTGATTGTAAACTTTTACCACGTTCGGATTTTCCTGGCGACAAGGCTGGCACCACGATGCCCAAAAATCTACCAATACATATTTTCCTTTATAATCAGCTAAACTAACGGGTTTACCTTCTGCAGTATTAATGGTAAATGCTGGTGCTATTTCGCCAACTTGCACTGCTTTTAACTGCGCCATTTGCTTAACGAAAGCATCTACAGTGGCATTACCTTTAATATCTTGTTTAACCTCATCAGCAAATTTTACCAGTTCAGCTTCAAATTCCTGCGGACTTAAAGTGTTCATGGCATAAAAACTTGCCAACGTACCTTTATTGTCTTTAGCAAATTTTAAGATCTGCGTATTTAACTGATTGATGTAAGATTCGTACTGAGGCTTCATCGATTCTAAAATGGTCGCCCTGTTTTGCGGTTGCGTAGCTACTTTCGCTTCAAAATCAGCCTGTAGTTTTTCAACTTGCTTGGCAAAGGTATTTCTGATACCATTAAGCTCCGATAATTTATCTACCTCGTTTGCACCCGAAATTTTGTACGCCATGGTTTTATCAGCCAAATCAGCTTCCAGTTTAATTGCATCGCCGTTTTTAGCAATCAGCATAAATTCATGGTTACCTACCGATACCCTGAAAAAATCTACAGAAGGGGTTTTACGTATAAACTTAAATTCGCCTTTTTCCGATAAATTAGTCGAATCGATTGCAACCATATTACTATTTTGCATACCATACAAAAACACCTTTTTTTCTGCCCCCGGATTTTGGAAAGTTCCGTCAATCGTGAAGCTATCTTTTGGTTTACATGCGGTGAAAGCAATTGCAATCAGCACAATCAGGCTCAATTGTTTTATTCTCATTATTTCAGTTTTTCAAGTATTAATTCGTTTAATTTTTTTGCATCAGCTTTTCCTTTGGCAAGTTTCATTACATCGCCAACAAACAAGCCTAAAACGCCTTTTTTACCTTTTTTATATGCTTCTACCTGTTGCGGGTATTTATTTAACACTTCATCAATAAAACTTCCCAGTTCATCACCGTTTTCGGTAATTAAAAGATTTAAAGTCTGGGCAAGCTCTGCTACATCCGTATCCGCTTTGGTTTCAATTGCAGGCAATAGTTGTTGTATGGCAATTTGTTGAGTTAGCTTTTTATCATCAACAAGATTAACTGCAACCGCAAGCTGTTCAGGTTTAACCTTATAAACATCAATGGTAATAGCTTTTTCGTTTAAAATAGCCCTAACCGGACCAATGAGCCAGTTAATTAAACTTTTTTTGGTATTTACGAGTGGTAAAGCAGCATTAAAATAAGTTAGTAAAGCTAAATCTTCTGCAAACAAGGCTGCATCGGCCTTACTAATGCTAAACTCCGCAATCATCTTTTTCGAAATCTCATTTGGCAAAGCAGGCATGGCCGATTTAATTTCAGCTAGCCAGCTATCCGAAATGTGAATAGGCTGTAAATCCGGATCGGAAAAATAACGGTAATCGTTTGCTTCTTCTTTGGTACGCATAGGTGAAGTAGTACCATTTTCAGCATCAAAATTAAGCGTACTCTGAATAATTTTTCCTCCGTTGCTAATCACTTCAACCTGACGGCCAAATTCAAAATCCATTGCCCTGCGTACGTTGCGCATGGAGTTTAGGTTTTTCACTTCGCAGCGGGTACCAAATTCAGTTGTGCCCACCGGACGGATTGAAATATTGGCATCGCAACGCAAACTACCTTCTTCCATGTTTCCATCGCTCACATTTAAATGCCTCACCAGTTTCCTGATTTCGCTCAGTAAAGCCGAAGCTTCTTCCGCACTGCGGATATCAGGCTCCGTAACAATCTCAATTAAAGGCACTCCAGCGCGATTCAAATCAACCAACGAATATTGATCATCCTGATCGTGGATACTTTTACCTGCATCTTCTTCTAAATGAATGCGGTTAATACCGATTTTCTTTGTCGATCCATCAGCAAGTTCAACTTCCAGGAAACCGTTAACACAAATTGGCTGATTATCCTGCGTAATCTGATATCCTTTAGGTAAATCGGCATAGAAATAGTTCTTCCTGTCGAAATGATTGATTTGGTTGATGGTACAATTTAACGCCAGGCCAATGCGAACCGCTTTAGCTACCACTTCTTTATTTAGCTTTGGCAAAGCACCGGGCAAGGCCAGCGAAACGGTTGATATATTTTGATTAGGCGAAGCACCGAAAGCAGCACTATCAGCAGAAAATATTTTGGTATTGGTATTTAACTGAACGTGGATTTCCAGTCCTGAAACGAGTTCGAAATTGCTATTTTGTAAAGACATTAAAGCTTTATATGTTAAAATTACAGGCAAATATAGTTATTATTTAGTCTTTCGTTAAAAAAGGCTTGATGGAGAATTTTTTAAAAATCCCTATCAAAACAACCTTTCTTTAACTAACAAATAAACAGCTGACAATCAATAAAATACAAGACAACTGGCAATTTACTCAATACACTGAGTAAAATTACTCCGGTGTATTGAGTAAAACGAATCCGTTAAAGAATGTTAAATCCAAATCACCTAATTAAACTACTCTTTATCTGCGCCGTCTATCCTAATAATTAACACACACAAAACCTTTAATTTAAGATTATGAAAAAGTTAGTTTTATTTGCCGCAGTCCTGATGGTTTCATTATTCGGCGTAGATTATGCAAAAGCACAAGTTAGTTTAAATGTAAATATAGGCTCACAACCTGTTTGGGGTCCAACCGGATACGACCATGTAGATTATTATTATTTCCCGGATATAGATGCTTACTATTATGTTCCTTCTTCCCAGTACATTTATTTAAATGGTAACCGCTGGATATGGGCGAACAATTTGCCTGCACAATATGGCAACTTCGATTTATATCGTTCTTATAAAGTGGTAATTAACAAGCCAAAACCTTATTTGCAAAACAATTTTTATGTTACCAGGTATAGCCCATATAAAAACTATGGTGGTCGCCAGGCGGTAATAAGAGATAGTCGCGAAGCTAAATACTATGTAGTTAAAGGCCATCCCAACTATGCTCAGAAACAGGTAACTGTAGTACGTCCCGAACGTAATAGACCACGAAATATAAAAGTAGTTAAGCGGGTAGAACGAAACGATAATGGTAGACCAGAAAGAAATGGTGGCGAACGAAGAAATGAACGCCATTAATCAAAATATTTAGTTAGTCGTGTAGAGGAGCATCCCAAAAAGATGCTCCTTATTTATTTAATGAGTTTGGCACGTAGTTTGGATACTTTAAATAACACTTAAACACACATAAATTAAATCTGTTATGAAAAAATTATTTTTAGTCGCGGTAGTTATGATGGTTTCATTGCTCAGCATGCCGGCAAAAGCCCAGTTAAATATTAACGTTAATATCGGTTCTCAGCCCTTATGGGGTCCAACGGGATACGACCATGTAGATTATTACTACCTACCCGATGTAGAGAGTTATTATTACGTTCCGCAAAGGCAGTTTGTTTATTTAAATGGAAATGACTGGGTATTTGCCAACTCTTTGCCGTCCAGATACGGTAACTATGATTTATACAACGGTTACAAGGTTGTGATCAATTCGCCAAAACCCTATTTAAATTTCAGAAATGATAAAGTAAAATATGCAAAGTATAAAGGTAATAAAGGCCAGTTGATTATCAGAGACAGCCGTGATAGTAGATATTATGTTGTAAAAGGACACCCGCATGGCATGCCTCCAGGTCAGGCTAAAAAAATGTATGGAAAAGAAGATAACGGGGAAGATCACGGAAAAGGCCATAAAAAAGGTCATGGAAAAGAAAAAAACAAAGAAAAATACTAATATGAGCATTTAGTTAAATTAAAGGAGTGCCAGAATAGGCGCTCCTTTTTTTATATAGCTGTTACAATAGATTTTTTGGCACAACGTTTGAATTACATTAAACACACACAAATTAATAGATTATTATGAAAAAGTTATTTCTCCTTTCCGCGATTTTAAGTATCGTGGCTTTAACGTCTAATCAATCTAACGCTCAGGTAAGTATTAATGTAAATATTGGTTCACAACCTGCATGGATCCCGGCAGGCTATCAGGATGTTAATTACTACTACCTCCCCGAAGTACAGTCTTACTATTGTGTTCCGCAAAGACAGTTTGTTTACTTAAGTGGAAACAGATGGACCAGATCAAGATATTTACCTGCAAGATATAGAGGCTATAACCTGAACCACGGTAGAAAAATTGTAATGTATGGTGATAATCCTTATCGCAGCTATAATAACCACAGGGTAAGGTACGCCAGTCATCAAAACTATTATCGTTCATCTTATGGCGGTGGCGACAGAATCAGATACAATCCATCAAGAAATAACTATAGAAGCTACAGGGAAGATAACAGACACCACGATAGAAATGTGAATGCGAGTTTATTCTCGAGAGGACACCGTGAAAAACATGGCAGACATTAAAATAAAAAAAGAGGCTTTAAGCCTCTTTTTTTATGCATTTATACTATGCTTAATGTGCATGTGGAATAAAAGTTTCGGCCTTTTCTAATACTGCTTTTAAACCAGCTGGATTCTTACCACCAGCTGTTGCATAAAATGGCTGTCCGCCTCCGCCACCCTGAATTTCTTTTCCAAGCTCACGAACAATATTAGAAGCATTTAATCCTTTTTTAACCAAATGATCGGAAAGCATAACCGTAATACCAGGCTTGCCTTCAATTTCTGTAGTAAAAACCAAAAACAGGTTATCAACCATATCTTTTAAAGAGAATGCCAGATTTTTAACTGCTTCAGCACTCTGTATATCAATATGTTTGGCAATTAAATTAATTCCGTTAATACCGCGTACGTGATGTACAATTTCATGTTTTAAGGTATTTACCCGTTCAATAGTCGATTTTTCAATCTCCTTTTTCAGTTTCGCATTTTCGTCAAGCAAAGCTTGTACAGCAGCCGACAAGTCTTTACTACCGTTCAATAATGTTTTTAAATGTCCTAATTCTTTCCTTTGATCTAAGAAATATTGTTCTGCTTTATCAGCAGTAATTGCTTCTATACGACGAACACCGGCAGCAACTGCACTTTCTGAAACAATTTTAAACGAACCAATCTGACCGGTAGCTTTTACGTGCGTACCACCGCAAAGTTCTTTAGAGAAATGATCGTCGAAAGTAATCATCCGAACAAAATCACCATATTTTTCACCAAATAAAGCGGTTACCCCACTTTCAATAGCATCCTGATAAGGCACGTTTCGTTGCTCTTTCAGCTTAATATTTTGTCTGATTTTCTGGTTCACAATCACTTCAATCTGCGCCAGCTCCTCATCGGTTACCTTTGCAAAGTGAGAAAAATCGAAACGCAGGTAATCAGCATTTACCAGTGATCCTTTTTGGTTAACGTGCTGACCTAAAACCTGTTTTAAGGCAGCATGTAATAAGTGTGTAGCCGAGTGATTATCTTCGGTTAAAACACGTTTATCTTCATCTACAACAGCCCAGAACTTACCTTCCAGATTATCTGGCAATATATCAGCAAAATGAACTGTTAAGCCATTCTCTTTTTTGGTATCGGTAATATCAATCCAAAACTGGCGACTGTGGTCCTCTAATCGGCCGGTATCTCCTACCTGACCACCACTTTCTGCATAAAAAGGTGTTTGGCGTAAAACCAGCTGAAACTGCTCTTTGCCTTTAGCTTTTACTTTACGGTATTTTAAAATTTCGGTCTCAATTTCTAAGTCATCATAACCTACAAACTCGCTTTGATCATCGGCATTTACAATTACCCAGTCACTGGTATCAATAGCGGTAGCGGCGCGGCTATCGTCTTTTTGTTTTTTTAATGCCTGTTCATAGGCTTTTAAATCAACCGACCAGCCTTTTTCTCTTGCCATCAGCTCTGTTAAATCGATCGGGAAACCGAAAGTATCAGAAAGTTCAAAAGCAAAACTACCTTCTACGCTATTATTTACAGCCTGATATTTCTCAAAACGCTGAATTCCTGTTGATAGTGTACGTAGGAAAGAAACTTCTTCTTCCAAAACCACTTTCTGTACAAAATCCTGTTGCGAAACCAACTCATCGAAAACACCTTTAAACTGTTCGGCCAGCAAAGGCACTAATTGGTTTAAGAAAGGCTCTTTAAAGTTTAAAAAAGTGTACGCATAACGTACTGCACGGCGTAAAATCCTGCGGATTACATAACCAGCTTTATTATTAGAAGGCAATTGACCATCTGCAATAACAAATGAAATGGCACGGATATGATCGGCCATTACACGCATAGCGATATCGGTTTTCTCGTCTGCACCGTATTTTATTCCTGCTTTATCAGAAATAAACTGAATCATTGGCTGAAAAACATCGGTATCGTAGTTAGATGTTTTTTCCTGTAAAACGCGTACCAAACGTTCAAAACCCATTCCGGTATCCACATGTTTGGCTGGTAAACTTTGCAAGGAACCATCTTTTAAGCGGTTAAACTGCATAAATACATTATTCCAGATTTCGATTACCTGAGGGTGATCTGCATTTACCAGCGTAGCGCCATCCACTAATGCTTTTTCTTCATCGGTACGGCAATCAACATGGATTTCTGAGCAAGGGCCGCATGGTCCTGTATCGCCCATTTCCCAGAAATTATCTTTTTTATTTCCTGGTAAAATATGGCTCTCATCTACATATTGTTTCCAAAGGTCAAAAGCTTCCTGATCTTTAGCTAAACCTTCTTTCTCGTCGCCTTCAAAATAGGTAACATATAATTTTTCTTTTGGAATTTTATAAACTTCGGTTAGTAGTTCCCAGCTCCAGGCAATGGCTTCTTTTTTAAAATAATCGCCAAAGCTCCAATTGCCCAACATTTCGAACATGGTGTGGTGGTAAGTATCAATACCTACTTCTTCCAAATCGTTATGTTTACCCGAAACCCGCAAACAACGTTGAGTATCTGCAACACGAGAATATTTGATGGCAGCCTCTCCCAAAAATAAATCTTTAAACTGATTCATACCCGCATTGGTAAACATTAAGGTTGGGTCGTTTTTAACCACAATCGGTGCGGAAGGAACAACATGATGCTGTTTCGATTCAAAAAAACTAAGGAATGCCTGTCTAATCTCTTTTGCTGTCATTTCAATAATATTGGAGGGAACAAAATTAAAATTTTATTGCGTTATTAAGGAAAAATCGAGCTACATTTGAACACTTTAATTAATCGATATAAAACACTCATAATCAAGCTCAAAATATGCCGTATAAAGAAAGAGACATTAATAAAATGTATTATACCATGGGCGAAGTGACTGAAATGTTTAATGTAAACGCTTCACAGATTCGTTTTTACGAAAAAGAATTCGATATCCTTCAACCTAAGAAAAACAAAAAAGGCAACCGTCTTTTTACTCCAGAAGATATAGAAAACCTGAAAATCATCTTCAACCTTGTCGATGAAAAAGGCTTCACTTTAAAGGGCGCTAAAGATTACCTGAAAAACAATAAATCTGATGTAAAAGAAAATCAGAAAATTATTGATTCTTTAGAAAAGCTAAAAGGTTTTCTGGTTAATCTATCTCAGGAACTTTAAAACATAAAACCTTACTTAAAAGTATTTTTAGAATTACATTCCTTGTAGTTTTAAAAATATTTTTTCTATATTAGTTCTACAGAACAAAAAATCACCTCTATTTTCTTTAACCGATTAACGCTCGCTTATGAAAGTATGGTATTTTTTGTTACGTGTCTTTTTTCCTCGCTATGTATCTGATCAAGATTATTTGCGTAATCTTTTAGCGCTCACCAATCGCAATCAAATAGTTATTTCTATTACATTGGCTTTTAGGGCCAATTCAGTAAATGACTCCCACCGTACGCTATACAAGTGTGATGTAGGTATGGCTCCTAATTACAAAAATCGTCCGGTTATCCCCTATTACCTTCCTAAGCAATTTACTTGAAAAACAATTTATTATGCGTTTTAAAATTTTAAGCATTGTATTTGTAATGATCGGATTTATTGCAAGTGCACAAACAACAGAACAGGAAGAGCCATACGCGATATTGTAGAAAACGTTGCCGAAAACCTTCCTGATGATTACGATATAACCGAACTGGTTGAAGTATTAACCAGGTACCGCAAGCACCCCATTAATTTAAATAATACCTCGGTTGAGGAATTGAAAACATTGATTTTTATTTCACCACTCCAAATCAACAATTTCTTTGCCTATTCCAAAGAGAATGGAAGGTTGCTGGACGTGCATGAATTGCAAATCATTCATGGTTTTGATGTTAAAACAATTGAAAATTTAATTCCATTTGTTACCGTAAATAAAATAGCTGAATATGAAAGCTTGCAGTTAAGCAAGCTGTTTGGTGCTGGGGAGCACGATATCATGATGCGGTTTGCTCAAACCTTAGAAAAACAAAAAGGTTTTACAGATTTGCCAGGGAACCGTTATTTAGGTACGCCTGAACGCTTTCAAACACGGTGCCCTTATAACTATGCTTCGATAATTTCGGCTGCCTTAACATTTGATAAAGATGCAGGCGAAAAATTTATAGGCAAACCATTCGATTTCTTTTCTGCCAACGTAACACTGTCCAAATTGGACAAGGTAAAAAAGTTGGTTCTGGGCGATTATACTTTGCAGTTTGGCCAGGGATTGACTTTATGGTAGGCTTTTTCTTTTGGCCAAGGTCCTGATGTAACCAGCGTTGCCAAAAAGGATTTAGGTTTGAGCCCTTATACTTCAGCCAACGAATATTCATTCTTCAGAGGTGCGGCGGCTACCATTAACCTATATAAATATTTCGACATTACTCCTTTTGTTTCCTTCAGGCATTTAGATGCCAGCCAAAAAGAAAATAAGCTGGGCGAGCCTGAGCAGTCTACCATTAATCAAACTGGCTTACACCGGACACCAACAGAAATTAAAAACAAAAACAGCCTAACTCAGCGCACTTACAGCCTGGTTTTGCAGTATACTAAAAATGAGTTTGGTGTAGGCACTGTTGCTTACCAAAGCAGTTACGATAACAGTTTTATAACACAAACCGCACTTTATGATAAATATAGTTTTATGGGCAATAAACTAACCAACCTAGACTGAACCCAAAAGTTT
>NZ_QAJQ01000021.1:0-136277 GCF_003852395.1 Pedobacter sp. KBW01
CCTATCTTCCTACTCGATTAGCACTTTTGGCTTGTGCGCGTTTATTAACGCGTGCACTTTAGCTTCGCGACTCTGTCGCATTTTTAATTCGTTGCAAATGAATAGCTATTTCTATACAACCTGTAAAAACGAACTTGAACGAATACGCTTATATGCCCTTAAATGTCTCATATGGTAAATAACAGCAGTAGACTAAAATTCAAACTCCAGCTGGTTGCTTTCCGGCTTCTCAACCGATCCGTCCTCATAAAAGCGCGACAAAGTAATGCCGAGCAGCCTTACTTTTGATGCACCCAGCTCTGCTTCTTCAAGCAGCTTAACCGCTTCCTTATACATTACCTCTGCCTGGTAAATAGGTGTAGAAAACGACCTGCTACGTGTAATGAGCTTAAAATCGGCAAATTTTATTTTTAAGGTAACTGTTTTACCACTCAATTGGTATTTTTCCAAACGTTTGCTTACTGTTTCACTAATCTGTTTCAGCAAATCGTGCATTACAGCATCGTCGTTGGTATCTTCGGGGAGTGTATCTTCAGCACCAACTGATTTTGTTTCGCGGTGGGCTTGTACCGGCCGCTCATCTATTCCACGTACAATTTTATAATAAAACCTACCCGATTTACCGAACTGAGCAACCAGCTGCGATTCTGTTAAATTCTTTAAATCGGCTCCCGTGTTAAGCTGCATGGCTTTCATTTTGCCGGCGGTTACTTTACCCACACCAAAGAACTTTTCAACCGGAAGTTTTTCCATAAAAGCCTTAATCTTTGATGGGCCAATAAACGTTAAGCCATCTGGTTTGTTCATATCAGAAGCTACTTTGGCCACAAATTTATTAACAGATACCCCGGCTGAGGCTGTTAAGTTCAATTCGTTTTTAATGGCGTCTTTAATCGACTGGGCAATATCAATTGCCGATCCAATGCCCAATTTATCTTCGGTAACATCCAGATAAGCTTCATCAAGAGATAAGGGTTCTATAAGATCGGTGTAACGGCTAAATATTTCTCTGATGGCCTTTGAAACAGCAGAATAGGCATCGAAACGCGGATATACAAAAATAGCCGTAGGACATAGCTGGTAGGCTTTACTACACGACATGGCCGAACGGATCCCAAATTGGCGGGCTTCGTAACTTGCAGTAGCCACCACGCCACGACTATCGGGTTTACCGCCAACCACAATTGGTTTGCCCCGGTATTCCGGAAAATCGCGCTGCTCTACCGATGCATAAAAAGCATCCATATCAATGTGGATTATTTTCCTTAAAACCGTATTGTTTTCTTCCGACATGAATGGTTAAAACCTAACCCGCAGTAACTCCTAATGAAGGTTGCAAATTAAAAAAGCAAGCCAGAGTAGGGGGTAGCAGGGATTAATTTTGCTTAAATTTCGCTATTTTTTTTAGCATTATTGGATTAGATTTTTTTTCTTTACAAAAGATGGAAAGATCGATCCGCTTTTATAAAAATGCAAAACACGAATGGTATGCCGATATTCCAGAATGGGCCGGAGCTTCCGGCGACCTGCAAATGGTTGAGGGAGCCGATGATTTGCTAAACTGGATTGCTGCATCGGCAGGCGAATGTAAATTGCTCATGGCGGATCAGCATTTTGAGCAGGCCGAAATTTTAGAACTCGTTTACGTGCGCGATGAAAACCTGGGTGGCGGTGGCGATTATATACTGGAAACCTTTAAAGGCGAAGTTAAAAACCACAGGCTTTGGCTTTGCCATGTTACTGAATTTGTATTTAAACAATTGCCTGAGCGGATTTATTTTAAAGCGTTAGATCAGTAATGGCAAGACGCTTAGTTTAAAAGATGATCTACCTTATTGAGCAGAGAATCCATTTCGAAGGGTTTTTCCATAAAATCGTTGGCTCCGGCATCCATAGCCGATTGTCTGATATCCCTGCTGGCTGAAATCATCAGGATTGGGATTCCGCTGTATTTCGGATCATTTTTTAATTGTTTGCAGATATCCCTGCCGTCGTAACCACTCATCCAGATATCGAGCATAATTAAATCTGGCTTATTTTTTACCGCATCTATTACCGCCCCGCCGTCATAAGTATAATCAACATCATAGCCCATCACTTCCAAAATCATCGTCACAGCGTCAACAATGCCTTCGTCATCGTCTGCAATGAGTATTTTCTTATTTCCCATTTTGTAGTTTTATTTCCATTCAGTCTTCTTTACATTTTGTAAAAGCAAACATGATCATTAACCTTTAACTATTAATACATTAAATATGCTTTTTGTTTTAAAAAAGTAAATATTTATTTGCTAGTTCAGGGCCTTAAAAATGATATAATTTATTGGGAAAACAATTAAAAATCACGGGTAATTTAACTCGGTTTTCCTTTGTTTGGTTATGTGTTCTTAATTTTTTTTAGCCCTACTAAACAGATAATTTGCAGTGCTTATAAATTATTTAGGATTTTTATGCTTTATATTTACAGCATTAATTCAGGTTAATTGAATTTAATCGCCAAAAATGGATAGTATTAATATTAAGAAATTAGCGAAGGCTTTAAATTTATCTACTTCAACAATTTCGAGGGCTTTCAGGGATAATAGCGATATTAACGTGGCTACCAAAGAGCGCATACTAGCCAAAGCAAAAGAATTAAACTATCAGCCCAACCACTACGCCAGCAATCTGCGCGAGCAAAAAAGTAAAACCATTGCAGTTATTGTGCCCGAACTGGCCAATAACTATTTCTCGCAGGCTATACACGGCATAGAACGGGTAGCACGCGAAAACGGTTACCATATCCTCATTTACGTAACCGACGATGATTACAAAAAAGAGGTTACTTTTATCCGCCACCTGCACAATGGCAGGGCCGATGGTATTATCATGTCTGTATCTGGCGAAGCCAACGACCACAATTACCTGAATAAATTTGGGGCAAAACGGCTACCTCTGGTATTTTTCGATAGGATTTACGAAGATATTGATACCCCCCGCGTAATTACAAATGATTATGACAGCAGTTTTCTGGCTACCGAACACCTGATAGAACAAGGCTGCAAGCGTATTGCCTATCTGGTGGTAAATAAAAGTTTATCTATTGGTAAAACCCGTATGCAAGGCTATATTGATGCGCTTGCTAAATACCAGGTTCCGTTTGATGAGCACTTGATTGTAGATTGCAGTAACAGTTACGAAGAAAACAGCATCATCATTAAAGATGCATTAACCGGATTAAAACCCGACGGGGTTTTTACTTCTGTAGAACGTTTGGCTTTTGCTACCTACTACGCATGTTACGATTTAAAGATCGATATCCCGACTGATTTAAAGGTGATCAGTTTCTCCAGTTTGGAGATTGCACCCTTACTCAACCCGTCACTTACAACCATAACCCAGCCGGCCACCGAAATAGGGGAAGAGGCGGCCCGGTTGCTGTTCTCTATTTTGGATGATAACGCCAATAAAAACACTGCAAATGAGGTGGTTTTGACCTCTAAAATCATCAAAAGAAATTCGACTTCAACAGGCTAAAAAACGGCCTGAAAATCCGTTCTTTTTTTAGCTCAAAAATTTCAAAAAAAAATCGACACTTAGTGTAAAATACGCAGAATTTCGACTTGTTTTCGGGAACGTTCCCGAAAATTGACCCGAAAATGATTCTGATTTTTCGGGAACGTTCCCGAAAAATCGGTTAAAAGTGGCTTAGTGTAAAAAATACACTTTATTTTTAAATTTAACATTTATAATTAATTGATAATTAGATAATTAATGAATTAACAATAATTTAACGTTGAATTTAGTTATGTCGAAAAATGAATTTTTTAGCCAGAAATTTCGGGCCAAAAAATGGTGCCAAATATATTTTTTAAATAAATTTTGAAATGTCATTATGTGCTGTAAATTAGGCCTATGTGTAAATCACTATAATATTTAACCAAATTTTTATACTTAAACGAGCTTCAAATATGAGAGTATTTTACCTGTTAAAACAGGGGCTTTTGGTGCTGTTAGTTTTTTCAGCATTAATGGTAAAAGCACAAACCGGATCGGTATCTGGTAAAGTGCTTGATGAAACCGGCTTACCATTACCTGGTGCTTCCGTAATTGTTAAAGGAACAACCAGAAGTACATCGACTGATGCGAATGGTGTTTTTAAACTGGCAGGATTATCAAACGGTTCTATAACCGTATCTGCAAGTTTTATCGGTTATCAAACCCTCGATAAAACGGTGAGCGTTTCGGCAAACGCTACTGTTAATTTCCAATTGGTACCCGATGCACAAAAACTCAACGAAGTTGTGGTAATTGGTTACGGTACTGCCGAGAAGAAAAACCTAACGGGATCTATCACTACTGTAAATGCCAAGGATTTTCAAAAAGGTACCATTACAACACCCGAGCAGCTTATCCAGGGTAAAGTAGCAGGGGTTAACATCGTTTCCAACAGCGGTCAGCCAGGTGTGGGAAGTACCATCCGTATCCGTGGTGGTGCATCGCTTAATGCCAGCAACGATCCTTTGGTGGTAATTGATGGGGTACCTTTCAGCGGAAACTCAATTGGCAATGCACCAAGTCCGCTATCATTGGTTAACCCGAACGATATCGAAACCTTTACCGTTTTAAAAGATGCGAATGCAACAGCCATTTATGGCTCGAGGGCATCGAACGGGGTAATTTTAATTACCACTAAAAAAGGTGCTTCAGGCGCTCCGGTAATCAATTTCAGTACGAATAACTCTATTGCAACTGTTGCTAAAAAGGTAGATATTTTATCTTCTGAACAAATCCGCAGTTTTGTAAATGCCAATCCAAATGCTTCGTATGATGATGGTAAGAAATTTACCGCCTTACTTGGTGGCGCTAATACCGACTGGCAGGACGAAATCTATCAGAATGCTTTCTCAACCGATAACAGCTTAAGTATTGCCGGTTCATTTAAAGGCGTGCCTTACCGTGTTTCGGCAGGTTATTTAGATCAACAGGGACTTTTACTTACCGATCATTTTTCGCGTGGTACAGGTGCAATCAGTATTTCACCAAAATTATTTCAGGATCACCTGAAAATTGATTTGAACCTGAAAGGAGCTTTAACAGATTCGCATTTTGCCAATTCTGGCGCTGTAGGTTCTGCTATTCAATTCGATCCAACCCAATCGGTTACCGCCAGCAACAAATTTGGTAATTATTTCGAATGGTTAAGAAGCGATGGTTCGGTAAACCCGAATGCACCACGTAACCCGGTAGCCCTGATTAGGCTTAACGATAACAATGGTAAAGCCGAAAGAAGTTTTGGAAATGCACGTTTCGATTACTCTTTTCACTTTTTACCTGAATTGCACGCTAATTTAAATTTAGGTTACGATGTATCTAAAGGTCACGGGGCTGTGCATGTTCCTATTTTTGCGGCTCAAAGTGTAGCCACACAAGGTTCCTACACGCATTCTTTAAATACTGAAACCAATAAGCTTTCTGAGTTTTACCTAAACTATGCACATACGGCGGCAAGTATTAAAAGCCGTTTCGATGTAACAGCAGGTTACGGTTATTACGATAACTCAAAAACAGGTTACAATTTTACCTCGTACAAAGGAACAGGTGAGGTGCAGGTAGTACCAGTTTTCCCTTTCTCTACTGATCGCGATAAATTGCTTTCATACTACGGAAGGTTCATTTATACTTTGGCCGATAAATATATTTTATCTGGTACTTTAAGGGCCGATGCTTCTTCTAAATTCTCGGAGAAAAACCGTTGGGGTTATTTCCCTTCAGCTGCCTTTACCTGGAGAATTTCGAACGAAAATTTCCTTAAAAACAGCGAATCGGTTTCTGACCTGAAATTGCGTTTAAGCTACGGTCAAACGGGTAATAAAGATGGTATTGGTTATTACGATTACCTATCTAAATATTATGCCAACAGCAACACCGGTCAGTATCAGATTGGTAATACTTTCTATAATTATTACACACCGGCTGCTTACGATCCGGATTTGAAATGGGAAACCACTACAACTTACAACGCAGGTTTGGATTACGGTTTTATGAAAGGCCGTTTATATGGAAGTATTGATGTGTACTACAAAAAAACTTCCGATTTGTTAAGTAAAATCAACATTCCGGTGGGTACCAACTTCAATAACGAATTAACCACCAATGTGGGTAATATGGATGTAAGGGGTGCTGAGGCCAGCTTAAATTTCGCTGCCATTAAAACCGAAAACACCAGCTGGGATCTAGGCGTAAACGTTGCATACAACAAAAGAAAGGTAACCAATCTAACACTTAATCCCGATCCGGCTTCGAAAGTTGGTGCTGGCGATATTACTGGCGGTACTGGTGTAACCTTAAAATACAATGCGGTTAATCAGATTCCAGGATCATTTTATGTGTATAAACAGGTTTATAATGCCGATGGCAAACCATTGGAAGGTGTATATGAAGATTTGAATAAAGATGGCGTAATCAATACCAGCGATCAGTATTTCTATAAATCACCAGATCCGAGTATTACTCTTGGCTTTAATACTTCTTTTTCTTACAAAAAATGGAGCTTTACCACATCACTTAGGGCCAATTTCGGCAACTATGTGTACGATAACGTTTCATCAAACTTTGGAATCAGATCAAATATCTTAAGTCCGTCGGGGGTAATCAACAATGCATCAACCGATTTCTTGTCTACCAATTTCCAGAACAACCAATTCCTGAGCGATTATTATGTTAAAAACGCTTCGTTCCTGAAAATGGATAATGCAGGTATTTCTTATAATGCCGGAAAATTATCTAAAAACGGAACTGCTTCGTTAAGGATTTCGGCAAACTGCCAGAACGTTTTTACGGTAACGAACTACAATGGAATTGATCCTGAGCTAAGTAGCGGTATCGATTACAACCTGTATCCACGTCCGCGTACATATACCTTAGGTTTTAATGTTGGTTTTTAATAAAGAGATAGAGATGAAAAATTCATTTAGAACGATATTGGCATCAGGTATTTTATTGTTGTCATTAAATTCATGCAAAAAAGGTGACCTGAACGTTTTGCCTACCAACGATGTTACTTCGGCAACCGTTTATGCTACTCCGGCAGGTTATAAACAAGGTTTGGTTAAACTGTATGCTACTTATGCATTAACCAGTTCTACCGGATCGGATAATAGTGATATTGGTGGATTAAACTCTGGTTTCGCAGATTTTTTACGCTTATTCTGGACCTCGCAGGAGCTGGTTACCGATGAGGCCATTTGTGCCTGGGGCGATACTGGTATTCCTGAACTGGATTATGGAACGCCAAGTGTAGATAACCAGTTTTTAAGAGGTTTATATTCGAGAAGCATTTTACAGATTACAGTTTGTAACGAATTCCTTCGCGAAAGTACGCCAGAAAAACTGGCCTCGCGCAATATTACAGGTGCTGATGCTACTGCTATTGCAAAGTACCGCGCTGAAGCCCGTTTTTTACGCGCATACCAATACTGGGTATTGTTAGATGCTTTTGGTAACCCACCTTTCGTTACCGAAAACGACGAGATTGGTAAAGTGGCTCCAAAACAAATTCAGAGAGCTGCATTGTTTTCTTATGTAGAATCAGAACTTAAAGCAATTGAAGGCGATTTAGCTGAACCACGTACCAATGAATATGGTCGTGCAGATAAAGGTGCCGACTGGGCTTTATTGGCGAGGTTATACCTAAACGCACAAGTGTATACCGGTACAGCTAAATATACTGAAGCCATTACTTATTCTAGTAAAGTAATTGCAGCTAACTATAGCTTAAAAGCTAATTATATGGATCTTTTCAAAGCTGATAATAATATCAACAACACCGAAAACATCCTGACAATTAATTATGACGGCGTAAATGGTACCAATTATGGTGGTACTACTTTCATCATCAACGCCGGTATTAATGCCGATATGGGTACTGCCTCTTACGGTGTGCCAAATGGTGGCTGGGGAGGAAACAGAACCCGTCAAAACCTGCCTGCGTTATTTCCTGATGCAAATGGAAATGCCGATAAACGGGGTACTTTTTTCGGTGCTAAAAGCACAGTTGATGAAATTGGTGTATTTACCGATGGATTGCGTGTAACCAAGTTTAAAAACATTATAGGTACCAATACTATTCCTGCATCATTAAACGGAACTTTCAGCTCGCTTGATTTTGCTTTGTTCCGTTTGGCAGAGCAATATTTAATTTATGGTGAAGCAGTAGCACGCGGTGGTTCTGGTGGTACAGTTGGTCAGGCATTAACTTATGTAAATGCACTACGCCAACGTGCTTACGGTAATGCAAATGGTAATGTTACTACAGCGGCTTTAACGGTCGATTTTTACCTGGATGAGCGTGGTCGCGAGTTGTATTGGGAAGGTCACCGCCGTACAGATTTGGTACGTTACGGAAAATTTACCGGTTCTACTTACTTATGGCCATTTAAAGGTGGTGTTAAAGCCGGAACATCCATTCCAGCTCACCGCAACATTTACCCGATTCCGGCAGCAGATTTAATTGCCAACCCGAATCTGGTTCAAAACACAGGTTATTAATCTTAATATTTAATAAGATATGAAATCAATATTTTTCAAAACCTTAGCCTTTTGCTTCATCGCCTTATCGCTTTGGTCGTGCAAAAAAGACGAAACCCAAACGGTTTCAGTGGTTGGAACGGCAGGAACGCTTACTGCATCAACTACTACATTAAATTTAGTACAAGCCAGCGGGGCACAGGTAGCGTTAACACTAAGCTATCCTTTGGCTACATCAACAGGCTATGTGGTACCTGTAAACACCACCTTGCAGTTTGCTTTAAAGGGTACCGACTTTGCTGCCCCGAAAGAGATTGTGGTTACCGCTAAAACCTATGCACCAACGGTAACCGAAATCAATAACATGATTTTAGCTTTAGGAGGAAAAATTGGAGTGGCTGCCCAGGTTGAAGTGCGTTTAAAATCGGGCGCAGCAGTAAACGATTTAACCTATTCGAATATCATTACCTTAAGTGCAACGCCTTATTTGGCCTCAGCCTGGATTTATGTTCCTGGTAACTATCAGGGCTGGAACCCGGCAACTGCCGATAGTCTGGTTTCACTAAGCAGTAATGGAACGTACGTGGGTATCATCAAGTTTGATGGTGGTAATTTTAAAATCACTCCCGAAAAGAAATGGGATGTAGCTTATGGCGATGCAGGTGGCGGAGCAATTAGCACTTCGGGTGGAGATATCGCTTCAGGTGTTGCCGGCTTAAAACAAGTAACGGTAAACATGACAGCCAAAACCATTAAAATAGAGGATGCTAAAGTTTGGGCAATTATTGGCGATGCAACTCCCGGCAAATGGGATACCGATACCGACATGAAATTTATCAATGATGGTAAAGGAACCTGGAAAGTAACAACAAACCTCACTGTTGGTTCAATTAAATTCCGACAAGATCACAAATGGGATGTTAACCTTGGTGGCAGTGGTGGCAATCTAACTGCTGGTGGCGCTGATATAGCAGTAGCTACTGCTGGTAATTATACCATTACGCTGGATGTAGCAGGGAATAAATATACCCTCGTTAAAAATTAATCATTAACTAAAATCGCCCTGTGAGGATCATTTGATCTTTGCAGGGTTTTTAAACCTTTTCAAAGTTTAAGCATGATCAGATTTCTTACCTCAGCTATTTTTCCTTCCGTTCTTTCTTTAAAAAATAATGCTCAAACTAAAATCCATGCCTGTACAAATGGTATGCGATTAACAAAAGTATTCCTTACCCTGGTTACGCTGTTAAGCAGTGTTAACCTATTTGCCCAAAAATTAGAACGTATCGAACCGATGTTCTGGTTTAGCGGTATGCAAAACCCGAAATTGCAATTGCTGGTACATGGCAATCAAATTGCCAATGCAACTGTTACCTTAAATTACCCTGGCGTTAAACTGGTTAAAATTAATAAGGTCGAAAACCCAAATTATCTTTTCCTCGATTTAAGCCTCTCATCAACCGTAAAGGCGGGAACGTTTCCAATCAATTTTCTGATAAACGGCAAAAAAATATTCAGTTACAGCTATGAATTAAAAAACCGCGATAAAAGCGCTGGCCGGATTCAGGGTATAACGCAAAAAGATTTCATTTACCTGTTAATGCCCGATCGTTTTGCCAATGGCGATAAAACCAACGATGTGGTTAAGGGTTTAAAGGAAACAGCTTTAAGCCGCGATAGTATGTACTACCGTCACGGTGGCGATATACAAGGGGTAATAAACCACCTCGATTACCTTAAAGATTTAGGCGTAACCACCGTTTGGATGACTCCGGAGGTAGAAAATGATATGGCACAAGCCTCTTATCATGGTTATGCCGTAACCGATCACTATAAAATCGACCCCCGCTATGGCACCAATGCACTCTACAAACAATATGTAGAACTGGCCCATACCAAGGGGGTGAAAGTGATTAAAGATATTGTACACAACCACATTGGTACCCAGCATTGGTTTTATAAAGATTTACCAATGAAAAGCTGGTTAAACCAATGGCCAAAATATACGCAAACCAGTTACCGCGATCAAACGGTAATGGATACACATGCCGCTACTGCCGACCGTAAACAAATGTTGAATGGCTGGTTTGTACCTTCTATGCCCGATTTAAACGAGCAGAACCCTTACGTGCAAAATTATTTAACTCAAAATCACATCTGGTGGATCGAATATGCCGGAATCGACGGCCTGCGTTTGGATACTTATCCTTATAACGACCCTGTTTATATGGCCGATTGGGCAGTTAAAATTAAAGCCGAATTCCCCAGACTGTCAATTTTTGGCGAAACCTTTGTAAACGGAGTGGCCAATCAGGCCTTTTTCACCCAGGGCAATACGGTAAACCGAGGTTTCGATACGCATTTACCAGGTATTACCGATATGGCAGTTAAAGATGCCATTTACGAAGCTTTGAATGGTAAAAATGGCTGGACAGATGGCATAAACCGTTTATACGATGTAGTTGCACACGATTTTTTATATCAGGATCCAACCCGGAACTGTATTGCACTCGATAACCACGACATGAGCCGTTTTTACTCGGTAGTAAACGAAGATTTCGATAAGTATAAAATGGGAATGGCCATATTATTAACCATGCGCGGCATTCCGCAAATGTATTATGGTACCGAAATTCTGATGAAAAACTTCTCCAATCCAGATGGTCTGGTACGTGCCGATTTTCCGGGTGGATGGGAAGGCGATAAGAAAGACAAATTCCTAGCCGATGGTCGTACAGGGAAAGAAAGCGAAGCCTTTAATTTTGTTAAAACCCTGGCCAATTTCCGAAAAAACAGTACTGCCCTGCATAGTGGAAAGCTAATGCAGTTTGTGCCACAGGATGATGTTTATGTTTATTTCCGGTACACAGCCAATGTAAAAGGTACGGTAATGGTAATTGTAAACAATACTGAAAAAGAGAAAAACTTAAACACCGAAAGGTTTGTTGAACGCACAGCCGGAATTACAGCAGCCAGAAATGTGCTTACCAACGAAACTATAGTTTTTAAAGAAATTAAAGTATCGGCCAAAACAACTTTGGTACTGGAGCTAAATTAAAAAAGCTAAAAGTAGAAAGACTAAAGCGGAAAGTAAAACCAGGTATTCTATCTCGATACTCGCTATATGATACTTGATAAAAATATAACAAAATGCAAGATACAAATCATACCCAACCTTCCACCTTTAACCTTTCGCCCTCAGCCTCCATTAAGGCCTGTCTTTTCGATTTAGATGGTGTACTGGTTGATACAGCTGTTTACCACTATAAAGCCTGGAAACGTTTGGCCAATACCATGGGCTTCGATTTTACCGAAGAGCAGAATGAGCAATTGAAAGGGGTAAGCCGGGTAGAAAGTTTAAACAAGATTTTGGCCTGGGGAGGTGTAGATAAAACCGATACCGAAAAAGAAGAACTGGCTACCTTAAAAAATAGCTGGTATGTAGATATGATTGCCAAAATGACACCTGCAGAGGTTTTGCCGGGCACAGTCGATTTTCTTACAACGATACATCAGGCGGGTTATAAACTGGCACTGGGTTCGGCAAGTAAAAACTCGGCAATCATTTTAGAACGTACCCAACTTGCGCATTTTTTCGATGAAATTGTAGATGGCAATAGGGTTACCAAATCAAAACCCGATCCCGAAGTTTTTTTAAAAGGCGCAGAACTCTTGGGCTTTAAGCCAGAAGAATGTGTGGTTTTTGAAGATGCCGTTGCAGGGGTAGAAGCAGCCAAAAGAGGTGGGATGAAAGCCATTGGAATTGGTGAAAAAAGCGTGCTTACCAAAGCCGACAAGGTAGTAAGCGGATTGGATAAATTAACAGTTAAAGATTTAGAGGAGTTGTAAAGGCGTAGCAAGTATCAGTTAAGTAATAAATATTAGGCTGGATTTTGAGGCGATATTTTAGCTAATCTTGATACTCATTACTTGATACTCATAATACTAATTACCCGACACTCCCTTTAAATAATATAAAATAAAGTTTGGTCACGTCTTACAGCTGGATACAAACTACTTGATACTAGAAAATGAAAAATTACATTAAAGCAGATGAGTGGAACATTATCGAAGAAGGCTTTGATCCACATTTAAATAAAATTTCGGAAAGTATTTTCAGTTTGGGTAACGGCCGGATGGGGCAGCGAGCCAATTTTGAGGAAACTTACACCGGCGAAACCCTATTGGGTAATTATGTAGCAGGCGTTTATTATCCAGATAAAACACGTGTGGGTTGGTGGAAAAACGGTTATCCTGAATATTTTGCTAAAGTTTTAAATGCAGCAAACTGGGTTGGTATCGAAGTTAAAATAGACGAAGAAGTGCTCGATCTGGCTACTGCAGAAGTAAGTGATTTTAAACGTGTATTAAATATGCACGAAGGATACCTGGAACGTACTTTCACCGCGAAATTAAAAAGTCGTAAAACAGTTAAAGTTAAATCTACCCGCTTTTGCAGCATTGCCGATGATGAAGTAGGTGCCATCCGTTACAGCATTACACCTTTAAATTTCGATGGAACCTTAACATTAACCCCGTTTATTGATGGTGATGTTAAAAACCAGGATAGCAATTACGATGAAAAATTCTGGGATCAGGTAACTGACGAAATTTCGGGTGCTGAAGCTTACATTCAGTTAAGTACCAAGAAAACCCAATTTGAAGTTTGTACCGGAAGCCACATTCAGGTTTACCAAAACGGCCAGCAATTAAATATTGGTGCCACTGATGTACGCAAAGAAAAATTTGTGGGTCAAACATTTTCTGTAGCTGTAAACGCAAATGAAGAAGTAACACTAATTAAAATCGCGGCTAATTTATCTTCCGAAAATTACCCTAAAACAACTCTTTTAAAAGAAACCAAAGCAGTTATTGCCAAAGCCACAGCTAAAGGCTTCGACACCTTATTGCAAGAGCAAGCAACGGCCTGGGCAAGCAAATGGGAAGAAAGTGATATCGTTATTGAGGGCGATGTTTCTGCACAACAGGCTATCCGTTTTAATATTTTTCAGCTGTTTCAAACCTACACTGGTAAAGATGATCGCCTGAATATTGGCCCGAAAGGATTTACCGGCGAGAAATACGGAGGTTCTACCTACTGGGATACTGAAGCTTATTGTGTGCCTTTTTACTTGGCCACTGCTCCGCAGGAAGTAAGCAAAAACCTGCTGGTTTACCGCCACAAACAATTGGGTAAAGCTATTGAAAATGCAGCTAAGCTAGGTTTTAAAGATGGAGCAGCGCTGTATCCGATGGTAACTATGAACGGCGAAGAATGTCACAACGAATGGGAAATTACTTTCGAAGAAATTCACCGCAACGGTGCCATTGCCTTTGCCATTTACAATTATATCCGTTACACCGGCGACGAAAGTTACCTGTCTGATTACGGTTTGGAAGTACTCATCGGCATTGCCCGTTTTTGGAAACAACGTGTTAACTGGAGTAACGAAAAACAGCAATACGTAATGCTTGGCGTAACCGGACCTAACGAATACGAAAACAACGTAAACAACAACTGGTACACCAATTTGCTGGCTACCTGGTGCATGAAATATGCGACTGAAGCTGCTAAAACCGTAAAACAACAACAACCAGAAAAATACAACAGCCTGATTAAAAGCTTAAAATTCGATCAGAAAGAATTTGCAGATTGGGCCGATATCATCGAAAAGATGTATTATCCTGAAGATAAGGAACAGGGCATTTTCTTACAGCAGGATGGTTATCTGGATAAAGAGCAGATCCTGGTTAAAGATTTGCCAGCAAGCGAAAGGCCGATTAATCAGAAATGGAGCTGGGACCGCATATTACGTTCATGCTTTATCAAACAGGCTGATGTTTTGCAAGGTTTATATTTCTTTGAAGAAGATTACGATCTGGATACCTTGAAACGTAATTTCGATTTTTACGAACCGCGTACCGTTCATGAAAGCTCTTTATCACCTTGTGTGCATAGTATTTTAGCAGCAAAATTGAATGATGAGGCCCGTGCTTACGAATTTTATCTGCGTACCGCACGTTTAGATCTCGACGATTATAATAACGATACCGAAGATGGTTTGCATATTACCTCGATGGCAGGTACCTGGATGAGCGTGGTAGAAGGCTTTGCAGGCATGCGCGTGCGTAACGGCAAACTACAATTTAACCCTTTCTTGCCGGGCAAATGGAAATCGTTTTCGTTTACCATTGGTTTCAGGGGAGCTACCTTAAAAATCAATATCACCGAAAATGGTATCAGCATAAAAAATAATACCGCTGTAGGTTTAGAAATCGGAATCAGAAATCAGGTTTATAAATTGGAAGGAAATGCCGAAATTGAAGTAAATAACGCCGAGTTGGTATGATAAAGGTAGAGGGTTTAAAGATTGAAGGTAGAAGGGAAGCCCCGCAATCTTCAATTAACAAGAAAAATTTTCAAATATCACTCTTGTCTCCCTTTGGAAGGGGCAGGGGGAGGATGTTAACCCTTTTCTCTATCTTTATAATACTCGCTACCCAATCCTTTGCACAAAAACAGCACGGAAAAATGAACGATAAACAAATCGTTATCTATCAGTTACTGCCCCGTTTATTCGGGAATAAAAACACAGCCAATATTCCTTACGGTACCATCCAACAAAATGGTTCGGGTAAGTTTAACGATATAACCGATAAAGCTTTAGATGGCATTAAAGAGCTCCACGTAAATTATGTTTGGTACACTGGGGCCATTGCCCACGCCAGTTTAACCGATTATTCTGCTTATGGAATAAAGGTAGATGACGCCGATGTGGTGAAAGGAAGGGCCGGTTCGCCTTATGCCATCCGTGATTATTATGATGTAGATCCCGATTTAGCTGTTGATGTTAAAAACCGGATGAAGGAGTTCGAAGCACTGGTAAAAAGAACACATGCTAAAAACCTGAAAGTGATTATCGATTTCGTGCCCAATCATGTTGCGCGGAGCTACCATTCGTATGCCAAACCCAAAAATGTAGTGGATTTTGGTGCGCAGGATGATGTAACCAAAGGTTTTAGCCCTAAAAATGATTTTTATTACATCCCCCGTCAAAAATTTCAGGTACCTCAATATGAACCTAAACAAACGTCCGTTGCGGTTTTACAAGACGGAACATTTGATGAAAATCCGGCAAAGGCCACAGGGAATAATGTATTTGCGGCGCAACCTAAATACGATGACTGGTTCGAAACCATCAAGTTAAATTATGGTGTAGATTACCAGAATGGAGAGAAAACCTATTTTGATCCTATCCCACCGGTTTGGTTAAAAATGCGTGATATTTTAATTTATTGGACCAATAAAGGAGTTGATGGTTTCCGTTGCGATATGGTAGAAATGGTGCCCATTGCCTTTTGGAACTGGGTAATCCCGCAGGTTAAAAAAACAAAACCGGATTTAATTTTTCTGGGTGAAGCTTATAATCCACAAGTTTATAAACAATATTTAGACGAGGGTAAATTCGATTATTTGTACGATAAAGTTGGTTTGTATGATGGCTTAAAAAGGTTGATCAGGAACGAATCAAACGCTGATGTAAAAGATATAGGTAGGGTTTGGCAGAAAGAAAGTGCCGGGTTTGGCGATCGCATGTTACGCTTTTTAGAAAACCACGACGAAGAGCGTATTGCTTCTGCAGGCTTTGCAGGCAAGGCCGAATTGGCGCTCCCTGCTATGGTTATTTCGGCAACTTTAGGCGCAGGCCCTGTAATGCTTTATTTCGGTCAGGAAGTTGGCGAACCCGGAAAAGGCGAGGAGGGTTTTGGCGGCGACGATAACCGCACTACAATTTTTGATTATTGGGGTGTTCCAAATCAACAGCAATGGATGAACGGAGGTTTTTTCGATGGCGGCAAATTAACTGCTGATCAAAAAAAGCTAAGGGCCTATTATCAACAACTTTTAAAGGTAAGCACAAGTAGCGATGCTGTTTTACATGGCGAAATTTATGAGGTTCCGGTTAGTGGCAATATGAACAATCGCATGTATGCATTTATCCGTTACTCAGGCAAGCAGCGGCTGTTAGTGGTAGCCAATTTTGATCGAAGCCAAACTTTAACGGCCAGCATCGAAATACCCGATCACATTTTAAAAGTAAAATCTTCATCTCCGGTTACGGATTTGCTGAGTGATAAAAAATTAAATATTCCGGTAGGAACGGCTATACCAGTAACATTGGCGCCTATAAGCGCACAGGTAATAGAATTTTAACAATATTAACCACAGCGTACACAAAGAAAAAGCACAGACAAAACAGAGCAGATTTAATACTCAGTGTTTTCTGTGTAAAACTTAGTGCCCTCTGTGGTAAAACAAATTAAGTACCATGAGTTTAAAAACAGTATTCGAGAACCCGAAATTAACACTGGTTCAGATTATCAACATGAGCGTTGGATTTTTCGGTATCCAGTTTGGTTGGGATTTGCAACGGGCCAACATGGGGCGTATTTACGAAAACCTTGGTGCCAATCCCGATCAGGTTCCTCTATTGTTTTTAGCAGCTCCTTTAACCGGACTTCTGGTACAACCGGTAATTGGTTATCTGAGCGATCGTACCTGGCATCCTAAGTGGGGCAGAAGAAGGCCATATTTTTTAATAGGGGCTATTGTTAGTAGTATTGCATTGATTTTTATGCCGCACAGCAGTGTGTTGTGGATGGCTGCCGGTTTATTGTGGATTTTAGATGTTTTTGGCAATATCGCCATGGAACCTTTCCGCGCATTTGTAACCGATAAACTACCCGATAGTCAGGTAAACCGGGGCTTTATTATGCAAAGCATGATGATTGGTTTAGGTGGGAGTGTAGCTTCGGCTTTACCGTGGATCATGAACAATATTTTTCATTTAACCAATACTGCGGAGCAGGGCAGCATTCCCGAAAATGTAAAGTTCTCTTTTTATATCGGTGCATTTTTCTTTTTTGCCGCTGTAATGTGGACGGTACTTACAACCAAAGAATATCCCCCGCAGGATGTTAATTTCAAAGAAAAAGCAAGTAACAGTGGTTTTGGAGGTGGGATCAGAGAGATTTTTCATGCCCTGCGTAATATGCCTAAAAGGATGCAGGTGGTATCGCTTGTGCAATTTTTTACCTGGCCGGGCTTATTTTTAATGTGGTTTTATTATACCACCGCGGTTGCCGTTAATGTTTTTGGGGGTAAAGATGCGGCCGATCCGGTTTATGCACATGGTGCCGATTTTGGTAGTTTAACGTTGGCATACTACAGCGTGGTTACATTTCTCTTTGCCTTGGTACTTCCTAAAATTGCAGATGCTTTAGGTCGAAAAACCACACACGCCCTTTGTTTAATTTGCGGTGCTGTTGGTTTAATTAGCGTGGCCTGGGTGCACGATAAAAATATGTTGTATTTATGTATGACAGGGGTAGGCATTGCCTGGGCAAGTATTCTCTCTATGCCATATGCCATGCTAAGCGGTTCGTTACCGAAAGATAAAATCGGTATTTATATGGGGATTTTCAATTTCTTTATTGTACTGCCCGAAATTATTGCCTCACTAGGTTTTGGCTGGTTAATGCGCAATGTGTTAAATAACGACAGGCTGCTGGCCGTTCAGTTGGGTGGCGGCTTAATGATTCTCGCCGCTGTAATTTGTTATTTATTTATCCGCGAAAAGAAAACCGACCAGGTGCTGGCTTCTAAACTGGAAGTAGAAGAAAATAGAAGTGTTTAACCTTTTTACTTATAAGTTAAACGTCATTGCGAAGAGGAACGACGAAGCAATTTAATGCGGTCGTAGTAAGATTGCTTCGTTCCTCGCAATGACGAGAGTCTATAAAAAATAATTTCTAACCAAATGAAAAAAGTATTTTATCTCTTGCTGTTAATGGCAGCAACGCATACCGCCTGCAAAAAAGCGACTAACAATACGCCTGAACCTACGCCGGTAAACCAAACATCCGATTTACCCGCCGGGGCAAAAGATGGCGTTATTTTTATTAATAATGGAACATCGGCCATTGTAACGCTTTATGCGCCAGGAAAAAAAACGGTTTCTTTAATCGGTGAGTTTAACAATTGGTCTACCACCTCATCGGCAATGAAAAATACTCCCAATGGAAATTACTGGTGGATTCAGTTAGATAACCTGAACCCTAATACAGAATATGCCTATCAGTTTTATGTTGATGGAAACCTTAAAGTGGCTGATCCGTATTGCGAAAAGATTTTAGATCCCGATAACGACAGTTACATTTCGGCGGCTACCTATCCCAATCTGAAAGCCTATCCAACCGGAAAAACGACCGGAATTGTGAGCATCATGCAAGCCAATCAGCCGGTTTACAGCTGGAAAAACACCAGTTTTAGCCGACCTGATAAAAACAACCTGGTTATTTATGAGCTATTGGTACGCGATTTTACTGCCGATCATAACTATGCTTCAACGCTGGCCAAATTAGATTACCTGATCGGTTTAGGCATAAATGCGATAGAACTGATGCCTGTTAATGAGTTTGAGGGCAATTTGAGCTGGGGTTATAATCCATCATTCTATTTTGCACCCGATAAATATTATGGTACCAAAACGGCTTTGCAAAATTTTATCGATGAGTGCCACGGAAAAGGTATTGCGGTAATTATGGATATGGTACTGAACCACTCCTTTGGTCAGTCGCCGATGGTGCAGCTATATTTTGACGGTTCAAAGCCAACTGGTTCGAGTCCATGGTTTAATGTTGATGCCAAACACCCTTTCAACGTAGGTTACGATTTGAATCACGAAAGTGCGGCAACGAAAAAGTTTTCAAAAGATGTCATCAAATTTTGGATGGAGCAGTACAAAATTGATGGTTTCCGCTTCGATCTTTCCAAAGGCTTTACCCAGAAATCATCAACCGATGATGCACAATTTAGGCTTTATGATGCCGGCCGTATTGCGATCTGGAAAGACTACAACAGTTATATTAAAAGTGTAGATCCTAATTTTTATGTAATACTGGAGCATTTTGCAGAAGAAACAGAAGAGAAGGTTTTGGCCGATGATGGTATGATGCTTTGGAACAACCTGAATCACGATATGAACGAAGCTACGATGGGCTGGCTGGGCGGTTCTAATTTTCAATGGGGCTTTTATACCAACCATGGTTTTGTTAAATCAGAAAACCTGGTAAGCTATGGCGAAAGTCATGATGAAGAACGCTTAAATTTTAAAAACATCAGCTACGGCAACGGATCAGGTAGTTATATGATAAAAGGCAATCTGGCTACTTCTTTGAAAAGGGAAGAATTAATCGCTGCCTTTTTATTCAGCATGCCGGGCCCTAAAATGATTTGGCAGTTTGGTGAGTTGGGTTACGATGTGAGCATCGATTTTAATGGCCGAACCGGCGATAAACCCATCAGGTGGGAATATTTTATCGATCCTAACCGCAAGGCGTTATACGATGCCTATGCAAAATTCATCAGGCTAAAAAAGAACAACAGTATTTTTAATTCAACCAGTTTTACTTATAATCTGGCCGGAGACGTTAAATACATTAAATTAACCGAAGGTACCAATACTGTAATTGTGGTAGGCAATTTCGACGTGGTAAATCAGGCCGCTAATATCGATTTTGGAGCCACCGGTGCATGGCTCGATGCTACTGGCACCAGCATGAGCTTATCTTCCAACACCTACACCGCAAATTTGGCTCCTGGTGAGTACCATATTTTCAGTAAAACGGCTTTAAAATAATTTCTACCCCCACAGGATTTAACGCCTGCGGGGGATGGCTGGATCCTTTTAAAAACCTGCGCGCTTTATTAAGCAAGTTGGTAATAATCTTGTTGTTTTTAGTTAATATTGCTTTAACAACAACGCATTTTCAATGAAAGATAAACTAACGCATCACTTACTCTGGGAACGGCTACGCGCCGGCGATAAGGATGCGTTTTTTGATCTCTATGCAGAACTTTATTATCCGTTGGTTAATTTTGGGATTAGGGTATGCGCCGATGCCGATACTTCAAGCGAAGCTACCGATCAGGTTTTTACCACCATTTGGGAAAAACACGAAACCCTGGCAAGGGTCGAAAATGTGGAAGCCTATCTCCGAACCTTTCTTAAACGTAAACTGCTACGGATTCTCGAAAGAAAGCGCAAAATTAACGATGCCCTTTTTAATGCAGGTGCCGATGGCGATTGGATGGAAATGAGTTATGAAGAATTTATTGTAAAAGTACAAAGCGATGAACTGGTGAAACATCAGCTCAAAAGTGCTTTAGAAAAACTAACCTTCCGCCAAAAACAGCTTATCCATTTAAAGTTTTTTGATGGTTTTAGTTATGAGCAAATAGCCGAACAAACCAATCAAACTATTAAAACAGCCTACAATACCATTTACGATGCACTCAAAATATTGAGGAAAGAGTTTAAGGGCTAGTTCATTCGATCATTTGCTTACCGGTAATTCATTCACGGTTGTGCACCGTCCTATTTCACTTGCCATTAATTAGCGAATAAATAGACCATTTTGTTGAAATTAAATTTCCTTCTCCCGAGCTCTTCAGGGCATATATTTCGTTGTGTTAAAAAAAAGTTAAAATTTCCTTAGGAAAAAGTAAAGCTTTTAGGCACTGATATATAAAAGGCAAAAATAAAATGGTTGATAGAAGTAAATTCAATGCAGAAGACTTCCTTGTCGATAGTACTTTTCAGCAGTATTGTGCTGGAACAGATGCACTCTGCATTGGATATTGGGAGAAATACATTAATGCCCATCCCGAGCAGGCATTGGTGATAGCAGAGGCAAAAAAATTATATGTGATACTGAGTGGAAATAAACGCCCCTTAAATAAACAGCGCGAAAATTTAGCAGAAACGATGTTTCCGGTAATTGAAACTGTAAAGCTTAAAAGTTATGGTTGGTTAAAAATCGCAGCAGCGATAGTTTTGGTGTTGAGCTCAGCACTTTTATATCGCTTATATTTTAATAAAGGTAACCAGAACGCAGTACAGCAGTTATATAGTTTTACCACTAAAAGCGGCGAGCGTAAAAAAATTATGCTGCAGGATGGAACCTCTGTTTTGCTGAATGCGAAAAGTAATTTAACCATTACCAAAGGTTTTAACGATAAATGCCGCGAGGTAACCTTAACCGGAGAAGCTTTTTTTGATGTGGCGCACGATAAAAACAGACCTTTTAAAGTACATACCAGCGATTTTAACATCAATGTGCTGGGCACTGCATTTAACGTTAAAGCTTACCCCGACGAAATTACATCAGAAGCAACACTGATTCGCGGTTTAATTACCATGGAAGCCGTAAGTGGTAATGGCGGTACCATTACTTTAAAACCCAGCCAGAAAGTTACTTTTTATAAAATTGTGGCTCCAAAGCAGCATAACAAACTGGTTAAACCAACTACACCAAAGCCAGAAATTACTATAAACCATTACACTAAAATTAAAGATAGTACCATTGTAGAAACCGCCTGGACCCAGAACCGGATCGAAATTTACGATCAGGATTTTGATGAAATTAAAAACGTCCTCGAAAAATGGTATAACGTAGAAATCAGCTTCAAAGATCCTGAGATCGAAAAATACCGTTTTACAGCAACCATTACCAACGAGAGTATTGAAGAAGTTTTACACGCATTAAAAGCAACCGAAAATAATTTTAAATATGAGATAAAAGGAAAACAGATAACCATTTCGAAATAAGGCCAAAAAAAGGACGGTGTTGGAGCACCGCCCTTATAGGTTTCTTTCTTGATTAATTAATGGCAGTTTATGCGCAAACAGATTGCTGCCAAGAACTTATGCAACCAAAAAAAACAAAAATATGATTTATTATTACTTACTGCAAGGGCATCCGAGATACAGGATGCTTTTAAAATTCATTATGCTAATGAAACTAGCCTGTATTATGGTTTTCATTACTTGCCTTAATGTTTCAGCATCTGTTTTTTCCCAGGAAAAAATTTCGTTAGATGTCAAGAAAACAAAGCTGGCAAAGGTTTTACAGATTATTGAGCAGCAGAGCAGTTACCATTTTGTTTACAGCTCTTCTTACGTACCTGTAAACCGGGATGTAAGCATTACTGTAACCAATACTTTGGTTACGGATGTGCTGGCAGCTATATTAAACAGAACCAACCTGAAATATTCTGTTTCTGATGGCGGCTTAATTGTCATTAGCAAGAATAAGGAAGTCCCGATTTCGGGAACGATAAAAGATGCACTTGGAGGTGCTTTACCCGGTGCCAGTGTGCGGGTAAAAGGTACCGGTATTGGTACCTCTACTGATATAAACGGTAAGTTTGCATTAAATGCTCCCGAAAATGCAGTTCTGGTTGTGTCTTACGCAGGCTTTCAAACCAAAGAAATTTCAATCGGGACTAAAACCATTATTGATATTGTGTTAACAGAAGATACCAAGCAACTAACCGATGTGGTAGTTACTGCTTTAGGTATTAAGAAAGAAAGAAGAGCATTAGGCTATTCGGTTACACAAGTGGGCGGCGAAACCTTAACCCAGGCAAGAGAAAATAGTGTATTAAACTCATTGGTAGGTAAAGTTGCCGGCTTAGATGTTAGTTCAACGTCAGGTGGTGCTGGTGCAGCAACCAGTATTATTATCCGCGGTGTTTCCAGTCTGGGCCAAAGCAGTCAGCCTTTATATGTAATTAATGGTATTCCCATGGAGAGCGAGCCGGTGGGCAGATTCAACGCAAACTCCGTTGGTAACTCTGGCGGGCAATATGATAATGCGCCCGACCGTGGTGATGCCATCGGCAATTTAAATCCCGATGATATTGAAAGTATTTCGGTTTTAAAGGGGGCGGCAGCAGCAGCATTATACGGTTATCGTGCCAAAGCTGGTGTAATTTTAATCACCACAAAAAGTGGTAAGGGAAACAGCATAGAGTTTAACAGCAACTATGTGGGCGAGCAGGTGATGGACAGGACAAACTGGCAGTATGTTTATGGTCAGGGTGTAAATGGACAAAAACCAGCTACTCAACTCGCTGCAGCCTCTACGGGCGGATCGAGTTGGGGTGCGCGATTGGATGGCTCGAATGTGATACAATTTGATGGAGTAAGCAGGCCTTATTCCGCTCAGCAAAGTAATATCGAGGATTTTTATAAAACGGGAAATAGCTTTACCAATACTTTAGCATTAAATAAAACCTTTACCGGCGGGGTAATCCGCGTTTCGGGAAGCGACTTGCACAACAATTCTGTTGTACCTAACTCAGGCCTGAACAGACAGAATTTTACCCTGTCAAGTACTTTCGATCCGGTTAAAAACCTGGTTGTGGATGCGCGTTTTAACTATATTTTAGAGCAAGCTAAAAACCGTCCAATGGTTTCGGATGGTGCTGGTAATGCCAATTACAACGCTGCTTTTTTACCAACCAGTATAAATATTAATGATTTAAAACCATGGAAAAACGATAAAGGAAACGAAATCCTTTATAATACAGGTAATCCTTACGCAACTAATCCCTGGTTTGCAGCTTACGAATTTATCCATAACACCAAAAAAGAACGTTTACTAAGTTCGGCCAATGCAAAATATACTTTCGATAATGGATTATTTTTGCAGGCAAGAGCTGGTAGAGATGCGTATAACGAGACCTATTTGGGCGTAACACCTTCCGGAACGGCTTACGATCTGGATGGAGGTTACACTGAACAGTTAACAAATTTTTCTGATATCAATGTGGATGGTTTAATCGGTAAATCTTTCAAAATAGACGATTTTTCGATTACGCCAAATATCGGCGCTAGTTATCGCCGCACCAAATTAACGCAAACTACTAACCAGGGCGGTTCCTTCCAGATACCTGGAATCTATACCCTATCCAATACCGGCGGGAAAACGGTTAGCGTTACCCAAAGCGATCAGGAAACACAATCCATTTATGGTACTTTAGAATTTACTTATAAAGATATCTTTTACTTAACGGGAAGTGGAAGAAGCGACTGGTTTTCTACTTTAGCAACACCAGGAAAAGATAATAAACTAAGCGTATTTTATCCCGCCATTAGCGGTTCGTTCGTTTTTTCCGAACTATGGAAGCCATCTTTCTTAAGCTTCGGTAAATTAAGGGCAGGATACGCTGTAGTGGGGCAAGGAGCCTTACCGTTTAAAACGCAATTGTATTATAACCTGCGCAGCGAAACGGTTAACGGAAGTCCGATTGGGAATATCGTAAATTCATCTATCCCAAATGCATCATTATTTGCTTCGAAAGCGAAAGAGCTCGAAATTGGTACTGAGATGCGCTTCTTTGGCGATAGATTAAATCTTGATCTGACCTGGTATAACAAAAAATCGAGTGATGAAATTCTGGATGTACCTACTTCAACTACCACTGGTTACAATGGTGCCACTTTAAATATCGGCGAATTACAAAACAAGGGTGTCGAAGCATTAATCTCTGGCGTGGTGCTAAAAAATAAAGATTTCAGCTGGACATCAAGCGTAAACGGATCGTACAACGATAATAAGGTAATTACGCTGGCACCAGGTACCGCTTCTCAGCTACTGGCCACTTCAAGAAGTAATGTTGGTTTTTTACAAAACATAGCAGGCTTGCCAGTTGGACAGGTAATGGCTTACGATTTTAAATACGATGCCAGCGGAAATATTGTTAAGGATACCAACGGAGCGGCAGAAAGAGGCGAATTAAAAGCTTACGGTTCTGCCTATGGGAAATGGGGTGCAGGCTGGAATAACGAATTTAGCTATAAAGGTGTTAACCTATCTTTCTTAATTGATGGTAAATGGGGTGGAAAAATTTTCTCGGCAACCGATTACTACGGTTATGTTTTCGGACTTCACCAGGCTACTTTAGAAAACCGCGATGCATTGGGTATAAATGCAGCCAATTATTATACCACCTATGCCAACAACGTATCAAAACAATTTGTTCAGGATGCCAGCTTTGTCAAATTCAGACAGGTGATATTGGGATATAATTTCCCGGCAAAAATGTTCAACAATAAGATTAAAGGTCTCAATTTAAGTTTTGTTGGGCGTAACTTATTCATTATCATGAAAAAGACGGATAATATCGATCCCGAATCGAGTTATAATGCCACTTTTCCCGGTATGGAGTTAGGCGGTGTGCCGCCTGTGCGCACCTATGGTTTAAATTTAAGTGTTAAGTTATAATCCTTTAAACGAATTGAAAATGAAAACGATCATAAAATTATACATACCACTTATTTTATCTGGATTAGCATTGATAACTGGTTGTACAAAAGACTTCGAAAAAATTAATACAGACCCGGTTTCGGTTGGGCAAGAACAATATAATCCTAATTATTTATTATCAACAGCGCAGTTAAACTATACCGGAAGCATCGATTTTGCCTACGAAACCTGGCGGGGGAATTTAATTTATGCCTCTACAATGATGCAGGGAATGTCGTCGGTAATTGGGTATTGGGCAGGAGATAAATACATGTTAAACGAAGGTTATACAGCCGCTTACTGGGAAAAAGCCTATCCCGATCAGGTAAAATACGCTGCCGATCTGGTAGAATTTACCAAAGGTAAAACCCAATACAACAATGTTTACCAAATGGGCAGAATCTGGAAAGCCTTAATTTTTGAACGCTTAACCGATTTATATGGCGATGTGCCTTATTTTGATGCAGGTAAAGGTTATTATACCGGAAACTTGTACCCTAAATATGATGCACAACAAGCCATTTATGCCGATTTGTTGAAAGAGGTTGATGAGGCAGGGAATGCTTTAAGCGTAGGTGGAGATGCAGTAACTGGCGATTTGGTATTTGCCGGGGATATTGCAAAATGGAAACGATTTGCTGCCAGTTTAATGTTGCGTATGGCCATGCGTTTAACCAAAGCAGATGCGACTTTAGCACAAACTTATATTAACAAGGCGGTGGGTAAAACCATGACAGGCGATGCAGATAATGCTTTTTTCAAGCATGATGTTAACGGTAGCCGTGTTACCCAAAACAGAAATGCCCAGGTTTTATTGGGTGATGGCGGTCAGGAGAATTTTTATACCAGATGGAGCAGTACATTTATCAACTACTTAAAAACCAATAACGACCCGCGTTTAAGTAAAGTAGCAGTAACCAAATTGTATTTAACTGATGGGACTAAAGACCAGAACCCAGCTTATATTACCGCAGCTGCGGTACAAAAGGGAATGCCAAACGGTAAAGATTTAAGTGGTATTGCTGGTAGAGATGTCCGTCAGGATCCATCTTATACCGATTTTACAGATTATTCTTCACCAAACCCAGGTATGCTAAAACGAAATGGCAATACCTTTATCCTTACCTATGCAGAAACTGAGCTACTTTGGGCCGAAGCTGCCCAACGTTATGGTATTGGAGGTTCGGCCGCTACACATTATAATGCAGGTGTAACATCTGCTATGACTTATCTTTCGCAGTACGATGCTGCAATGGCTGTTAGTGCAACCGATGCTGCTGCTTATTTAACTGCACATCCTTATGTACCAACAAATGGTTTAGATATGATTGCTACGCAATACTGGGCACATACCATCACCATGCTCGATTTTTACGAAACCTGGTCTAACTGGAGAAGAACTGGAATTCCAGCTTTAGTTCCTGTGGTATATCCTAATACCAACACCGGTGGCTCAATTCCCCGTCGTTTTCCTTACCCGCTTTTTGAAGGTGTATCTAATGCCACGAACTACAAGGCTGCATCAGCCGCTGTTCCGGGTGGAGATAAACTCGTAGGTAAAGTATGGTGGGATAAATAAAACAAATCATCCCTTTTTTACAGACCGACATTGCTAAAAACAGTGTCGGTTTTTTTATGTGGTAAGGTATTGAAATCCCTGTTCAGTCAAACGTTTGTGCTATAATTTGTGGCGTTTTAGCGTTAATGTAGCCTTTACATTTTTATTTTGTAATAATCCCTCAAATATCCTTTAAAATAAACAATTACTAAATTTTTAGGTGAGGTTTTTTTGATTTATTTCATAGAATATCGATCAAACGTTTGCGCATTGTTTTGTAAAAAAATGTGATTTGTTTGACCTTACCTTTAAGATAACAAACAAAACTAACGTTCCCAAAATAATTACTGGTTATAATTTATTGTAAGCGGTAAAAATAACAACTAATCAAACCTAATTTTTTTTTCATGACCAAATTTTACATCCGAAAAATCGGCCTTCTTGCCGTTTTTCTGCTGGTTGTTACGTCCGTATCAGCCCAGTTAAAAATTACCGGAGTTGTCAAGGGCTCTGACGATGGCCTGTCGTTACCCGGCGTATCGGTAAAGGTAAAAAATGCCACAACAGCAGTAAGTACCGATGGAAACGGCCGGTATAGCTTAACTGCCTCAAAAGAGGCCACTTTAATTTTCAGTTATGTAGGCTACAAATTAAAAGAAGTACAGGTAAATGGGCGTAGCGAAATTAACGTTAACCTTAATCCCGATCAACAATCATTAACAGATGTGGTTGTGGTGGGTTATCAGCAAATAAAGCGAAAAAACTCTACCGCTGCACTTGCCACAGTAACCAGTAAAGATATCGAGAATCTTCCGGCTGCTAGTGTTGACATACTTTTACAGGGTAAATTACCTGGGGTGAACGTACAAAACTTTACCGGTCAGCCAGGGGTAAGTACCTCTTTAATGGTGCGTGGTAATACCCGGATCATGTCGGCAGGAGAATTTGATGGCGACAGGGCCTTCAGTAACCCGCTGTATGTTATAGATGGTTTACCGATATCAGAAGATGAGGTCGAATCATTCACCCAAACCGGAACCAATTTTTTAACCTCATTAAACCCTAATGATGTAGAATCTATCGATGTATTGAAAGATGCATCTGCAGCAGCCATTTACGGTTCGAGGGGTGCAAACGGTGTAATTTTGATTAAAACAAAAAGAGGAGTAGCTGGTGTCCCGAAAGTAAGTTTTAATACTTATTACGGAATAGTTAAGCAACCCGATTTTTTACAAACTGTTATTGGTGCTGAAGAAAGAAGAAGAAAACTCGATCTGATTTATAACTACGCAAACCCTACACAGTTAAGAGACCGGGTTCCGATTATGTTAACTGATAGTTTAAATCCTTCATTTAATAATAATAACAACTGGCAGGATTTATTTTACCAGAATGGCACAGTTTCTAATCAGGATTTGGCCGTATCAGGTGGAAGTGAAAAATTCAATTACCGTGTTGGTGTTGGCCACTACAATGAGAAAGGAATTATTAAAGCTACTGGCTACGAACGCTATTCTATTAATGCGAATTTAGGTGCAAACTTCAGTGAAAAATTTCAGATGCAAACTTCACTGCGTTTAAGCAGGGGGATAAGACTGGCAGGCAGGGTTAGGCCAGAAGAGCAGGGCTATCGCAATGCATTTAAAATTAATCCTGTAAGTATGCCCTCTTCATTGTTTTATTTATCCGATCAGGATAGGGCAGATATAGACGCACCTTATAACGCTGTACGGAATAACAACTCTGATAATAATGTGAGTATTGTAACGAAGTTAACCTATAATATTGTTAAAAACCTTTCTGTTAACACCGAGGCAGCCATTAACTATAGTTCGTCTAAACGAGATTTCTTTAGTCCGGCCAGAAGCGAATACAATGGGAGGGCTTATGCTTATTCGGGATATAGCGAAGGCTTAAAGTATTTAGTTACCAATACCTTACTTTATCACTTTAGCATTAACGAAACGCATAACTTAAATTTTCTTGCCGGACAGGCTTTTGAGAGCCGCGATAATAAATCGTTAAATGTAGCGGGTGAAGGGATTCCGAATGATAATATCAAAGTAGTGTCTGGTGTTGCGCAAGGAGATTTATCAGGTGGATCAGATCATTCTACTTATGCCAAGCTTTCGTTCTTTGGCAGTGCACACTATGATTATAAAGAAAAATACCTTTTCGATTCCTACCTCAGGGCCGATGCATCCTCAAGATTTGGACGTGATAACAGATGGGCCGTTTTCCCTTCGTTTTCTGCTGCTTGGGTAGCTACAGAGGAAAATTTCATGAAAAATATTTCATGGATTGATATGGCAAAAGTAAGGTTTAGCTGGGGTTTAAGTGGCGATGAGGCCAGTATTGGTGATAACGATCGTTACAATAGCTTTGCACTTGGTGGTGCAGGTTATAACGGTAGCAACGCCGGCACTTACGATGGTGTTCCGGTAATCTACCCAAACTTTAATAAATTAACCAACAATAATTTAACCTGGGAAGAATCGGCACAAACCAATATTGGTTTAGATTTAGACCTTTTTAAACACCGCTTAAGTATTACGGCCGATGCTTATGTAAGAAATACGACCGGACAAATGCTAAAGGTACTGGTACCCGAAACCTCTGGTTACAGCACCTCGCTAAGCAATGCTGCAGGTGTTAGAAACTCCGGACTTGAATTTCAGATTTCAGGTAGGGTTTTTAAACCGGAGTCTGCTTTTCAATGGAGCCCGTCAATTAATATTTCATTCAATAAAAATATAGTTACCGCGCTTCCAAACGGAAACCGCGATTTGTATAGC
Source organism: Pedobacter sp. KBW01 (assembly GCF_003852395.1). Lineage (NCBI taxonomy): Bacteria > Pseudomonadati > Bacteroidota > Sphingobacteriia > Sphingobacteriales > Sphingobacteriaceae > Pedobacter > Pedobacter sp. KBW01. Next base: position 30,018 of record NZ_QAJQ01000021.1, read on the forward strand.
AATGGGACCATCTATGTAGTAGGTAAGCCGCTAAACATGTTTCAGATGTACATTACCGATGGCGTAATTAACTCTATAAACGATTTATTGGTAAACCCTTACACTGGGCAGGTAGGTAGCACCAAATGGGGTACATTAATTTTGGGTATGCCAAAATGGAGAGATATCAGTGGAGATTATAAAATTTCTGATAACAATGGTGAAAATGATATTACCTTTTATGGCGATCCAAATCCAAAGGCTACGGGTGGTATTAACAATGCTTTCAGGTATAAAAACTTCTCATTGTCTGTTTTTACCACGTTTACCCTGGGCAGAACCATTGTAAACAGCACTTTGGCACAGCGATTATCTAATGGCTTATTTTATGGTGATCCTGAAGATTTGGCCAGAGCATCAATTGGAGATTATGAGCAATACAATTACTGGCGTAAACCTGGCGATAATGCTACGTTCCCAGCACTCAATCCCTTTGCAGGTTTATATGTATTCAGGTCTAATCAGAGCTTTTACGTAGAACCAGGCTGGTATGTTAGGATTAAAAATGTAAACCTGAGTTACGATTTTACACCAAAAAATTATCCCTGGATGAAAAAGTTAAGCATTAACCGATTAAAACTGTACACTATGGTTGATAACCTGGTGATGTTCCAGAAATTCTCTGGAATTGATGCTGAGGCAGTAAATGCGCAAGGATATGATTTTGGCGATGGTTACCCTATCCCTAAAAAATACACCTTTGGTCTTCAGGTAGAATTTTAATAAATAAGCAGATGAAAACGAATTATAAAAAAACAAGAAGTAGTTTGCTCATTATAGCAACGCTACTAACCATATTAATTGCTCCATCCTGTAAAAAGGCTTTAGATAATGAATTAGATAATGCCACTTACGATGATAAATTCTGGAAAAATGAATCTGATGCCCAAGGGGCTATAGGTGGGGCTTATGCGCTTTTACGTACCAGTTTATATACAGATAATGCTTTCTTTATTTGGGGCGATTTACCTTACGGTGAGTTTAAAACTGATGATACCAACATGCAGGGTCCTTATGTAAATGGAGGTTTAAATGCCGTTTATTATCGTGAAGGTGGTGCACATACATGGACCAACTGGTACAAAGTAATTAATGTTTGTAACCTTGTTATAGATAAGGTGCCAACTATAGCCGATGCTTCTTTTGCAGGTGGTGCTAAAGGGAAGAACTATATTATTGGCGAGGCGTATTTCTTGCGTGGCCTGTGCTATTTCTACCTGGCGAGGGTTTGGGGCGAAGTACCATTACAAAATGACGCGATTTATACTGCAGAACAAATTAAGTTATTGGCACAGTCGCCGGAAGAAAAGATTACCGATCAGGTAATCAGTGATGCTACAAAGGCATCGGCATTAATGACTTTTGAAGGCACCACGCAATATCAACGGGCAAGGGCTAATAAAGGCGCAGCTTTAGGACTGCTGGCGCACGTTACCGCTTGGCGACACGATTATGCTAAGACCCTGGTTTATACCGATTCTATTATTAACAGGGTAGATACCTACGGATTGGAAACTGGCGAGAATATCAGAATGCCATTTAAGAATACCAATTCAAAAGAGAATATTTTTGTAATCCCTTCTTCAAATGCAAAAAAGGAAGCTTATTTCTATGGAGGTATTGGTTTTCAAACCTTAATGGAGCCTTACACAAATAGTTTCGGTAAGCCTTTGTATTATGTTAATCCTGACTTTCTTTTCAATATCTATCCAAACACTGCAGATATCCGGTTAGAAAAATTTTATGGCTACAGTAGCAGCGCTGATATCGATCTCTTGATAAAATACAGTGATGTGGGTTACAAAACGCCAACCGAGCCTTACATCGAGAGTAATCTGATTATTTACCGCTTAGCAGATATGTACTTATTAAAGGCAGAAGCACTGAATGCGCTGAACAGGGATCCTGAATCGAAAACAGCTTTGAATGTGGTAAGAACAAGAGCAAATACTGGGGCGAGCAGTGCTGTGGGTAACCTCTTAAAAATTGACATTATGAACGAGCGTGTACGCGAACTTGCAGGCGAAGGGCAGAATTTCTTCGACGGAGTAAGGATGAACCGTAGCCCAATCTGGATGACTGATGCCCGTAAAACACTTAAAGGCTGGAGATGGCCAATTGCCAACAGTATTCTGCAAAACAACAACCTCATTAACCAAACCGAATTTTGGAAAGGTAAATATTAAGCATATACAACATGAAAAGATACATATTTATAATTTTTGCAGCTGTAGCGATTTTTTTCGGCTGTAAAAAAGGCAACGGCATTATCGATGGAGGGCTAAGCAATCCAAAGGTGAATTTTAATACTTACGATTTTTTAAAGTCGCATCCTAAAAAGGTTTTCGATACGACTTTAATGGTGATTGATAAAGCGGGTTTAAAAGATATCATTAACGGAGATGTGACCTTCTTTGTACCCAACAATTATTCGATTAATAACTTTCTGAACATTAAGCGTGATGAAGCCCGTCAAATCGATGAGAACAAAAAGTATACTTTAGATTCTCTTTTTAAATATTTTACACCTGCCATGCTTCGCGATTCGCTGGGGATTTACGTTTTTAAAGGTAAAATCTCCTACGGACAACTTACGGAAGCCGGAGAAATTTACCACTCGGTGGTGGCTCCAGCTGAAAATTTCCTGATCTCCTATACAAAAACAACAGGTTACCTTGTGGATGGGATTATAACCACTGACGCCAGGTTGGTCTATTTTGTAAAAGTACTGGGAGACAGAGATATTATGGTAAATGGTAAAATGGAAGATCCAACCGGAGATCCTGCGTTGTTAGATAGAAGTACTGTTTGTCAAACTTCAGGTATTCAAACCACAAACGGTATTGTTCATGTACTGAGCAATTCGCATCCATGGACATTTAAAGTAAAAGATTTTTAAAGCAATATTTTATGAAAAAGATATATTTATTTGGAGGCATACTTTGCCTTATCATAGCTGCCGTAAGCTTAAATGCCTGCAGAAAAGTAAAAGAAGGCTTTTTAAGTGATTACCTGCGCTATTCTTCAAATCCCTTAAGGGTTAATGCAGGCTCGTTTTATCTGTCGCAAGGATTAATACCAGATGCGTCAACACCACCGTTTAAAGTAACCTTGTTAAATGTTCGGAATAAAGCAACCGGAAAACGTGCCGATGAATTTTTTAAAGAGTATGAGTTAGATGTTTGGAAGTTACCTTACGATCCCAGAACTGATACCACACTTGCTTTAATCAATGCGAAAAGAACTCGCGTTAAGAAAACGCCTTTCGAAGTAGCACCTGCCAGCGGGCAAATGGTTTTTAATGAGGGAAGTAACAATATCCCTCCGGGAGAGTATTTGCTGGATATCCAGGTTGAAAATCCAAACGGCACAAAAGTGTACAATAGTATATGTACCATTATATTGGCACCACAGGTAGAGTATGAGTATATTAATGCACCATACTCACTTGCTGTTGAGGCAACCAGCGAAACCGCAATCAGGTTTGCTTACGATGCAGATTGGATTGATGCTACCGTAGGTCGCTCAACTACAGCATGGTTGAAAATTAAGCGTATTGCCGATTCTCCAAATCAGGTTGTACTTAAATTTAAAGATAAAAACGGCGCGCTAATTACTCCGTCAGAGTACAAACAAAGACCAAGTGGTAATACTTACCTTAAAACCCTAGGTACTTTTGCATATAAAACTACTGTTACCGATACAGCTGTGCTTTACGATTATGCTACTAGTCCTTTCCCTGCGCTTTATTGGGATACACAAAGTAACGGTATAAACTGTTATTATCGGATTAATGCCAGCAACATTGCATCTATTGACACAGCAAACGCTCCAATTTGGGGACCGCCATCGCAATTACCTTACGGTACCTGGAGCAAAAGACCAGTTAAACTGAATGTTAGGTTTAATACACGTATAAACAGACCGGGTAAATATTTGTACGAAGTTATTTTAGCAGCCACCAAAAAATAAATTTATAAACAACTTAATCTTAAAAAAACATGAAAACAACACGTTATTTTGCATTAATCCTGGCAGCTGCCATTTGTTTATTCAGTAGTTTTAAGCCGGATGTAGCCAAGAGTGCGGTCAAACATTTGCCTCCTATCGTAATTACCAAAAACTTTACAGCTGATAATAGTGTACCGGGAGTAGCAACTACCCAGTATAATGCGGGGCAACTTTATGGTGCTGTAACAACCACTATTCAAGGAGTTGGTACCGTTACTTTAACCAATGTTTCACATTCGGGAGGTACAATTAATGTAGATAAATTTGAGGGCTATATTTCAGATGGTACCTACGACTACCACATCTATGTTACCATTACCGGAAATACCACAAGTGGCTGGCAAATTTATAGTGCCACAGCGGAAGCAGTGATATAAATATTTGCATATAGCGAATTTAGATTTTAACATTTAAGCAGCCTGCATTGCCAAAAGCAATGCAGGCTTTTTTATTGGTAACATTTCTAATGCGATTTTTGATTAACCATACAATAGTTTGATATTTAGAAACCAAACCAACTAACGCAATGAAATTCAGATTTGTACTAGCCACCTTACTAATAGGAGGTCTTATGGTCCAGGCCCAACAAGGCCCAAAAAAAAATCAGTCAAAAGAAACTGTTACCGCCACACAGGTTACCGTTAAGGAAGAAGCCAAACCGGGTAACAACGAGCGGAATATAAAAGTAGAGAGTACAGTGGTAAGCAATCACTCTGTAACTATTGATGGTAGGGCCGTGCCCTATAAGGCAACTGCCGGCACCCTGCCAGTTTGGGATGAAGATGGAAAACCAATTGCAGGTTTGTTTTATACTTACTACGAACGCAGTGATGTACAAAACCGTGATAAAAGGCCTCTTGTGATTTCTTTTAACGGAGGTCCTGGTTCTGCATCTGTTTGGATGCACATTGCCTACACTGGCCCTGTGGTATTAAATATTGATGATGAGGGTTATCCCGTTCAGCCTTATGGTTATAAAGAAAACCCATATTCTATTTTAGATGTGGCCGATGTGGTTTACATCGACCCGGTAAACACAGGTTATTCGAGAGCGGTGAGCAAAGATATTCCCGGCAATAAATTTTTTGGGGTGCGTGCTGATATTAAATACCTGGCCGAGTGGATAAATACCTTTGTAACCCGCAATAACCGCTGGGCCTCGCCTAAATTTTTAATTGGCGAGAGTTATGGTACTACACGCGTTTCGGGATTAGCGCTTGAGTTGCAAAACAACCAGTGGATGTATTTAAACGGAGTTGTATTGGTTTCACCTACCGAGCTGGGTATTGAGCGTAGTGGCCCGGTTGATGCAGCTTTACGTTTGCCTTATTTCGCGGCCACGGCCTGGTACCATAAAGCTCTGGCAGCAGATTTACAGAGCAAAGATTTAACTGCAATGTTACCCGAGGTAGAAACGTTTACCATTAACGAGCTCATTCCGGCCATTTCGCAAGGCGGTATGCTTAGTGCCGATAAAAAGAAAGCCATTGCAGGTAAAATGGCCCGTTACTCAGGTCTTTCTGAAAAGGTAATTTTAGATCATAATCTCAACGTACCTACCGATTTTTTCTGGAAAGAATTATTAAGGGATAAAGGCTTTACTGTTGGTCGCTTAGATTCGCGCTATCGCGGTATAGATAAAATGAGTGCTGGCGAAGGCCCTGATTATAATGCTGAGTTAACTTCCTGGTTACACTCTTTCACGCCGGCTATAAATATGTATCTACGCAATGAGCTTAATTATAAAACAGATTTAAAGTACAACATGTTCGGCTCGGTTTATCCGTGGGATAAAAGTGGCGACCAAACCGGAGATAACCTGCGCCAGGCCATGGCTCAAAACCCTTATTTGCATTTGCTCGTACAATCCGGCTACTACGATGGTGCCTGCGATTACTTCAACGCCAAATATAGCATGTGGCAGTTAGATGCTGCCGGTAAACTACAGGATAGGGTGAGCTGGGAAGGTTACCGTAGCGGACACATGATGTACCTGCGTAAAGACGATTTAAAAACAGCCAATAACCATATCCGCGAGTTTATTAAAAAAGCCTTGCCAAAAGCTGGCGAATCGGCTAAGTTTTAATCAGGATTTTAAGGATATACCGATTTTAGGATTCCCAAATCCAGAGTTGACAACTTTTATAGACGCAATGCCATTTAAGTTGTCAACTCTCACCGCCGAGGTTCGTGCCTTCACGGACCTCTTTTTTTGCTTTTTAATTTTTTGAAGCACAATACCAGTACAACAATTAATGTTGGTCCTGCTTTACATTACTCCCGATGAAAAAATCGGGATTCATTTCATCTGATAGCTATCGGATCAGAACTAAATAACCCATGGCAGTGCAGGGAAATTTCCCTGATAGTAGCAAAAGCCTGCGTAAACTAAACCTGACCATAGTGAGATGCTGTTTTAAGCATCTGTTTTATTTATTTATGGTATGCTTGCTTGTTTCACAGATTTCAACCGGCAGAACGGGGTGGGGCTACTTTAACTGAAAGATAGCTGCAATTGCTTTCCAGATCGTAGAAGATAATAATCTGCTTTGCGACAGGTATTTGTATAGTAAAACTGTAAACCAAAAACTCATCACTGCAAACTAAAAATAATTACTTATTTTTGTGGTTCAATTATGCAGCAGATAAAAACATCATTCGATTTTGAAAAACCTATTGCCGACCTGGTTCAGCAGATAGAGAAAGTTAAGCAAGTTGCCGAAAAAACTAAGGTAGATATGTCTGCCACTTTAGATGAGCTTGACGGTAAATTAGATGAAACTACCAATAACTTATATAAAAATTTAACCGGTTGGAATAAGGTTCAAATGAGCCGTCACCCAGACCGCCCGCAAACACTCGATTATATCAGCATGATCTGTGATGATTTTATTGAGTTGCACGGCGATAGAACGGTTAAAGATGATAAAGCTATTATAGGTGGTTTTGCTTCAATAAACGGCCAAACAGTAATGGTTATTGGTCACCAGAAAGGTAAAAACACCAAAGAGCGGCAGTACCGCAATTTTGGTATGGCTAACCCTGAAGGTTACCGCAAAGCTTTACGCTTAATGCGCCTGGCCGAAAAATTCAATAAACCTGTAATTTCTTTTATTGATACCATGGGTGCTTACCCGGGTTTAGAAGCCGAAGAGCGCGGACAAGGTGAAGCCATTGCACGTAACTTGTTAGAAATGTCAATCCTTCGCGTACCGATTATCTGTGTCGTTGTAGGAGAGGGCGCCTCAGGCGGAGCTTTGGGTATTGGTATTGGCGATAAGGTTTATATGCTTGAGCACACCTGGTATTCGGTTATTTCTCCTGAATCTTGCTCTTCTATTTTATGGAGAAGCTGGGATTTTAAGGAAAAAGCAGCAGAATGCCTTAAACTAACGTCTGATGATATGTTCGGCAATAAGTTAATTGACGGGATCATTCCTGAGCCTTTGGGCGGTGCGCACCAGGATCCTGAATTGATGGGGCAAACCTTAAAAGAATACATTCTTAAAGATTTAGCTTCATTAGGTAAGCTAAAAACCGATAAACTGATCGAACAACGGATTGATAAATTCTGTGCGATGGGTGTCGTTAACGAATAATCATCATTAACTAAAATAAATTTGAATCCTGTTTGGCTATGCCGGACAGGATTTTTTTTGTTAAATTTCTGCTCACGCTCGTTTCTAACGAGTGTGTTAGTAGCTTGTCGTCTTTTACGATGTTAAGGTGGTTTTTACTTGCGATTGAATCACAAAGCTGAATATGCACTCATTAGAAATGAGCGCAAGCGAACGTATTTGATATAAATAAAAAAGCAGCTACAAATTAATGCAGCTGCTTGTAAACTATTTTTAGAATCCCCTTACTATTGCGGACCTTGTTGCGGGAAGAAGATCGATAAACGACCTTCCAATGTGTTAAATGTTTTTTGAAGCTTGTCGCTCAATTTATCCTGACCAGCTGCCTTACTGGTTTTAATCATCCTATCCAGATAATACAAGCCTGTTTGAATATTCTGCGAGCCTGTTAAGCTTTTTTTCGATTCAGAAATATCGGCCAGGTAATTTAATTCCTTAGTGATGTAATCACCCGATTTTTCTAAAATATCGTTCGCTCTGGCTGTTTCACCTAGTTTGTATAAATTTTCGGCCATGTAGAACTTCACTACTACTGTACGGATCCCGAAGAATTTATCTGGCATTACCTCATAATATTTATCTACAACTTTTTTAGCTTCTGCTATTTTACCATCTTTAATCAGGCTGCTGGTTAAGCTGCTGAAAATGTTGGTGAAGATAAAAGTATCATCAGATGATTGTGGATCTAAATATTTAGCGGTTTTCATGTTACCCCACTTAAATTTAGTCATCACGTTATTGTACAAAGCTGGTGTATTTAACTGCTCCGGACGTTCATCTGTTGAGGTCGTGTCAGCTTTGAATGGCAATAAACGCAATGCTAATCCTTCGCTGTATAAATACTTGTCTAAACCGTTGTATTGCTCAGAAGGTACTGTAGAAGCGAAATAAATCGGACGTTTCCAGTTGTTGTGCGCCAGGATATCGAACATCGCTAAAGTTCCTTTGGTAACATAACCTTTGTTAAATTTCCAGTCCATTTCGGTGGTAATTTTCGAAGCATCTGCAGCCGAAACTGTTCCGGTGCTTACTACCTGCTGCGGATCTACAGTAATTTTAAAGTTTTTGGTTGGTAGGAAATTAGATTTCGATCCATCCTGCATTGGTACTTTATCGCTCTCATCGTTTGATAATAACAAGTCAACCACGTTTTTAAGCTCAACGTTGCCTGCAAGTTTATAATCATCGTAAGGCATTACATCGCGCTCGCCCTGTACATATTGTTCAGGTTTCATGGTAATTGGCAATGGAGCCGACTCATTTTGCTTTTGACGTAAGCCATTAATGTACCAATCAGTATCAAATAAACTCAGGTTTACAATACGCACATCTGGACGCACATTTTCTACTTCCTGAATATACCATAACGGATAGGTATCGTTATCGCCATACGTAAACAAAATAGCGTTTGGCGCACATGATTGCAGGTAATCTAAAGCAATATCATGTGGAACCAGTTTGGTAGAACGGTCATGGTCATCCCAGCCTTGCTCGGCCATAATAACCGGTGCAGCCAATAAACCAATTACTGTTGCGCCAATGGCACCGGCAGTTGGTGTTAATTTTTTAAATACCCATTCTTTGAGGGCGAGCGCACCCAAACCGATCCATATGGCAAAAGCATAGAAAGAGCCTACGTAAGCATAATCCCTTTCGCGCGGCTCAAGAGGCTTCTGGTTTAAATATAATACAATGGCAATACCTGTAAAGAAGAATAACAAGCCAACTACACCTGCATCTTTTTGGTTGCGCTTAAAGTGCCATAAGGCACCTATAATGCCCATAATTAAAGGTAAAAAGAAGAAACGGTTATAAGCTTTGTTATCAATGGTTGATGGTGGTAAGTTACTTTGATTGCCGCGTAACCATGTATCGATAGGTTTAACGCCACTAATCCACTCTCCTTCAAAACCGCTACCCTGACCTTGCTCATCATTTTGGCGACCAACAAAATTCCAGAAAAAGTAACGCATGTACATATAACCAATCTGATAGCTGGCTAAGAAACCTACGTTATCTACCAGGTTTGGCGTTTTAGAATCGTCTAAATGCATCCATTCTTTGTAAAACTGGGCATGTTTAGGGTCATCGCTATACATGCGTGGCAACAAAGTATTGTTGTTGTACTCGTAATCGGTTTTTTTGCCGGCTACTTCGTATTTTTCTTTTCCTTTTCTCCAGATGGTTTTTCCTTCAGTTACACCTGTTCTTTCTGAGTTATAGTTAGGGCCATAACCCAAAGGTCTGTCGCCGTATTGCTCACGATTCAGGTAGCTTAAGAAAGAGAAAGCATCTTTAGGAGCACTGTTATTTAAGTTAGGATCTGCTTTAGCCCTGATAATGATCATCGAAAATGATGCATAACCGAAAATAATCAGTACTGTAGAAATTAAACCTAAGTTTAAAAGTTTCTTTTGGTGTTTAATCGAATAACGAATACCCCAAACCAAGGCGCCGATTAATAGAATGGCAAAGAATAAAACCCCTGTGCCAAAGCCCATGCCCAATGTATTTACGAAGAATAAATCGAAATATGCACCGAACGAAACCAGGTATTGGATAATTCCATACTGGATAACAGCCAAAATTAAAATACCAACAATTAAGGTTTTAAAAATACCACCTGTAGTAGCTTTATCAGTTCTTTTGAAATAATAAACAAAAGCCAGCGCAGGGATAGTTAATAAGTTTAATAAGTGGATACCGATTGATAAACCCATAATATAGGCGATGAACAGCAACCAGCGATCGGCTCTTGGCTCATCGGCATGTGCTTCCCATTTAAGGATAGCCCAGAAAACGATCGCAGTAAATAACGACGACTGCGCATAAACCTCCGATTCAACTGCCGAAAACCAAAAACTATCAGAAAAAGTATAGGCTAGTGCGCCAACAGCTCCGGCACCCATAATACTGATCAGTTTACCACTGGTAAGTTCTTCACCAGCTTTAACAATGGTTTTTTTAGCCAGCGCAGTGATTGTCCAAAATAAGAATAAAATAGTTGCCCCGCTCGAAACCGCAGAACCTACGTTCATCCAGTAAGCAATCCGGGTTAAATCGCCGGTGGCAAAAATAGAGAAGAAACGTTGGATCATTAGGAATAAAGGTGCACCTGGCTGGTGAACTACCTGCATCCTGAATGCTGATGCGATAAATTCGCCGCAATCCCAGAAGCTAGCGGAAGGCTCGAGGGTTAAAACGTAAGTTATTGTAGCAATTAAAAAGCAGATCCAGCCTACTATATTATTAACTTTTGAATAATTCATTGGTTTGTTTAATGATATTAAAAATTGTTTTTACATAAAAATGCTGCCGAAATTAACTATTCTAGTCGATAAAACAGGTAATTTTTTAGATTGATTTAACAAAATTTAACGCCTTAATCCCGTTCACTTCAAGGATTTTGGCCAATCCGGAAAATAAAAAACCACGGGCCTGAAATGTAAAATCTGCCCGTGGGTTAAAATTTGAACTGTTTTTAGCTTAGCCCGTTGCAAATGGGGTAAACCTGATAATGTGGTTGTTATATTGTTTTTCGAGGTTTTTGCTTAACCCGTCTTGTTTAAAGGCTTCTGTAAGTTTTACCATTTGCCCTAAATAGGCCAGATAAAAGCGCACATCCTGCTCTGCAGCGAGCTGGTTTTTGCTTTCTGAAACATCTGCCAAATGCGTGAGTTCCTTATTTACATAATCAGCTGTTTTTCTAATCATTTCATTTGCCCGATTAAGGTCGTTTAAACGGTACAGGCTTTCTGTAAAATAATAGGTGCTCATTACCTGGCGCATGCTGTAAAATTTAGTGGGAATCACGTCCATAAATTTATTGGCTACCTTTTTGCTTTCCGCAATTTTACCTTCGTTTATCAGGCCATTTAATAAACCGTTAAACATGTTCGATAACATGGTTACATCATCTGATGACTGTCTGTCTAAATGGCTGGCATTTTTAATGTTACCATAACCATAAACGTTCATCAGGTTGTTGTATAAAGGTTTAATGTTAATGCGGTCAAAATCTTGTTCAATTGCCGTATCTGGTTTTAAAGGCAATAACCTTTTGTTCAGTCCTTCCGAGTATAGGTATTTATTCATTCCTACATATTGCTCATCAGGCATTGCTCCGGTAAAATAAATCGGGCGTTTCCAGTTGTTGTGTACCAGAATATCAAATAAAGCCAGCGTGCCTTTGGTCACGTAATTCTGGTTAAATGTCCACTCCATGCTATCGGCAATTTTGCCTGCATCCTCTTTGGGTACCGTGCCTGTATCTAAAACCTGCTGCGGACTTACCGAAAGTTTCAGGTTTTTGGTTGGCAACACATTGTATTTTGAACCATCGTTCATGGTTACCTTATCCGCGTCGTTATCCGATAGCAGTACATCCAGGATTTCTTTCAGCTCAATACGCTGTGCAATTTTATAATCCTGGTAATACATAATGTCGCGTGTTCCGGCTACATATTGGTTAGGTGTCAAAGTAATGGGCAGGGGCTCCGATTGGTTTTGTTTCCTTCGCATCCCGTCAATATACCAGTCGGCTGTAAACAGGCTTAGGTTTACTACGCGTACATCCGGACGGATGTTTTCCACTTCCTGTGCGTACCAAACCGGGTAGGTATCGTTATCACCATAAGTGAATAAGATGGCGTTTGGTGCGCACGATTTTAAGTAATTAACCGACATATCGTGGGCTACGTGACTATCCGATCGGTTATGGTCATCCCAGCCTTGTTCGGCCATAATAAGTGGTGCAGCAAATAAAGCGATAATGGAGGCGAAGATACTTGCCCTTACAGGCGTTAGCTTTTTAAACGCCCAATCTTTTAACCCGAATACACCCAGGCCAATCCAGATGGCAAAAGCATAAAACGAACCTACATAGGCATAATCTCTTTCGCGCGGCTCAATTGGAACCGAGTTTAAATACACTACAATGGCAATGCCGGTAAAAACAAACATTAACCCAACAACACCAGCATCTTTCTGGTTGCGTTTAAAGTGCCAAACAGCACCGATTAGCCCGATAATTAGAGGCAAAAAGAAGAAACGGTTATAAGATTTGTTTTCTACAATCGATGGTGGCAGGTTTTTCTGGTCGCCTAATCGGATGGCATCTATAGGTTTAATGCCGCTTAACCAGGTGCCTGGGCGGCCACCAAACTGGCCATCTTCATTATCCTGCCTGCCTACAAAATTCCACATAAAGTAGCGCATGTACATTTGGCCGGTTTGGAAAGAAAACATGTATTTCAGGTTATCCATTAAGGTTGGCTTATGCGTATCGTCAAAGCCCATGTAATTTTTATAAAATTTAACATGCTCAGGTTTATCGCTATACATGCGCGGTGCAAGGGTTTTCTCGCCGAAAACATATTCAGATCTGGTTCCCGCCGATTCGTATTTTTTTTCTCCTCTTCTATATAACTGTCCGGTTTCTTTAATGTCGATCTTTTCCGAATTGTAATTCTCGCCATACAACAAAGGCCTGTCGCCATATTGGGCACGGTTTACATAGCTTAAAAAGTTAAACACATTTTCGGGATCGGTATTATTTAAATTGGGTTTGGCCTGTGCCCTGATAATTAAAAGCGCAAAAGAACTGTAACCGAATAAGAGCAATACAGTAAATAATAGGATTAAGTTTAAGGCCCTTTTGTTTTTAAGGATGGAATAGCGGATACCATATACGAGTCCTCCGATAAGCAAAATAGCAAAGAGCATTACACCGGTTCCAAATCCAAAACCTAAAGTATTTACAAAGAAATAATCAAATTTGGCTGCAGAGGCCACCAGATATTGGATCAGGCCAAATTGTACAACAGCCAATACTGCGATAGAAATAAAAAATACTTTTGCAATATTTTGCCATTTTGGCGATGGGTGCTTTTTAAAATAGTAAACAAATATTAAGGCAGGGATGGTAAGTAAATTTAGAATATGCACACCGATTGAAAGCCCCATGATATAAGCTACAAACAATAACCAGCGGTCTGCCTTAGGTTCATCGGCCTGCGATTCCCATTTTAAGATACCCCAGAATACGATTGCGGTACAGAGCGACGACAAGGCATAAACTTCAGCCTCTACTGCAGAGAACCAGAAGCTATCAGAAAAGGCATAAGCCAATGCACCAGCCAGACCTGCGCCCATTATGCTGATTATTTTTTGAGCGCTTATGGCTTCACCTTTTTTAACAATGGTTTTTTTAGCGAGGGCAGTAATGGTCCAAAACAGGAATAAAATAGTACCTGCGCTGGCCAATGCCGAAGCTACATTCATAAAATAGGCAATTTTGGTTTTATCACCTAGGGCAAGCGTAGAAAATAATCGCTGGATCATCGATACCATTGGTGCGCCAGGCTGGTGTACAACCTCCATCCGGAAGGCCGAAGCGATGAATTCGCCACAGTCCCAGAAACTTACAGATTGATCTAAGGTTAAAATGTAGGTGGTTGCGGCAACAATGAAGCATAGCCAGCCCCCAATGGTGTTAATCCTCGAGTAATTCATAGTGAAAATTTAGTCTTTGATAATAAATGATTTAAGTGGTTCGTAGTAAAAAAAGTCGCAGAAAAAAAGAAAATGTTGCACGCTATATGATGATTTTTTTATCTTTGCATCGCAATCAGGAAGAGCGGGAAAGAAATTAAAAATATTTTAAAATCACTCTTGCAAATTTGAAATAAGCTTCCTACATTTGCATTCCCTTTCGAGGAAATATCTTCGAGAAGTTTTTGTCCGATAGTATAAGGGTAGTACAACGGTTTTTGGTACCGTTTGTCTTGGTTCGAATCCAGGTCGGACAACAGAAATTTAACGTCGGATCATGTTTTAAACAGACATGATCCGATTTTTTTTAACAGCAAACTACACGGACCCATGCCATTGCAGTTCAACCCGGTTAAACTTTTTTCCGGAACAGGTTCTAAGGGATTATCACTTAAGATTGCCGAACATTACGGCAAACCACTTGGTAACGTAACCATTCACAAATTCAGTGATGGCGAATTTCAGCCTTCTTTCGATGAATCAGTTCGTGGTAGTGATGTTTTTCTAATCCAGTCTACTTACCAGCCTAGCGATAACTTAATGGAGCTTTTGTTAATGGTTGATGCCGCTAAAAGAGCATCAGCACATTACATTACTGCTGTAGTTCCTTACTATGGTTTGGCCCGTCAGGATAGAAAAGATAAACCACGTGTGGCTATTGGTGCTAAACTGGTGGCTAACTTATTAAAGTCGGCAGGTATTCACCGCATCATGACGATGGATTTACATGCTGCACAGATACAAGGTTTCTTCGATATTCCGGTTGATCACTTAGACGGCTCGGTTATCTTTGTGCCTTATATCAAAAGCCTAGGCTTAAAAAACTTAACTATCGCATCGCCTGATATGGGTGGTTCGTACAGGGCACGTACATTTGCCAAGTTTTTTAATGCAGAGGTAATTATTTGTGATAAACGCCGTAAACGTGCCAACGAAATCGAATCGATGTCGATTATTGGTGATGTGCAGGGACAGGACGTTGTATTGATCGACGATATTTGCGATACAGCAGGAACTTTATCAAAAGCTGCGGCTTTGATTATGGAAAATGGTGCTGCGAGTGTTAGAGCGGTTTGTACACATGCTGTATTATCAGGTAAAGCTATTGAAACGGTAGAAAATTCGGTATTAACCGAGTTAATTGTTACCGATACTATTCCTTTAAAACAGGAAAGCCCGAAAATTAGAGTGCTAAGTACAGCAAGTTTATTTGCAAGGGCAATTGCCAATGTAAACGAACACGGCTCAATTAGCGATCTGTTTAGAGTATAGTCGGTTAATTGTATAAACTGGTTAATCGGTTAATTGTAGATTTTGTGCTCAGTTAACCAATTAAACAAAAAAGAGAATAATAAAGGTAGAAAGTGATGCGTAGAAAGCTTTAAGTCTTGATACAAATTACCTATACTTAATACTAATAAATAAATAGAAAATAAAAATGAAAACAATCGCAATTAGCGGTTCTCCAAGAGAGAACGTAGGGAAACGCGATGCCAAGGAACTTCGTTACGAAGGTAAAGTTCCGGCGGTATTGTATGGTGGTAAAGAACAACAACATTTTGCTGTAGTTATTGCCGACTTAAGAGACGTTATTTATACCCCGGAAGTGAACTTTGTGGAGATCGACATCAACGGTACTAAAACTAAAGCTATCGTTAAAGATACTCAGTTTCACCCACTTACCGACGTATTATTACACATCGATTTTCTTCAATTATTCGACGAGAAAGAAATCGTTATGGAAATCCCTGTTAAATTAACCGGAACTTCTCCAGGTGTTAAAATGGGGGGTAAATTAATCCAGAAATTACGTAAACTACGTGTTAAAGCGTTACCAGCTAACATGCCACAAAACGTAGAAGTAAGCTTAGAGAAATTAGAAGTAGGTAGTTTATTCCGTGTTCGTGACCTTTCAGGTGATAAATACGTAATCACTAACACTCCTGAAGATACTATCGTTTCTGTTGCAATGTCAAGAGCATTAAAACAAGCAGAAACTGAAGCTGCTAAAGGTAAAAAATAGTAGCTGATTTCACAGATACTGGAAGCGGTAGAGAAGTAATTCTTTACCGCTTTTTTATTTTATTGATTTTTTATTATTTGAGCTTTATTCTTTGGTCTTTTCGCTTTAAGCTTAATCTTCCGCCAAATACTTAATGCTAATCGCCCAGCTTTCCATGATCTGTTTTCCATCTTCCATTAAACATTTTATCTTTGCGCCATGAAATATCTTATCGTAGGCTTAGGGAATATCGGTCCGGATTATGCGCATACCAGACACAACATTGGTTTTGATATTGCCGATGAACTGGTTAAGGGCTTAAACGGAAGCTTTGATAATATCCGCCTGGCTTATTATGCAGAAGTGGGTTTTAAAGGCAAGAAGCTACATGTAATTAAGCCAACTACCTTTATGAACCTAAGTGGTAAAGCGGTAAACTATTGGATGAAAGAGCTTAAAATAGCGCCCGAAAACGTGCTGGTGATTGTTGATGACCTGGCATTGCCACTGGGTAAGCTGAGATTAAAACTACAAGGCTCAAGCGCAGGCCATAACGGTCTTAAAAGCATAGAAGAGGTTTGCGGCGGGCAAAACTACGCACGTTTACGTTTTGGTATCGGTAGCGACTATCCAAAAGGCCGCCAGGTAGATTTCGTGTTGGGTTTATTTGATAAAAACGAGCAGTTAGAACTTCCTGCGTTAATTGATAAAAGCGTAGACCTGATTAAGAGTTTTGTTACCGTTGGCCCGGCTCACACTATGACGGCTTTTAATAAATAATTTAGGTTAACTGGTTAATTGTTTAGATCGGTTAACTGGTAGTTATTCCAATCCGTCATGCTGAATTTATTTCAGCACCTCCACCTTTAAAAGTTATAGGAACTAGGTTTCAGTTACTATGCTTTTTTGCTCTGCAAATGGCGAAGGATTATCAATACTAAACTATTCTTAAGATTGCGTTAAATCTTTCTGTCACCATGCAACCCCAAATAGCACTACTGACTTTGCTCCTTAAACCTGATTGAAGTGGTTCGGGGGCTTCTTCATTAACAACTTGTTTTACCAGGTAAATCAGCGCCGGAAAAAACGAAGAGCGGGACTGAACCAGGCCAAAAGCATCTTCAATTGATTTCCAAAAAAAAGAAACAGATCTCCTCCATCTTTACGGGTAGGCATTTCGCCACTGATATAAAGCTGGAACAGATCGCGCCCTATTGGAGCTATCGGATGGAATGAGACGAAACAAAAAAAGACCATCTTTCGATGATCTTTTAAGTAAAATATAGTTAATGATTATTTAACTTGCTCTTGTGCTCTTGCAATATACGCATCAATTAACTGTGCTTCTGCACTTTCAGGGTATTGTGTTTTTACTTTAGTGTAAGCATCAACAGCGCCTTTAAAATCTTTAAGGTTTTCGTTAACTAATCCTAATTTCTTTAAAAACATTGGCGAAGTAAATTTACTCGCTTTATCAGCTGCTTTTTTATAGTAAGTAGCTGCTTGTTTATAATCCTTTAACTCGCTGTAAGCATCGCCTAATAAGCCTAAAGCTAAGGGATCAGCAACCGGGCTACCAGTAGCGCTATATTTGCTTAACGATTCCACTGCTTGTTTAAACTCGCCTTTACGTAAATAAATACCACCTAAATAAAGGTTTGCTAAGTTTGCCGATTTGGTGTTATCGTATTCTTTAGCAATTTGCTCAAAACCCGGATAACCACTTTCGCCTTTAACGGCTTTGTTCGATAATGAATCTACACCAACATATTGCTCTGCTTTGTACATTTTGCTCGCTGCTTCTTCAGCACGGCCTTTTAAGTACACGCCCTGATACCAAAGGTAGATTAGAACTAATACAACTACAGCGCCTGCTATAAAAAGTAAGCTCTTATTATTCTCTTGTAAAAATGAACCTTTTTTAGTCGGTTGAATTGTCTGATTATCTGTTGTAGACATGTTTGTTTAAAAAATTAAGATTGCAAAAATACATTTTTCAATCAAAGTATCAATCTTTATTTTGAAGTATTTAATTAAACATTAGTTATTTAGGGGGCAAAAGTGCAAAATGTCCGTCACAATTAACGGAGCAGGCTAATTAGCGTGTTAAACCATGTTTGGTTGTCGCTAAAAATACCTGTACGGTTAATTACCAGGTAAACTGTTTGGCTTTCCGAACGACTGATGGTTGAGCGGATGCGGATAGGCTGCCAGAATAAGCCAAAGTTTTTGATGGCTGAAGCCGGAAACAGCTCGTCGAAACCCATATAAACTTCTTCTATATTCGATAAAGGCACTTCCAGCTGCTCGTCGCCCGTAATAAAAATCCCGTTCGAGGCAAGCAATATATTACCTTCGTGTTTGTGTCTCGGCTTTAAAAATGAAAATAAACCGGCTAATTTTTTAATCCAGCCAGTACCCTTTTCATTGGTCAGTTCATGATCGTAGGACCACAGAACATTTCCTTCTAACATTTTTTGTGCAACCATTGAAATTTTTCCTTGCTATGAAAGTACAATATTTTTAAATGTAATTAACGTTAATTTTAAACAATGAATGTTAAGCGGCTAAAAAACGGTAAATTTGTGACATATTTATGTGGTTAAAAAATATTACCCTGCTCAATTTCAAGAACTATACCGACGCCGGTCTCCGTTTTTCGGAAACGGTAAATGTTTTTACGGGTAATAATGGATCGGGCAAAACCAATATGCTCGATGCCATCCACTACCTGTGCCTGTGTAAAAGTTATTTTAACCCAATCGATACCCAGCAGATTAAAACAGGCGAAGAGGTTTTTATGATTCAGGGTGACTTTGACCGCAGTGAGAAGAATGAAAAAATTTCTTGCGGGGTAAAACGCAATCAGAAAAAGCAGTTTAAACGCAATAAAAAAGAATACGATAAACTGGCCGATCATATTGGCTTGTTTCCCGTGGTAATGGTGTCGCCATACGATGTGAACCTGATTATGGAAGGGAGTGAAGAACGCAGAAAGTTTATCGATAACGTAATCTCGCAAACCGACGGACATTATCTCGATCAGCTGATTACCTATAACCGTATTTTAGCTAACCGCAACGCTTTATTGAAACAGATTGCCATTACGCGCAGATACGATCCTGCATTGCTCGAAATTTTAGATGAGCAGCTGGTGTTAGCTGGCAACAAGATATTCGGTACCCGTAAGGCATTTATGGATGAGTTTATCCCAATGTTTAACCAGTATTACATTTACCTTACCGAAAACAAGGAAGTGGTAGAACTGAATTACCAATCGCAGCTCAACGATGCGACTTTTGAAGATTTGTTGAAAAAATCGGTGGAGAAAGACCGCGTACTCGAACGTACCACCACAGGTATACATAAAGATGAACTGGCTTTCGTAATCAGCAATATGCCACTAAAGAAATTCGGTTCGCAGGGACAGCAGAAATCCTTTTTAATTGCCTTAAAATTGGCGCAGTATGCCTACCTTGCCAAAAACAAAGGGTTTAAACCTTTACTCTTATTAGATGATATATTTGATAAGCTGGATGATAACCGCGTTCAAAAATTAATGCAAATGGTATCGCATCATGATTTTGGACAGATATTTATAACCGATACCGGAAAAGAAAGAGTAAAATCGATTTTCGAAAAAATAGAAGTTGATGTAACTTTGTTTGAAGTTGATAATGGAACTATAGAAAATGCGTAAACCTAACGATGTTACCTTAAAAGATGCCATAAGCAAAATGCTTGATGTGTATCGTATACGCCGAAAGTTCGATGAAACTTCCATTCTATCGGTATGGCCTGAAATTATGGGTACTGCCATTGCCAACCGTACCAAGCAGATTTATATTCACGATAAAAAGCTTTTTTTAAGGATCGAATCCTCAGTGATTAAAAATGAACTGATCTTAGTGCGCCAAGGTATTATCCAAAAATTGAATGAACACGCTGGAAGCGAAGTGATTACAGAAATGATATTTTTATAATAAAAATGTTGGGCATAGGTTTTTACCTATACCCTGAAAGACTTCGGATTATGGACTGAAGACTCCAGACTCCGAAGTCAAAACTAACTTTTCCCCCCGCCAAATACTTTGGATAATATCCAGATTAACAGTGCAACCACTACTACTACAATAATAATACCCGACCATACGCCGGCTTTAAATATACCTTCTACCAACTCGCAGCTGCTTAAGGTAGTGCACAAAAGTGCAATTAATGCTATTGGGAATATCTTTTTCATATTGATGTTGATTTTTAATAGGAACATCAAATAGTTAAGAAAGTTTTGCGGCGTTTCAATAATCGTTCTTGCGGTGGCATCAGATGTCACCATCAGATTGGGCTAAGTGCTGAGTTTAGGGCAAAAAAAAACGTCATTTCATTTGTTGCTTTGCTTCAAACGAAATGACGATCAGGAAGATGGATTAATCTTATATTTTTCATCCCCCATCTTACATCATGTTTTATTTACCGTTTACCTTCAACAGCTCTACCTCAAAAATCAAAGCGCTGTAAGGTGGAATATCTGCACCTGCACCACGTGCTCCGTAAGCCAGGTTGTAAGGGATATAAAATTTATATTTCGAACCTGCAGGCATTAATTGAACACCTTCAGTCCAACCAGCAATAACAGCATTTAGTGGGAAAGAAATTGGTTCGCCTCTGTCGTAAGAGCTATCAAACTGTTTTCCGTTTAATAATGTACCTTTATAGTGTACCAATACCGAATCGGTAGCTACTGGTTTAACTCCTGTACCAGCAGTTAAAACTTCGTATTGTAAGCCGCTTGCTGTGGTTTGTACGCCAGCACGTTTTTTGTTTTGTTCTAAGAAATCTTGTCCTTCTTTCATAATTGGTGCGTATTTAATTTTATTTGCTTCAGTTTCTGCCTTGTTTTTTACTGCCGAGGCTTTAGCCAATGCATCGTTAATACATTGTTGTGCCTGTTGTTGGTTTAGTACAACTTTACCGCCTGTAAATGCATCTTTTAAGCCTTTTAATAAGGCCTCGTAATTTAATGTTGATAATCCGGTAGTTTTTAAGCCCGCACCAATTGAAGTACCAAAGGCATAACTGGTAGAGTCTAAAGTAGATTTTAATGCAGTAACCGTTGAGGTTTTACTTACTGTGGTTGTTTTTTTTGCAACCGATTTTTTTGCTGCAGTTTTGGTTTGTGCGAAAGATGCAACAGCAATGCCCGAAAGACATGCCACTAAGAAAATTCTTTTCATTCGTATTAATTTGTTTTCATTTGTGATGAAGCTGTCATGATTTCTTAGTTTTTGATTATTAGTAAATCATGATGGTTTCACTGATTGTTTTATGGTGTAATTATTTTCAACAGGTTAAAGGATAGTAACTATTTTAAAGCACGAAAGATACAAAAATGCTAAAACAATAAAACCCCGAAAAATTCGAGGTTTCATTGTTTGTATTTTACATCAGAAATTAGAAACGCTCGTCTGCTTTGAAGAAAAAGTTTCCTTCAATTTCTGCATTCTCGTCAGAATCTGAACCGTGAACAGCATTAGCATCGATTGATTTAGCATATTTCTGACGGATAGTACCTTCTGCAGCTTCTGCAGGGTTGGTAGCACCGATCAATTTTCTGAAATCTTCAATGGCGTTGTCTTTTTCTAAAATAGCAGCAACAATTGGTCCTGAAGACATGAAGCTAACTAAATCTTTGTAGAAAGGACGCTCAGCATGTACTGCATAAAACTGACCAGCAGTTTCATCAGTAAGCTTAGTATATTTTAATGCAATGATTTTAAAACCTGCATTAGTAATGTCGTTAATAATAGATCCGATATGGCCGTTTGCTACTGCATCTGGCTTAATCATGGTAAAAGTTCTGTTAGTGCTCATTGTGCTTTGATATCAATTTTTCTGCAAAAATACGTTTTAATTGATGAATATAAAAGGATAAGCGTAAATACACCTTATTTAATATTAAAAATTACTTAGCTTTGCAGCGCAAAAAATATATGCTTACACTACCCGAATTAAAAACATTACTGGCTTCGCCACAGCGCATTGTAATTACTACGCATCATAAACCCGATGGTGATGCAATGGGCTCATCTCTTGGTTTATATGGATATTTAATTCAGAAGGGGCATCATGTTAAAGTAGTTACACCTACCGATTATCCTGCTTTTTTACATTGGATGCCAAACAACGGTGATGTAATTATTTTTACCGAGCAGCAAGAAGAAGCGGCCAGGTTAGTAGAAGAAGCATCGATTATTTTTTGCCTTGATTTTAATACCTTAAGCCGTATTAACGAACTAGGCGAGTTGGTTAGGGCTGCAAGTGCTAAAAAGATCATGATCGATCACCATTTAGAGCCTGAGGATTTTGACGATTACCGCTGCTGGGATATTAATGCCTGTGCTGCTGCGCAATTGGTGTACGAATTTATTGTAAATCAGTTACAGGATGGCGAGCTAATCAATAAAGACGTAGCTTCTTGCCTGTACACCGGTATCATGACCGATTCGGGGTCGTTCCGTTTCTCATCAGCAACATCAACTGTATACCGTATTGCCGCAAACCTAATCGATTTGGGAGCCGATCAATCAAAAATTCATGAGTTGGTTTACGATAACTCAAGCGAAAACCGCCTGCGCTTTTTAGGTTACTGCCTATCTAATAAACTGGAGGTTTTAAGAGATTACAACACGGCCATTATTTCGGTTACTAAAGAGGAACTGGCGCAATACCATAGCATTACCGGCGATACGGAAGGGGTAGTAAACTATGCACTTTCTATTAATGGCATCCGTTTGGCAGCACTCATTGTAGAACGTACCGATAAAGTAAAGCTTTCTGTGCGGTCAACAGGCGATTTTCCGGCCAACGAAATCTGTAAAAAGTATTTTAATGGCGGAGGGCACAGAAATGCCGCCGGTGGAGCATCAGAAAAACCGTTAGATGCTGTAGTTTCAGAATTTAAATCGATATTAGAAAATTATAAAGAACAATTGCTAGCCTAAAAGGCAGAAATAAAACAATCAAAACTTAAAAAGTCAAATTAAATAAATGAAAAAGGGAATTATTATTCTAGCAGCAGCCACTTTAGGCTTAGCAGCATGTAACAAAGAGAAAAAGGGAGCTGGAGGGTTATTGTATACCATTCACAACTCAGCAGGTAACGAAAAAATTAAAGAAGGCGATATCGTTAAAATGAATTTCATTCAGAAAAACGATAAAGACTCAGTATTATCAAGCACTTTTGACAGCGAAACTCCTGCAGTTTTTCCTGCACAAAAGAAAATGTATGCTGGTGATATGAATGATGTGTTAACTTTGTTCGGAGAAGGTGATAGTGCAACTTTTAAAGTGAATTTGGATACTATGGCTTTCCATAGCAAACAACCAAAACCAGAGCAGTTTAAAAACGATAAATACATTACTTTCACGGTAAAAATCGAAAAAGTATTCAAGAAAAAAACTGGTGAAGCAGATTCTACTTTCAACAAAAGAGCTTCTGAATTTTTCCAGGCTGATTACAAAGCAACAGCTGATAAAAAGAAAGCTGCTGAGCCTGCTAAATTAAAAGCTTATATCGACGATAATAAATTAACTACCAAAACTACTGCAAGCGGTTTACATTACATTATCGAAAACGCAGGTAGTGCAGAAAAACCAGCACTTGGCGATACTGTATTAATTGATTATACTGGTAGAGTTACTAAAAAGAACAAAGATGGTAAATACAAAATCTTTGATACCAGCGATGAGAAATTAGCTAAAGCTGAAAATGAATTTAAACCAGGTAAACCTTACGGCCCTCAAAAAATGCCAGTAGGTGGTACAATTCCTGGATTTACCGAAGCTTTACAATTAATTGGTAAAGGTGGTAAAATCAAAGTTATTATCCCTTCTAACTTAGGTTATGGCGAGCAAGGAGCTCCACAAGTTGGTATTATGCCATTTAGCCCAATTGCTTTCGAATTGGAAATTAAAGATATTATTAAAGGAAAGCCAGCACCGGTACAACCTCCGGTTCAAATGCCTGCTCCAATAGTTAAAAAATAATTTATAATATCAGATTAGAAAATCCTGCTTATTTATTTAAGCAGGATTTTTTTTGGTCGTTTTTTTGTGATAGCAACGAAATAAAACATTTCTACGATTTATTGAAGCTTATTATAGTCTATCTTTGTAGGGATTTATACCGATTAATGAAAATGAAAAAAGGAATTATAATGCTATTGGCGGTAGCCTTGGGCCTTTCGGCCTGTAACAAATTCGAAAAAGGCGAAGGCGATATGACTTACAAAATCTATAAAAGTGACGGTAAGCCAAAAATCCAGGACGGTGACTATGTAAAACTAAACGGTGTACAAACCGTAGAAACCAATACCAATCCCGATTCGGTAATGGTAAATACTTACGACAATGAACGCCCTGCTTTTTTTGCTATCAGTAAATCGATGTTTAAGGGAGATTTGGCTTCAGGGCTAAAACTATTGGGTGAGGGCGATAGTGCTGTTTTTAAATTAAATTTAGATTCGATGGAGAAATATTCAGGCCAACCGAAACCAAAAGGTTTAAAATCTAATATTGCATCCTTTACCATTAAAATTGAGAAGGTATTACACAAAGGGAATGATGCAGATTCGATTTTTGATGCTAAAAAACGACTTTTCTTCGAGGCAGAGTACAAAGCCTTAAATGAGAAAAATAAAGTAGTAGAGCCAGCTAAAATAGCTAAATACATTGCCGATAACCAACTTAAAGTTACTACTGCACCATCAGGATTGCAATATGTAATTGCTGCTCCGGGCAATGCTGAACGGGCTGTTTTAACAGATACGGTATTAATTGACTATACCGGACAGTTTACCAATAAAAAATCGAACGGGAGCATTAATGTTTTCGATACTTCTGATGCCAGGATAGCCAAAGAAGCAGGCGTTTTTTCAGAAAGTGTACAGTACATTCCCCGTAAATTACCTTTAGGCCAGTTGCCTCAGGGTGTTGTACAAGGCATCCAGTTAATTGGGGTGGGGGGTAAAATTAAAATGATTTTACCATCGCGCTTAGGCTTTGGCGAAAATGGCGGCGGGCCCATTAACCCTTTTACGCCATTGGTATTCGATGTAGCACTAAAAGGTATAATTAAGCCTGGTGTTGCGCTGCCTTTAAGTAAATAAAACCACAATAAAGCCTGAAAGCACAAGGAACCTCAATTTTGAGTTATTCTTTGTGCTTTTTTTATGCGTTGGAAATTGCAAAACTATAGCAGATAATTAAATAATTCATTAAATTAGTTGAAATGAAATTTTAATTATTCCATTTATCATGATGCGCTCAAACTTTGTTATTCTGTTTCTGGGCCTAAAAAGCTTACTGCTTAGTATAGCTTTTAATTTGGTATACGTGCCGGTTTACCACAGGCCGCAAAGAAGGATTTTGAGAGGTTCTCTGCTGAATGTAAAAAGTATCTTTCAATTTGATCGGCAAGATATGCACCACATATTGTTGCCTGCTAAAATCACATTACTGCCTATCCTATCTAAAAACATAAAATTTATGGCTTTTGATGAATTGTTTTTGTCATTGAGAAGAGATGTAAATTGATAATTGTCAGTTTGATTCAAACTATTATTGATAAAGCAAGTTATTAAGAGATAAATAGCTAAACTAAACTTTATGCAAAAGATTAAGGTCTTTCTGGTTGATGACGCGTACACGTTAATGGAATGTGTAGAAAAAATATTAAACAGAGTAGAGGTGGTTGGGAATGTAACTTTAATGGCTGCAAATCAAAAGACTATTCAGTTAAAGGCACCTGATGTTGTGATCGTAAATTTTAGTAGTAACGAAAAGGAAGGAGCTGAGTTATTGGGGATGATTACAAGAGAATTTCCTGCCTTGAAAGTTATTGTATTGTCGGTACAAGATGATTTTAACAGTATTTCGGCCAAGTTGAAAGCAGGAATTAAAGGATATTTACTGGCAGATGTAAAACACACCGAGTTGCATAAGGCCATTAATAAAGTAATGCATGGCGAAACCTATATACAAAGTTCTGTGGCCAATAAGTTTATTAATGGTTACCAAAAAGAAAACCATGTAATTGCCATCAATAATTTATCTCCACGGGAAGTAGAAATTATCAGGTTGATTGCAAAAGAGCATACCTCAGCTGACATTGGAAAAATGCTTTTTATTTCGGAACATACAGTAGAAACTCACCGTAAAAATATTTGGCGCAAAACCGGGGTAAAATCTATTGTTGGTTTGTTGAATTTCGCGCACGAACACCAGCTGATTTAAGAAATAAGCCCCCATAGTTTTACATCTATGAGGGCTATTATATTTTAAGCCTGAGCTTCTAAGTATTGTGCATAGCAATAACCTTCTTCACCATCATTGGTTCTTACCAGCCACCACAAATCATTGCTTCTGTTTACCAGGGTAATTACCTCGCCATGGGCAGCCTTACCTACAATGGGCTGATCGGTGCCCGGGCCCTTGCGGATATTTAAATTGCTGCTTTCTGTAACCACTTTTGCATGGGTAACGGCAGCATCAATGGCTACATTTACATTCAGAACAAGATCACCTGAAGTAAAGTTTGGATCAATCTGATTGTAAACTTCCCAAAGGGAATCTTTAGTGGCTCCATCAGCTGCAGTTCCATCTATATATAAAACCCCGTCTTGTTCCCTTACGGCTAAATCTGCTATACCTGCTGCAGTTGCTGCGTCAGTTAATGCTTTGTATTTATCTTCTAATGCCATGGCCTAGGTTATTTAATGATTAGTTTATTGTCGATTTTTTTTGGTTTTAATGCACTCAAATGCTGCATTAATGTAATTAGTGAAGCTTTTTTAAGCTCGCCTGTTAGCACAATCACACCATCTTTAACCTCAGCTTTCACCGTTGGGAAATCTTTGGTAGCATCGGCAACATTTTTAATCAGAACAGGATCTTCTGAAATAACCACAGGTGCTTCTACAGTTTTAATGGTTAAGCTGTTGATTACAGATTTTACTCCTTTTTCTGCTTTTGCAATTTCTTCTGCTTTGGCTTTTGCAGCTTCATCATCAACTACACCCGTTAAGGTTACGTCGCCTTTAGTAACGGCCACCGTAATACCTGTAGCTTCTTTGGCCTGGATCGCGGCCTGAATGGCAGCATCTTTCGGTTTACAGCCAGCAAAAAATAGCGTAGCTGCAATAACCATACTCATTAATAACTTAGTTGTTTTCATCCTTTTGGGGTTTATATTGATATTATTTGAAATTCAAGATATTGAAACTAAAATAACTATTTATCGGCGGGGATGAATCCGATTAATCTAATATATGAAATACGTTTAACTCATTTGTAAATAAAATTTAAATAAACTGTTAAATCCAGTTTTTAAAAGGAGTGATGGTGAGGTTCGAATTATAATATTTTTCTTCTTCGGTAACTTCTTTGCTTACCCAGTCGGGCAGGTTAAATGTTTCCGTTTCGCTTTCCAGCTCTATTTCTGCAACAATTAAACCTTCGTTATGGCCCGAAAATACATCAACTTCCCACACTTTCCCTTCAAACGCAATCTCATATCGTGTTTTAGAAAGTTCAGCTTGCGAGAAGTGATCTAATAATTCTACGGCTTCGGTAAGCGGAATTTCATATTCATATTCTAAACGGGTTGCGCCAACCGTTTGCCCTTTAATGGTTAAAAAGCCTTTTGCTTCTGTTGCCCTTACACGCACTGTTTTATTTTTATCGGTAAGCAAATAACCTTGTCTAACCAGCTTTCCAGCTGGTTTGCTCAGGCTATCCCACTTTTGTTGATTGATTAAAAATTTGCGCTCTATTTCTTTTCCCATTATTCGGAGAGTTGTTTTAAAATATCCATGGCTGCCACAGTATCTTTCAAATCTACAAATATATGGTCGTGATAATAGGCTGCGACTACATTGCAGCTTATGCCATGTTCTGATAGTGCAGTAGAAAAAGCTGCTGTTAAGCCTACGGCTGTTAAAGAAGAGTGTACTGTTAATGTGATCCACGAGGCGATAAAATCGTATTCTAAACCCAATTGATCAGCAATTTCTTTCTTTAAAATTATTGTAGTTGCTTCTTCTTCTTTGAATAGGCAAACCGCAAGGTTGACATCTATTGCATTTAGATTTTCAACCTTGCAAAATACAAATTCGCCAGGATTATGTACTGGTTTCATTGTTTTCAACAGCTTTTCCAAACTTTTTTCGCCTGTCATTTTATCTCGTTCTTTTCTGTAAATCGGCAACCGGCATACTGATCAATCTTCCGATAGGTTGTTTACCACGATATGTAATTACCCGCAGCATACTGGCATCTTTTGGAACTTGTAGCGCGGTGGTATATTTAGGGTAAAAACGATCAGGTGTCGAGTTATCAAAACTATAGTAAATGTCCAGTCCGTCTATTTCGGGGGTTAATTCTACCATTAACTGTTTATCGGCACTACGTTTTACGGTAAAAATAGGGTCGTAAATAGCAGGCGAGTACTTAATTTCGGCAAAATCCAAACGTTTAAAATGCTGCTGGGTACGGTCAACAAAATTAATCCAGTTTTTCTTCTCAATCGGGCTCCATGCCGATTCTGAAATGGCAAAAGCACGTGGCCAAACCATGTATTCTACCTGGCGGAATGTAAAAACCTGCTCGGTCCAAAGGTTGGCTTGTGCACCAATAACATACTGTGCATTTACACTCGCCGGAACAGGGTTAAACTGGTAGGCTTTGTTTAGCCTAAGCGAAGCGTAAACTTTAGGTTCTGTAATGGCATCGGCCTGCATGTAATCCAGGTAAGCAAAATCGGTTGGGCTCATTACCACATTATGTTTATCATTAGCAGCCTGTATGCCGTATTTCATGCCCCGCCAGCTCATTACTGCTGCTGTGGGTGATACACCACCCTCTAAGATTTCGTCCCAGCCCATAAATTTTTTTCCTTTGGCCATTACAATCTGCTCTACACGTTTTTCAAAATAAGCCTGAACCTGTGGAATGGTTTTTAAACCTTCTCTTTGCATCAGTTGCTTAATCTGATCGTTTTTTTCCCAAAAATTATGCGAGGCTTCATCGCCCCCCATGTGGATGTATTCGAAAGGGAAAAGTTGTGCAACCTGAGTAATTACGGTATCTAAAAAGGTGTAAACTTTTTCATTGGCCGGACAAAGTGTATTATCAACCAGGGCTATCGGTGGTGCTCCACGACTCCAGTCCATTATTTTTTCGCCTGAACGTACTTTATAATTCACCGCATCCGGCGTGCACGATAGCTCGGGATAGGAGGCAATGATAGCTAAACTATGCCCTGGTACATCAATTTCGGGCAAAATGTTTACAAAACGCTCTTGTGCGTATTGCACCAGTTCTTTAATGTCTTCTTGTGTATAAAAGCCGCCATATGTGCGGGGTTCATCAGCAGTTGGTGGAATAAAATCGCCAAAAGTTCCTGTTTTTTTAACATTCCATGCACCTATTTCGGTTAATTTAGGCAAACCTTTAATTTCAATGCGCCAGCCTTCATCATCGGCGAGGTGTAAGTGTAGCAGGTTAAACTTGTAACGCACCATGCCATCAATAAACTGCTTTACTTCCTCCTTGGTAAAAAAGTGACGGGCAACATCAAACATTAAGCCCCGCCAGCCTAGCTTGGGGTAATCTACCACATCAACGCAGGGTGCTTTCCATTTAATATCATTTACCTGTTCTTTACTTTCTATTTCGGCAGGGAAGAGCTGTAATAACGACTGCACACCATAGAAAATGCCTGCAGGCTTGTTTGCCGTAATAACTATCTGTGTAGGATTTACATTCAGCTTATATCCTTCTGCTCCCAGTTGTGCATCATCTTGCGTGTTTAGGATAAGTTTAATAGTAGGGTGGGTTGAATTACTTAAAGTGCTTACAAATTTTCCGGTAGCGGTTGTAATCCGATCTGATAAATAAGCAATAGATTGCTTTAGCTCTGCACTTTTGGTGGTTTGTATAATTACATTTTCAGGTAAAGTAAATGTACCGGCCTTTTTCATTAGCGATACCGGCTCCGGAATAATGGCACAAGGAGTTTGAACAATGGTGCCTTCTGCGTCGCCGCTTTCAGTTTCAGAAACAATATTTTGGGCGAAAGTGCTGGCTGTAAAGAGGCAGCAGGTGATAATCAGGAATATTTTTTTCATTAAATAAATAACTGCGGATTAACCGAATAAGTATTAACCTGCAATTTATTAAAAAGATTTTAATCGGAGGTGTTTGTGCTAGGAGAAATGTGAAAGGTAGGGGGAATGGAGCATTAAGGGCTCCCGCAGATTTCGTTGATTACCGCAGAATTGTATTTCACAAAAAACGGGTCAGCCATTCTTTGGCTTTTTCATCATCAGTAAACGATTTTATGGGAATAGGAGGGCTTTGAAATTTAAAGAGCAGTCTCATTATAAGTTGCGCCAAGCCGGGTTTCGAAACCATGGCCATTGCAGTATAAATATTAGGCAACTGTTCGGTCGAAAATTTTCTGGTTGCTTTATCGGGTACCGGAGAGTTTTTTAGATAAATTAACAGTGGCACTTTCTTGTTGTTGGTAATTTTCTTAACCAGCGCAACATTGGCCTTAATGTTTGCTACCGTACGTAAAATACTTTTACTGTAAGCAACCAGTATGCCCGTGTCAGTTAGCAGGTAATCGGCAATTTCGCCTTCAACAAATTGATTATCTAAATTGTTCTCCATTTTAGCCTCTTAAATGATATGCTTTTGGTTTGGTAAAGGCCCTTAAGCCCTGGTGTGAAAGAGTTGCTCCAATGCCCGAATATTTTCTTCCGCTCCACGGGAGGGCAGCACTTACTCTATCGCAGCAATTCCAGTAACCGGAGCCTGCATCCAGTTGGGCCAGTATTTTTTCTGCCAGCGACTGATCGGCAGTATAAACAGATGCCGTTAACCCATAATCGGTATCTTGCATCATTTTTAAAGCTTCGGCATCGTCTTTAACTTTCATAATGCCTATAATGGGACCAAAGCTTTCTTCCTGCATCACCAGCATATCGTTGGTTACTTCCGTTAAAACCGTTGGCTCAAAATAATAACCTTTTCCGCTGAGGCTTTTACCTCCTGTTAATAGTTTGGCGCCTTTATCCAGCGCGTCTTTTATCTGGTTCTCTAAAATCGAAATCTGGGCTTTCCGGGTTAATGCCCCAATATATACGCCATCGGCTGTTGGTGAGCCACTTTTCCAGCTCTTTACCTCATTAACAAAGGCAGATAAATAGGCCTCATAATTTTTCTCGTGTACGTAAATACGTTCAACTGAGCAGCAGCTTTGCCCATTGTTGTAAAAGGCGCCGTCGGCAGTGCCAACAGCTGCAGCTGCAACATCGGCCACATCCTCGGCAATGTATAAAGGATCTTTACCACCTAGTTCCAGTTGGCAGGGAACCATTTTTGGAGCAACTTTTTCGTAAATGTATTTCCCGGTCTGGTACGAGCCTGTAAAGAAATAGCCGTTGAAATCCATTTCCAGTAATGCTGCTCCAGTTTCTTTTGCACCAATGGCAAGCTGAAACACCTGATCGGGTACACCTGCCTGCTTTAATAGTTTCTCGATTTGAAGTCCGGTTAAGCTGGCATATTCGGATGGTTTGTACATCACAGCATTTCCGCTAAGTAAAGCAGGGATAAAAACATTTACACCAACCAGGTAGGGGTAATTCCAGGCAGAAATATTACAGACTACACCCAGGGGTTCGTATTTGATAATTTCTTTTAAGCCGGGTTCATTAACCATCACCTCATCAGAAAGGTACTTTATGGAGTGATCGAGCATCCATTTAATCCGTGCTCTTGCACCATTAATTTCATTGCGCGATTGTTGCAAGGGTTTTCCAACTTCGCTGGTTAATATGTGCGCCAGTTCTTCTGTTTCAGATTCGAGTAAAGTACTGAAGTTTGAAAGGATGGAAATCCGTTCAGCTAAACTTTTATTGGCCCACAGTTGCTGTGCGCTTTTAAGCATTTCGAACTTGGATTGAAGACTTTCTTTTGAATCTTCGGTTAAGCTGGTTATAATTTCTTCGGTTGCCGGATTAATGATTTGCATCTTGTTTGCGGTTAACAATTGAATTTAAAAATGCGGTGTGTATATTTTTGCTAAAAGGACCTTGCTGGTCTTTTAACCTTTCGGGGTGCCATTGAACAAACAACAGGAAAGGTTTTCCTTCGGGCTGCATGCGCTCCATGGCTTCAACTACGCCATCGGCCGATAACGCACTGGCCACAAGGCCTTTTCCGGTTCTATCGGTACTTTGGTGGTGATTGCTGTTTACCAAACCCTTATCGGTGTTTACAATATCGCTTAACCATGATGAGGGATTGATGATAATTTCATGGTACCTGTCCGATTTATCTGGCATTTTAGCGTGGTCGAATTTGCCCCAGGTTGGAATATCGGGGATGAGCGTGCCGCCAAAAAATACATTGCCAACCTGTATGCCTCTACAAATGCCCAGAACAGGAATGGCATTAGCTTCAGTATAAGCTAAAACCTTAAATTCGAATTCATCACGACTTTCGTCTATATCATCTTCGTAGCAAAACGGATAATATTCGGGATGCTGGTAAAAACGAGGGTGTACATCTTCACCACCGGTTAATACAATGCCCTGGCATTTTTTTATTTCGTCGAAATTATTGAGCTTATACCCCAGCTGGATCACTTCAACGGTTTCGTTATAAGATAATACCCAGTTGCGATAAATATCAAATTTACTGCAATCAGTAACCCCAATTATTATTTTATCAGACATCATTATTCATTTTTTTTGCCATAGATTTAACCGATTGGCATGCTTGAAGTTTTTAAATCTAATCTTATTGTTCTAAGTTATAATGCATTTAGATACAGTTGTTTAAAATCTTCTCGACTTACCGACTTCGGATTGTTTGGGTGAGCGAAGTCGGCAAAGGCTAAATCGGCTAGTGTTTCTATATGTTCATTTTTAACGCCAATATCACTTAATTTATGTGGAATATTAACCCTTGTATTCAAATCGAACAGATATTTTACAACAGCATCGCCGCTTTGTTCAGGAAGCGCTAATGCAATGGCTATTTTCTTAAACCGGTCTTCGAAGCCTGCAATATTAAACTGCATGCCATAGGGAATATTTACGGCATTGGCCAGGCCATGATGGGTATCTAAAAGAGACGATAGCGGGTGCGCCAGCGAATGTACTACGCCGAGGCCTTTCTGAAAAGCAATGGCACCCATCATCGAAGCCATTAACATTTTGCTGCGGCTTTCTAAATCAGGATTATTAGTAGCCTGCACCAGCGAATCTTTAATCAATGAAATCCCTTCTAAAGCAATCCCATCGCACATGGGATGAAAATTTTTAGCCAGATAAGCTTCCATATTGTGTGTTAAGGCATCCATACCGGTTGCGGCAGTAATAAAGGGCGGTAAATCCATTGTTAACTCCGGGTCTGCAAAAACAATCTGTGCCATTAATTTTGGCGAAAACAGGATTTTTTTCTGATGCGTTTCATCATCGGCAATTATGGCACTGCGGCCAACCTCGCTTCCGGTACCAGACGTAGTTGGGATGGTGATAAAATGAGGGACATCGTTGGTTACGTAAACATCGCCGCCTATTAAATCGTCGTACTTAAATAAATCTTCGCGATGATTAACGCGGAGTACAATGGCCCGCGCAACATCTAAGGCCGCACCGCCACCTATACCCACAATGCTGTCGCGTTGGGTGGCATCCCAGGCATCGGTACCATTGTAAACATCACTCTTTACCGGGTTTTTATGGATATCGCTAAATACCTCTACCGAAATATTTTTTGCGCTTAAATCTGCAACGATGCTTTTAAAAAATGGAAGCTGTGCTATGGTGGGATCGGTAACGATTAAGGGTGCTTTTAAATTGTTTTTAACCAGATAGGCTGGCAATTCTTTTGCCGCACCTGCACCGAAACGAATGGTGGTTGGAAAGTTAAACTGATGGATCTTATCGAATATCATGGAGTTTGTTTTTATCTTCTGAATTAAGTTCAAATGGTTCTCTCGGTTATATAATTTCTAAATACCTTTTCAATTCCCAGTCGGTTACCACTTTAGCATATTGTTTACATTCCCATTCGCGGGTCATGGTAAAATGATCGACGAAATCTGCGCCCAGTAATTCTTTGGCTACGTTAGAATTTTTCATCTTTTCTGTGGCTTCGAATAAATTGCGCGATAATGTTCCGTTTGATAAATCGGTATAGCCATTTCCCTTTGTTGCCGGTTGCTCCAGTTTTAGCTTGTTTTTAACGCCATACAGTCCGGCTGCCAAACAAGCAGAAATCGCAAGGTAAGGGTTGGTATCAGAGCCTACAATCCGAGTTTCTAAACGCGCGGCTTTTTTGCTTCCGGGCAGCGCACGCAATGCCGTAGTGCGGTTATCAATCCCCCAGGTTAAGGTGGTGGGTGCCCAGGCCCCTTCCACAAGGCGTTTGTAGCTGTTAATGGTTGGTGCAATCATAGGCAAAATATGTGGCAAACAATGCAACTGCCCTGCCATGTAGTTTTTCATCGTTGCACTTATTTTATCGACATCTTTTTCATCGTAAAAGAGATTGTTTTTGTGTTGATTATCCCATAAGCTCTGGTGCACATGGCCACTGCAACCAGGTAGGTTTTCGTTAATCTTTGCCATAAAAGTAGCTAAGATACCGTGCTTGTAGGCGATTTCTTTAACAGCTGTTTTAAACAATATAGCCTGATCTGCGGCTTGCAGGGCATCGGCATATTTAATGGCCGCCTCGTAAACACCGGGGCCCGTTTCAGTATGCAGCCCCTCAATCGGGATATCGAATTTATTCAGCAACTCAAACAGGTCGCTCATAAATTCATTTTTATAGCTGCTTCGCAGAATGGAGTAACCAAACATGCCTGGACTTAGCGGTTTCAGGTTGTTGAAGCCTTTTTCGTGTATTGTTTCAGGCGTTTCAGCAAAATTGAACCATTCAAATTCCTGCGCAAAAATTGGTGAGAAACCTTCGTTTTCACATTCGGCAATAATCTTTTTTAGCAGTTGCCTGGGGCAAACAATATTTGGCCTGTCGTGCTCATCAATAAAATCGCCTAAAAAGAAGGGCACATCGTTTTCCCAGGGGATTTTTCTAAAAGTGGTTAAATCTATTTTGACCTGCGCGTCGGGATAGCCGGTATGCCATCCGGTGTATTTACCATTTTCGTAAGCCAGGTCGGCGGCATCCCAACCAAAGGTAACATCGCAAAAACCTAAACGGCCTTCCACTAACGAGGCAAATTTTTCGGCGGCTACATATTTACCCCTTAAAATACCATCGATATCTGCAACAGCTAACTTTACTTTACCCGATGGATGATTTTTAACATAATCCAGAATTTCTTTGCTTGTACTCATTAATCAACCTTTTTAAAAAGTTTATATAGTAGAAATATGCCTAAAACAATGCCCGAATAAATTAATCCTAATTTAAGATTATAAATCAGCATTGCGATAAATGAAACACATGAAATAATTAGTGCAATAACAGGAAACAGCGGGTAAACAGGTGTCTTAAACGGTCGCAGCATTTCGGGTTTGCTTTTGCGGAGCACCATTACCGAAATCATTGAAATGATATAAAGTGTTAAAGCCCCAAACACCGATATGATGATAATTTCGGCCGTTTTGCCTGATAGCAGTGCTATAATTCCGATTACCATATTACCGATTAATGCATTGGCCGGTGTCTGGAATTTTGGCGAAATTTTGCCCAATATTGCCGGAATACTTTTAACCCGCCCCATTTCGTAAGTAGAGCGGCCGGCTGCCAAAACCAATCCATGGAATGAAGCTATCAGCCCAAATAAGCCAACGGTAATTAACAGGTGATACATTAAATGGTTATCACCGGTAATCATCGAAAGGGCAAGGGGAAGAGGAGAATCGGAAGTCTCGCCCGATTTTCCGTTTTTATAAACAATGGCCTCCCAACCACCAATACCAATAGTTGAAATGAAAACGAGTACACACAAGACCACCAGTGTAAATATGCCCCAGCCAAAACCTTTGCTGATATCGCGTTGCGGGTTTTTAGTTTCTTCGGCAACGTTGGCTACGCCCTCTATGCCCAGAAAAAACCAGATGGCAAAGGGGATGGCTGCAAATACACCGCTCCAGCCGTTGGGAAAATTATTGTGAATAAGGTTCTCTGAATGGAATTTTGGCAGGGTAATTCCCGAAAATAAAAGCAGCTCACCTACCGCTAGCACAGTAACAATAACCTCGAATGAAGCTGCGGCCTTTACGCCATATACATTTAAAGCTGTAAAGATAAAGTAAATGGCAATGGCAGAGGTAAGAATAGGTACCTGCGGAAAGAAAGCATTAAAATAGGCGCCAATGGCAAAAGCAATGGCGGGTGGGGCAAATATAAACTCGACCATTTGTGCAATGCCTGCAATAAAACCTACGTTTTTGCCTAAAGCGGTATTGGCATAATCGAAAACACCACCTGCTTTTGGAATGGCGCAGGCCAGCTCGGCGTAGCTGAAACTAAAGGTAACATACATTACCATAATAGCCACGGTGGCAATGGCCATGCCGAGCGTACCACCTTTTTCGAGGCCTAAATTCCAGCCAAAATACATTCCCGAAATAACATACCCTACACCCAGTCCCCATAACATAAACGGGGTAAGTGTTTTTTTTAAGCCCTTACTTTGCTCCATATGTGCCTGCCATATTAATTAGGTTTACAATGATTTGCTCGAAAATGATAAAACTATAGGCCTCGGTATCTGCTGTTTAAATTAGTGATTTTTTTATTCTTATCTTATAAATTAATGGGGTATTTCGGTTTAATTAACGGCGCTTAGTGTTATCGTTTTTTAATCAATATCCGGTTGGCGAATGAAAAGTACCATATAGGTTGAGGAGTTTAATTTTTTTGACAGAACTTATAGATGTGGACTTAAATAAAAAAAGCCAGTAGGTTTTTCTACTGGCTTTACTTACTATTCCGAATCCCGGTTTTTATTCACAATCTGACTATCCCTCGTATTCTTCTGCACCGTAATGGCACCAAATAACGAGAGTAGAAAGGCAAAAGCATAAAAACCTTTCTCGCTTGGTAAAAGTGTTGCATTCCACAAACCGATTACCAGTAGGGTGATGGTTAACAGTGTCGAAAACCAGCTTAACCCATAATAAATTTCTGTAACGGGAATGCCTTCCAGTTTATCGCGAACAGCTTTTTGTAAAGAAATTACGGCAAAAAGGCCAAACATCAATACGGTAAAATAATATCCTTTTTCGTTTAGGAGCATATCAGAACGCCACAAGCCTACAATAAAGCCGATCATTCCGATACCTAATGCAATCCAGGCGGCTGCCACGAATGCATTCGATGGTTTTTGATTCATTGTTTTGAGATTTAATTTAATTCAATTGAAAACGCTAAAGCATTATAAAAGGTATAAAAATAGAAATATTAGTTTAGCGTGAGCGAAATACTTTCGCCCAGATCAGCAGTCAAGGCGAACAATCGCAATTTTTAGCTAAAAATATTATATTAGTAATATGCTAACATTGCTTACTTCGGCGCAGATGCGCCACGCCGATCAGTTTACCATTGCCAATAAGCCCATTGCGTCCATCGATTTGATGGAAAAAGCTGCCCGTGCATTTGTACAATGTTTTATCAGGGATGAATTTGATGCGAGCAAGAGCATTGCAATTTTTTGTGGGAAAGGCAATAACGGTGGCGATGGTTTGGCCATCGCGCACCTGCTTTTGGTTAATGGCTACGATAACGTTAAAGTTTACGTCGTAAATTTTAGTGCGAAACAAACTGATGATTTTGCAATTAACCTGCAAAGGCTGGATGAATCGCGCTGTAAAAAAGCCATCATTAACCAGCCCGGTGATTTAAAACACATTAAGCCCGATTTAATTATTGACGCCATTTTAGGCTCGGGCTTAAATAAACCTTTAACCGGCGATTATGCCGAGTTGGCGCATGCCATCAATAAGCTAAATAAAAAGGTGTATGCAGTTGATGTACCCACCGGTTTTTTTGCAGAGGATAGATTAACAGACAGCTATAATGGAATAAAGGCCTATAAAACTATCTGTTTTCAACGGCCAAAAATAAATTTTTTCTTCCCCGAATCGGCCCTGGCGACTGAAAAGTATGAGGTAGCAGATATTGAGCTGGATGAAGATTTTATCAGGCAGCAGGATACGGAGTTTTACCTCACTGAAGAAAAAGACATTCAAAAAATACTTAAAAAGCGCAAACTCTTTAGCCATAAAGGTACTTATGGGCATGCACTCATTATTGCTGGCAATACCAATACTATGGGGGCGGCTTTACTGGCCTCAATGGCTTGTTTGCATAGCGGAGCAGGTTTAACTACCACTTGCGTACCCGAAAGTGGACTAACAGCACTCAATACCACTTTGCCAGAGATAATGGCTTTGCCCAGGGTAGAATATATGCGCATTGAGCATCTGGCAAAATACCAGACCATTGCCATTGGTCCGGGTTTAGGCGTTGATGCT
This sequence comes from Pedobacter sp. KBW01, assembly GCF_003852395.1. Taxonomy (NCBI): domain Bacteria; kingdom Pseudomonadati; phylum Bacteroidota; class Sphingobacteriia; order Sphingobacteriales; family Sphingobacteriaceae; genus Pedobacter; species Pedobacter sp. KBW01. The sequence continues at coordinate 68,846 of NZ_QAJQ01000021.1, forward strand.
GAAAATGAAAGGTTGTTAGAAAGCCTGATTATGGCCAATCGCGAATTGATAATAGATGCCGATGCCCTGAATATTTTAGCAGAAAGACCAGATCTGACTAAAAAATTAGTTAAAAATTCAATTCTTACCCCGCATGTTAAAGAATTCGACCGTTTATTTGGCGAGCACAATACCTGGTGGGACCGAGTACAAACGGCCAGAGAACAAGCCCGGCTGCTGCAAATTGTAATTATACTTAAAAACCAATATACCTTTGTTTGTTTACCTACTGGTAAGGTTCACATCAACCCAACCGGAAACCCGGCCATGGCGCAGGGTGGTATGGGCGACGTTTTAACTGGGATTATTTCGGCTTTGGTAGCGCAAAAATATACAGCTGCTGATGCGGCTATCGCAGGCTGCTATATTCATGGCCAAACAGGCGACGATTTGGCAAAAGAACAATTTGTAGTTACCGCATCGCAGCTTGCCCTAAACATTGCAAAAGAAATTAAAGTGCTAATATCCAAATAGTTTGTTTAATAGGTCGTAGTGCGGTTGTGGAAAAAAAGCCAGCTTAAACTTTGTGCTTCCTGCCTGTAAATGTATAGTTTAAAGGGAAATTTAAAATAACAGATATCTTAAACTTACGGAAAACTTAAATTATTATGGCACAAAGGGAGTACACACTGAATGAACTAATTCAGGAATCGGCAGAAAATCCACACGAAAATGATTTTTTCGAATTAGAAAAGCCTGCCATGCTGGAGGTAAACTTAAAGAACCAAAAGATTTTGGCCAAAGCCGGTTCAATGGTTGCTTACATCGGCAATATCGACTTTAAAAGAGAAGGTTTATTGAGCAAAGGATTAGGTGGTTTGCTAAAAAAAGCCATATCGGGCGAAGGCACCTCACTGATGCATGCTGCGGGTACAGGTAAACTCTACCTGGCCGATGAAGGCAAGAAAGTAAAAATTATTAAACTACAGAACGAAGCCGTTTTTGTGAACGGTAATGATGTACTGGCTTTAGAAGAAAGCGTCAAAAACGAAATTAAAATGCTGAAAAGTATTGCTGGTATGATGAGCGGAGGTTTATTTCAAGTGAAGCTATCGGGCAGTGGTTATATTGCCATTACCACCCATGGCGAGCCTATTCTGTTGCGGGTTACTGGCAACCAGCCGGTTTATACTGATCCGAATGCTACTGTAGCCTGGTCTGAAAACCTTAGCCCAAATATTAAAACCAATTTAACCTTCGGTTCTTTTATTGGCAGGGGTAGTGGCGAATCTTTCCAGCTGGAGTTTTTTGGTGAAGGATGGGTATTGGTACAGCCTTACGAAGAAGTAAAATATGCAGCAAAATCTTAAGTTGGTTGTCTTTCGGTTGGTGGCAACACAAAGCAGGATTTTCTAAACCCATTATCACTGACAGACTTCAATAAAAAGCTTCGTCATTGCGAGGAGGAACGAGAAAGCAATCCTACAACAATCGCTATAACTTATAGTTTAAGATTGCTTCGTCGGCTGAAAAAAAGCCTTCTCGCAATGACGATCAGAAGAAAATGAAAACAAAAAATCCCTGCAGTTTCAATGCCGGGATTTTTTATATCAGTTTATAATTTCTATCTATACGCCACCCATTACGGTAAGCTTATCCATTGTAGGGTTTATGCTTCCGCCCATAGGTTCTATGGTTACTGCAAAAGCTTGTGCTTCCTGTATGGCCGGCATTTTAACCAGTGCTTCGTTCGAAGTAGAATCGTTTTTGCCAAATACGCCTAAGCTTACCGGTTTACCGTTTACCATGGCCCATAACTGATATTCGTGCTCCTTATCGGTTTTAGGTAAATCCATAGCCACATAGTTAATCAATACGCTTTTATCTTTTTTATTCCAATACACCTTCATTTTAGCGGTAGGACTAAAGGCCTGGCCTTTCATACTGATAGTTGCCCATTCCTGACTATCGGCCATTGCAGCCATATTGCCCAAACCCTGGTTTTCAAATTCCAGTTTGCTTACTACGCCGGCAAATTTTTGTTTATCCAGGTTTAAACTGGCAATCTGGTCGTGTGCATCAGTTAGCTTACTATAAGTAATAAACAGGGCGGCCATACTCACAATCAATAAAGCTACACAAGCTACAAGTGCGTAACGTAAAGTTCTCACTTTACCATCGCTTTCATCCAAACGTATAATTCTTGGTTCTTCTGTATTAATAGGAGCGGGTTGAAAAGGTTCCTGTACTTTAACTTCGCTTAATCCCAGTTTTTCGAATAATCTTGTTTCTACATCTGCAGATGGTTCTACAGCATTTTGCATAGCATATTGCTCAATAGCCTGCTCAATAGCGGCTATTTCATCCCTAACCTCAAGGTGTTGAGATGCCATTTCCTCTACCTGCAGCGCTTCTTCGGGTGATAAATCACCTAAAACGTACAGCTCGAGTACTCCAGATTCTATATATGCCTTTAAATTTTCCACGCTCAATTAAAATTCCTTCTCAATTCTATAATAGCCAATCGTATACGTGTTTTTACCGTACCCAATGGCAGATCTAACTTTTCTGCAGCTTCTACATGTGTAAAGCCCTTGTAATAAACTAAATCAAGAACAGCCTGCAGATCCGGTTTTAGGTTCTCTACAAGTTGTTTAACCCCCAGTACATCAGGGTTAAACGTAACCTTGTTTTGTTCATCAACGAAACTTACGTTATTTTCTATATCTTGGTTTTTGAGTGAATTCTTAAAATCTTTAGAACGGAGTTTGTCGATCGATAAATTACGCGCAATATTCATCATCCAGGTAAACAAACGTCCTTTGGTATTGTCGTAGTGTTCTGCAGACTGCCAGATTTTTACAAAAGTTTCCTGTAAAACGTCTTCAGCAAGTTCGGTATGGGTAATAATGCGCGAAATAACACCGTAAATTGCCGATGAATACATACTGTACAGCGTTTTCAGTACCGCAGGATCTTTCGATTGCAGTGCTAGAACAAGTTCTGGCTCGGTTAGGGTTAATTTTTTAAATGCAGTCACTATTGGTTACTAAGTTACAATACAGAACAGCAAAAGCAAAAAAATGTTTTATAAACGCACTCCGTAGAGGAGTGAGGTTATAAAACATTTTTAAAATTAGGTTAATACCTTAATTATACTATCCCATCAATCGGGAAAAGATGTTTTTCTGCATGGTAAGATGAACGTACCAATGGTCCGCTTTCTACATATTTTAAGCCTTTAGCCAAGCCAACTTCTTTGTACATGGCAAAAGTATCTGGGTGTATCCAATCTACCACAGGGTGGTGGTTACGTGTTGGTTGTAAATACTGGCCCAAAGTTAAAATATGCACGCCGTTGGCAACCAGGTCGTCCATAGCTTCAAAAATATCTTCTTCAGTTTCGCCTAAACCCAGCATAATACCGGTTTTAGTTCTTAAACCAAATTCCGAGATTCTTTTTAAAGCTTCTAAACTTCTATCGTATTTAGCTTGTATACGTACTTGTTTGGTCAGGCGTTTTACCGTTTCCATGTTATGCGATACTACCTCCGGGCGTTCTTCCAAAACACGGTATAAATTATCCCACTGACCTTTAAAATCAGGGATCAAAGTTTCGAGTGTGGTAATTGGGCTTTCCCTGCGGATAGCCTGTAAAGTTTCGGCCCAGATAATCGATCCGCCATCTTTTAAATCATCGCGATCAACCGAAGTAATTACGCAATGTTTAACGCCCATTAATTTTACTGAATTGGCTACACGGTTTGGTTCATCTACATCAACAGCCAAGGGGCGGCCTGTTGCAACTGCGCAAAAAGAACAGCTACGTGTGCAGATATTTCCTAAAATCATAAAAGTTGCCGTACCTGCACCCCAGCATTCGCCCATATTAGGGCAATTGCCGCTTTCGCAAATGGTATGAAGCTTATGCGTATCTACTAAACTCCGAACTTGTGCATATTCTTTACCAACAGGTAATTTAACACGTAACCAATCTGGTTTACGTTTAACTTCAGTTACAGCAGGTACTACCGGTAAATCAATCATGCCACAAAGTTAATGAATAGGATTGAATTGTTGCAATGCCGAAATGTTTGAGCGTTGTAATAAATAGTACAGGTGTTTAACTGGTTAATTGTTTAAACTGGTTAACCGGGGTAGCACTAAGCCAATTCCATTTCAAATGCAACCTGTTGTTTATTCTCTTTAAAGCCAATCGTTTCATAAAATTTATGGCTTTCGGTACGTTTCGTGTTACACCTTACCTTTAATTTTTTTACATTTTGTTTTTTTGCCCAGCGTTTTACGCCTTCAATCAGCTGTTTGCCTATCTGCTGGCCACGAAAATTAGCATCTACAATAAGGCCACCTATTTCGACAAAAGGATCAGATTCAATCCGTAGGGTGAAAAAGCCATGAATCCAGCCAACCACAGCCTGATCAAGTACGGCCACAAACGCACAGTTTTCGCTGCTGTTGTTAATCTGCACAATTCGGTTAAGGGTTTGGGCTGTGTTGCTTTCGTAACCCAAGGCTGTAGAAAGTTTGGCTATGCCCTCAGCATCTTGTTCTAAAATTTCTCTGATTTCGACCATTTTTTGTCACGCTTTACAAGAAAAACTAAATTACGTTAAATGTTATATAAAAATCATAAGCTAAACATTGCAACTTTAAACGTTCCAACTTTCTAACTAAATCTTACATTTGCAATATGAATACTGGCTTACAGCTTTACAACACGCTTTCGCGCAAAAAGGAAGTTTTTCAACCCTTAAATGCACCCAATGTTGGGATGTATGTTTGTGGTCCTACAGTTTATAGCGATGTGCATTTGGGCAATTGCCGTACTTTTATTTCTTTCGATTTAATTTTCAGGTACCTTAAATACGCCGGATATAAGGTGCGCTATGTACGTAATATTACTGACGCGGGTCACTTAGAGGGCGACAGGGATGAGGGCGACGATAAATTTGCAAAACGTGCCAAGCTGGAGCAATTAGAACCAATGGAAATTGTACAAAAATATACTTTGGGTTTCCACGAGGTATTGCGCATGTTTAACACTTTGCCTCCAAGTATCGAACCAACAGCTACCGGACATATCATTGAACAAATCGAAATGATTAAGGTGATTATTGCCAATGGTTATGGTTATGAAATTGATGGCAACGTATATTTCGATGTAGAAAAATACAGCAAAGAATATAACTATACCATATTAACCAACCGCAACCTCGAAGATATGCTGAACAATACCCGCGAACTGGGTGGTCAGGATGAGAAACGCGGCAGGTTGGATTTTGCACTCTGGATTAAAGCAAAGCCAGAAACCTTAATGCAATGGCAATCGCCATGGGGCATGGGTTTTCCGGGCTGGCATATCGAATGTTCGGCCATGAGTGCTAAATATTTAGGTTCAGAGTTTGATATTCATGGTGGTGGAATGGATTTAGCCGCAACCCATCATACCAACGAAATTGCGCAATCGGAAGCATGCAGCCATAAACAACCTGCACGTTACTGGATGCATACCAATATGCTTACGGTTAATGGTACACGTATGTCTAAATCAGCTGGTAACGGCTTTTTACCTTTAGAGTTATTTACCGGTGCACACCCACTGTTAAAAAAGGGTTATAGTCCAATGACGGTTAAGTTCTTTATGTTGCAGGCACATTACCGCAGTACTTTAGATTTTTCTAACGATGCTTTGGATGCTTCTGAGAAAGGATTTAGACGTTTAATGACGGCGGTTGGCCTTTTAGATAAACTACCTGTATCAGAACAAAACGATTTTGATATCGATGCACTGAAAGAGAAATGCATCCACGCAATGGACGATGATTTTAACAGTCCGATTTTAATTGCTGAATTGTTTGAGGCTGTTCGGATGATTAATACTGTTTACGATGGTAAAGGAAAAATTTCGGCCGAAGCTTTAGCTAAATTAAAACAACTGGTACACGATTTCGTATTCGATATTTTAGGCTTAAAAGATGAAGATGCCGGAAGTAACGACTTAAATGGCGTTTTAGAAATGGTAATTGATTTAAGAACCGAAGCTAAAGCGAATAAAGATTACGCCACTTCCGACCGGATCCGCATTGGATTGCAGGAGTTGGGCATTCAGCTTAAAGACGGTAAAGAAGGAACTACATGGAGTAAGGCTTAAGTCTAAATAACTTTTTATAATGAAAAAGATTGGTTTGGTAGGCGGAATAAGTTGGGTATCAACCATCGATTATTATAAATTTATAAATGAGGGAGTAAATGAACGCCTGGGTGGATTAAATTTTGCCGAGTGTTTAATTTACTCCCTTAATTTTTGCGATGTACAGGATAAAACCTGGGAAGGATCATTTGAATTGCTTTTAAATGCCTGCCAAAGTTTAAAAAACAGTGGGGTAGAAGCCATTGTGTTATGCGCAAATACGGCCCATTTATTTGCCGATGAAATTGAAAACCGTATCGCTGTGCCCATTATTCACATTGGCACTGAAACAGCTAAGGCCATAAATAATGTTGGGATTAGAAAAATTGGCCTTTTGGGTACCATATTTACCATGGAGAAAGATTTTTATATCAAAAAACTCCAAGCTACCGGATTGGACGTTTTGATTCCAAAGCAGCAGGATACCAGAAATTATATACAACATACACTAAAAGAAGAACTGGGCCGAGGATTGATTTTACCACATACCAAAGTGCGGTATGTAGAAATTGTTAATGAATTGGTTGCAGCAGGTGCCGAAGGTATTATTCTGGGCTGTACCGAAATTCCGATGCTTATTAGCCAGGATGATTTTGATATACCAGTATTCGATACCACTAAAATTCACTCAAAAGCGATCGTTGATTATATTGTTTCATAAAATAAACTCTATTTTAGACCAATTGAATCCGTTTTCCGTTAAATTGATCATGAATAAAAAAATATTTATCCTGCCTTTTATCGCCCTTATGGGGGTACAGGCTTGTAGAAATAAGCAAGCTGACACCAGCCAGAGCGAAGAGAAAATAACCCTGGTATCTCCTGATTTTAATGCTGATAGCGCTTATGCCTATACCAAAGCGCAGGTAGACTTTGGTCCGCGTATTCCGGGGACAGATGCCCACCAAAAATGTGCCGATTATCTGGTGGCCAAATTAAAGTCGTTTGGTGCAGATGTGAAGATACTAGGCGAAAAAACAACTACATACGATGGCAAAAGCTTTCAGCTTAAGAACATTGTAGCAGCCTTTAACCCAACACAAAAGAACAGGGTTTTAATTACTGCCCATTGGGATGCCCGTCCTTTTTCAGATCAGGATACCGACCCTGCCAACCATACCAAAGCCTTCGATGCCGCAAACGATGGTGCCAGTGGTGTTGCCGTGATTTTGGAAATGGCTCGCCAAATACAGCAGAAACAACCTAATGTAGGTGTCGATTTTATATTGTGGGATTTAGAAGATTATGGCAAAGCCAATGATGAAACACCTGATGAAACCACCTGGTGCCTGGGCTCACAGTATTGGGCTAAACAGGCTGTAGCCTCTGGTTATAAAGCACTTTATGGTATTAACCTCGATATGGTAGGCGGTGGCAATGCACAGTTTACACAAGATGAAATCTCCCGTCAGGCAGCGCCAGATGTGGCTAATAAAGTATGGGATATTGGCAATGAGATTGGCTACGCCTCTTATTTTACCAAAATTCCAAGCGGTAAACTGGTCGACGATCATTTCTGGATGAACAAAGCTGGTGTTCCCTCTATTGATATTATTCACTATAACGATAACAGTGGCTTTTACATCAACTGGCATACCCAGCTTGATAACTTAGCCAATATTGATAAAAATACTTTAAAAGCTACAGGTCAAACTGTTTTAGAAACCATTTACAGGGAGAAATAAGTCAATAATGTGAAATTGTTGATTACTTTTAAAACCATACCCTAAAGAAAATTTTATATTCGCCAAACTATATTTTTAAACTGATAATGAAACAGATATTTTCAACTGCCATAGCTTCACTTTTAGCACTGAGCACATTTGCTCAAAAAAGTGATGGAACAACCAAGTCTTTAGTAAGTGCTGAGAAAGATTTTGCCAAAGCGGTGGCCAAAAACGGAGATAAAGATGCCTTTCTTGAATACTCGCTGGGCAGTGCTTTGGTGTTTAGACCAAACCCGATTAATGCCAAAACTTTTTATACCAATAAGGCAAACAGTGAAAACGATGTTTCCTGGACTCCCAATTTGGCCAAAGTATCGCGTAGCGGAGATTTAGGTTTCACTACAGGTCCGTATGAAGTTGGTGCTGCCGATAAAAAATACGGTCAATACCTGTCTATCTGGAAATCAGAAAACGGCAAGTGGAAACTGGCTATCGATTTAGGTACAGAAAGCAATAAACCTTTGGCTAAAGTTACGCCACAGTTTGTTGAACCAAAAGACCACGTAGCGCCAAAATTCTTAAATGAAAAAGAAGTTAAGGCCGGCAAAGAAATTATTTTAACTACCGAGAAAACCTTAAATACCTTGTTAAAAACGCATGGTATTGCTGCATTTGGTGGCTTTTTAACTAACGATGCACGTTTACTTTTTCCGGGTAATGAAGCCATTGAAGGAAAAGGTAAAATTGTTGCCTTTTATAACAGCATGGTGAGCAAAATTAGCTTAAAAACAACTGGTGTAGATAAAGCAATTGGTAGTGATTTAGCCTATACTTACGGTGTGGCTACCATTGATTATAAAGCAGACTTAAGAGAAAGCTTTAACTATGTTTTTGTCTACGAAAAAGCTGCAGATGCAAGCTGGAACTTAATTGTACAGGCTTTTGTACCTGCCGAAAGATAAATAGCAAAATGTGAATTAAACAGGGCTCTCCGTAAAAAGAAGCCCTTTTTTTATTTCGGAACTTGTACTTAGCTGCGGTTTTAATCCAGAACTTTAAAAACAAGCCTAATGTTTGGGCTTCAAAGAAAAATACCACAAATAAAATTGTTCATTTTACGTTTAAAATTCATGCATAAAAAAATACTTCTACTCTCTGCTCTCGCTTTGTTATGTTTTAATGTCTCGGCACAGAAACAAAAGTTTGATGTGCAGGGTAAAGCCGGCGCAAGGGGAATTATGCCCGAAAATACCATAGAAGGGATGTTGAAAGCGCTCGATTTAGGTGTTACTACTTTAGAAATGGATGCGGTAATTTCGAAAGATAAAATGGTGGTGCTTTCGCAGGAACCTTATTTTAACAATGAAATTTCTTTACAGCCTAACGGGAAGCCCATTACCCTGAAAGACCAGAAGAAGTTTAACATTTATAAAATGGATTACGAGGAGGTTAAGAAGTTTGATGTCGGAAGTAAGGTGCACGACCGTTTTCCGGGCCAAATGAAATTTAAAGCTTACAAACCACTACTTACTGAAACCATTGATGCAGTGGAGGCTTATGTTAAGGAACATAAACTGGCCAAACCGGTTTACAGTATCGAAACCAAAACCATTAAAAATGGCGACAACGAATTCCATCCCGAACCAGCTGAATTTGTGGATTTGATTATGGAGATTATAAACGCTAAAAAACTAACGAAACGGGTAATTATCGAGTCGTTTGATATGCGCACACTGCAATACCTGCACGAGAAATACCCGAAGGTGCAAACTTCACTGTTGATTGATGAGAAAGAACCTTTCGAATCGTACATTGAAAAATTAGGCTTTAAACCTACCATTTACAGCCCATATTCGGTATTGGTAGGTAAAGGCCTGGTAGATCGCTGCCATGCCATGGGGATCAAAATTATTCCCTGGACCGTGAATACGATTAAGGATGTGAAATACTTTAAAGATTTAGGGGTAGATGGCATTATAACTGATTACCCGAACATTATGGGCCAGCTGGATAAATAGGCGCTGACTTTATATCTTATCTTTAGTTGATCTAAAAGCTTCCGAACAATATGATGTCTCCACCAACCGAATAGGGGAGCATCGTTTTACAAATAGCACTGCTGTAGTATGTTGATCTGCAATTATTGTGGCAACTTTGACGCACATAAGAAAAACGATCACAACTTTGTGTCCGTTTTTTTTGTGACAAATTTTTTAGGCACAAAAATATTGTCACAAAAGTTTTAAATGGTTAAAATAAAATATTAATAAGGCATTTATCCTATCGCTTAGTGTCTTCATCGACCGAAATAAGGGAGTATCGTTTTGCAGATAGCGCTACGTTAGTCTGTGGCTGTCGGTGAAGATGCCGACAGCTAGCTTAAGTTTATCCTATCGGTTGGTGTCCTCGCCAACCGAAACAAGTAATGGCCAAGCCTTTGGTACAGATACCAATTAGCATAAAAAAGACACAAAAAAAGCGCTGTAACTCAGCGCTTTTTTTGTGTTTATACTAGCAATGCCTAGTGGTGCGATTCAGTAGCTTCTGAGTGATGCACTTCAGTTTTTTCGTGCGAAGTACCTTCTTCTGCATGGTGGAAAATTGGTCTTGTGAAAGCCACAAGCAAGATTAAAACAATAATCCAGGCAGTTAATGGTAATGCCCAAATGCCTTTAGTTTGCTGAACTGGTGCGTGTGAATCGTGAGCTGACATATCGAAATATTTTGATTTTAAAAATTTATGCTTTGTAATTATGCAGTAAAGATAATAACAAAATTAAAATAAAAAGATTAAAAGCTGATTTGTATCGCCAAAAGGAAGAAGGATAAAGGCTTGCCTTTATCCCTGTAAATCATAAATCATTGCTTTGATACTGTTCATTTTATTTTTAATACGATCCTGATGTTCCTGCAATGCACTCTGTTTATCCTGAACAGCATTAAACAGCTCGGCTTTTTTGAAATAATTGGCTGCCCCTGCAAAATTTTGCTGCTGCTCGGCATGCAGACCCAAATTTTCGTAGATATGCGCTTCGCACACACCTGCAACAGTTAAGGCTTTATCTGCAATCTGCTTAGCCAGCTTATGCATTTTCAACGTAATAACCAGGTTTAAATAGGGCTCATAAACTTCAGGAAAATCAGCATCCAGTTCGATACAGCGCTTGTAATAATAACCCGCAGTTTTATAATCTTTAAAACGGTAGTGGTATAAATTTCCAAGCTGAAAATAACCTCTGGCGTAATCCGGATCAAAAGCAATAAGTTCGGTAAAATACTGAAGTGCTTTGGGCAGCTCGCCCCAGTTCAATTCTTCAATAGCCTGCAGATATTTTTCATCTGCAGTGGTATAAATGTCCATAACGGATATAAATAATTTTGATAAGCGCTTATGGCTTAGCAAAGGGTAATTAAAAAAGATTTGTTAAATGTAGATTTTATGGGTTGGCCCCTTAAACCTTAAGGATTGGAAAGGAAATTTACCTCAATACCCCAACCCTTTAAGCCACAAGACTGGCTAAAGTTTATTTGTTGGATATTTATTTGACGTAGCATTGCTGTGAAATTTGACGCAAATATATTTATTTCCAGCTAATTGCAAATATTAAATTAAAATTTTAATGGTTTACGTGCGCTAAATAAACAATACAATAACTGAGTAAACACACGACACTATTGAAATTGAAAGCATTAAATACGTTTTCCAGGCTGGCTTTTGTATGTGTTATTTTTAAAGCCAAAAGCCAGAAGAACAACGAAACCGTTATATCCAGTATATCGAAACGGCCATTGGTAATGTGAAGTAGTTGAAATAATTCGAGCCCTATAGCGAATACCGGCGGGATTAAAGAACAGTCGATTTGTCTGTTAAAAAGTTTAATGTAAAAGCCTTTTGAAGTTAGGGTAATGCAGAACACCCAAAGCCCTTCGGGTAAAGAATAAATAATGTATTTGTTTAATGGTAAGCTACTGGTAATGATATACTTTAAGTCTTCGTAAGTTTTTAAAGAACTCAGCTGGATGAAAATCTGGTTAACCAGTGTTTTATCTGTTCGGTAAAACAGGTAGATAAATAAACTGATTACTAACGCCGGGGCAATATACCAATAGTGTTTTTTCAAGATTTGACGAGCATTAAGATTTTAAAATAAGCACATGGTTTTAAGGCAATTTCTTTTTTGGGTTTAAACCGTTCAATAGCTTTAATATTGTTGATGTAAAATAAAGATTTCAATTGAAATAAGCCAGTGCATAAGTTAAAAGACCGGTCAACGTATTTTAACCAGTTATTTGGGGTAAAATGGTTTAATATCAATAATTTACCCCCTGTTTTTAATACCCTATGGCATTGCAATATGAGTTTCTCGGGGTGCTGGGCTACAGCAATTACGTGCGACAGTACAACATAATCAAAGCTATCTGCTTCAAAGGCCAGCTCTTCGCCATTCATCTGGAAAAGTTCAATATTGCCGGCCGCATGCTTTTTAGCTATGTTGAGCATAGCCGAAGAAATTTCTATTCCGGTAATTTGATGCTTTTGGTAAAGGTGGAAATGTGAGCCGTTACCTACACCAATTTCGAGCAGCTTTCCGTGGGGTAACTGATTAATTTCTTGGAAAAACTTTTTCTTTTGCGGTTTAAGAAAAATATCTACCAATGGATAGAAAAAAGCAAAACGATTATAAAAATTGGTTAGTGCACTCAATTTAATTCAGATTTAAATTTAACCAAAACGTTTTCAATTTGTCGCCTATGCCTTAATATATGAACAATGGCATGCTCCAATATTTGTTCAACATCGTATTCCTGTCCCCAGCGGGTATGTATTTTTTTGTCGGAGTTAAATTCTTCTAAAGTGATAGCGGGTTGCTCTGTGAATAGCGCTTCATTGTAGGCAAAAGCTTCATTCAGCCTGGAAATGTAGGGGCTAATTGTGTTAAACGATAGTCTTTCGGGCCTTTCTGTTTTAAGGCCAATAGCGTTTTCGATGTACACCGCATAACTAAAAATAGCAGCAGTTACATGGGTTAAAATGGTTTGGATAGAAATGCAATCGGTGTTGGTACTTTTCGGTTCGATGGTTTTTAGCAATTGCTCATTAGTGACAGGACTTATCACCATAATCAGTTCATCTATTGCTTTTTTATATTCAGCTAAGAGGGCAGCTTTTGCACCGGTAAGTTTTTGGTCAGGCATCGTTATCACAAATATAATTGTTTGCAACTACTTTCAACTCGTACAGGAAATGTAATGTGCTGGTCTGGATTTGCAATCCAGATCTGGGGTATTGTGGATTTTTAATCCACCTAAATAAATTAAGAAATGCTTATTAAGCAGTCGGGATTACAAATCCCGACTAACAGTTAAACTAAAAATTAAAACTGCTTAGGCTTTTTGTTTTGGCTGGCCAGCTCAACCAGTTCGGCAATTCTTTTTTGCCTGGTTTCGGACCGTTTGGCAAAAGTAATCCATTGTAGCATGGCTTTGCGTACCGATTTACTTAAGCCCATGAAAAATGCTTTTGAGTCTGCTGTACTTTCCAATGCTGTTGCTAAATCGGAAGGTATAACGAGTTCTTCCACTTCATCTAAAATGATCCATGAGCCGTTTTCTTTTGCACGATTGATACATTCGAGCCCGGCCTGCGCCATTAAGCCTGCAGCGGTTAACTGCTCGACCTTGGCCTTGTTAATTTTCGACCAGCCACTATTGGGTTTTCGCCTGCTAAAGAACTGAGTGAAACTTTCTTCATCAATTGTTTTTCTAATGCTGTCAATCCAGCCAAAGCAAAGGGCTTCTTCTACAGCATCACTCCAGGATAGGGTTGGTTTGTTTGCTTTGGCCTTGTAGCAAACCAGCCAAACCGATTGTTTGGTATCATGGTTTTTCAACAGCCATTCGCGCCAGGCTTTGCGGCCCGTAGGACAAAAAGTTTCAGTTGTTTTCTCAGCCATAGTTGTTTAAGCGTTAGGTTTTATTGAGCAAAATGTTTTGATCATATTGCTAAACAAACATCAACCTTTTAGTTTAAAAAGAAAAATCCCGCAGTCAGTTTTATCTAACTACGGGATTTTTTATCGGATATAACTTCTTTACAACAAATCTTTAATAATTTTTTCGATCGATAAGCCCTCAGCCTCTGCGCGATAATTACGTACAATACGGTGGCGAAGAATGGGTTCGGCAACAGCTTTAACATCTTCAATATCGGGCGAGTATTTGCCTGTTACTGCAGCATGGCATTTTGCACCGAGAACAAGAAATTGCGAAGCCCGTGGACCAGCACCCCAGCTGATGTATTTGTTTACTGCTTCGGTTGCAAACTCGGTATTCGGACGTGTTTTTGCCGCCAGTTTAACCGCATATTCTAAAACATTATCGGTAACCGGAATATCGCGGATTAACTTTTGGAAATACTGGATATCATCGGCATGGATGATTTTTTGCAGCTGTACAGTTTTGTTGCTGGTCGTATTTTTTACGATGTTTAACTCATCTGCAAAGGCAGGGTAGTTTAACTGGATGTTGAACATGAAACGGTCTAACTGCGCTTCGGGCAGTGGATAAGTTCCTTCCTGTTCAATCGGGTTTTGCGTAGCCAAAACGAAAAACGGTTTGGGTAGGCTATGGGTTTGGCCTGCTGCCGTAACCGATTTTTCCTGCATGGCCTCTAATAAAGCGGCCTGCGTTTTTGGTGGTGTACGGTTAATTTCATCGGCCAGGATAATATTAGAAAAGACAGGCCCTTTTATAAACTTAAAGTGCCTGTCCTCGCCTAAAATCTCTGCGCCAATAATATCGCTTGGCATTAAATCGGGGGTAAACTGAATGCGGTTAAAACCGAGGTCTAAAACCGAAGCTACAGTTTGAACAAGTAAAGTTTTAGCTAATCCGGGTACGCCAACCAACAAACAGTGTCCGTTGCTAAAAATGGCGATTAAAACAGATTTTATGATGTCATCCTGTCCAACAACTACCTTGCTTATTTCGGCTTTAATGTTATTGAAAGATTGATGAAGCGCATCAACAGCTTCTACTTCGTTCTTGTACTGCATTGGTATTATTTTGCGGCTGTGGTTTTAGTCCAGATTTTTAATTCATCGCAGGTATTGAACTCGTCGTCTATTTTAATGTAAGTACTTTCGCGACGTTTCTCAAACCATTCGCTTAAAGTACGATTAATTTTATCACTTTGTGCAGCATCTCTGATTTTTGAGAAATCCTGTAGCATGTTGGCTTTGTGCGGTGGTATTTTAGCTTTTAAGTATAAAATGCGGTAACCTTGTTTTCCATCAGCAGCTGTAAATAAATCAGGCTTAGAAATGCCACCAACTTTCATGCTATCGATTACTAAAAATACCGATGGATCCAATTTATCAACCGGAATTAAGGTACTTCTTGCCTGAACATTCTCAGCATTAAGCATCATACCACCATTGTATTTGGTTTCTTTATTATCTGAATACAGGTTTGCAGCAGCAGCAAAACTTAGTTTTTTGCCAATGATGTTGTTGTAAATACTATCGGCATGTAATTTTAAACGGGTTAAACTTTCGGGTGTGGTTTTAGGCATAATTAAAATGTGCCTAACGTGTACCTGCTCACCTCTACGTTCTAATACCTGTAAAAAGTGGAAACCATAATCGGTTTCGAACACTGGTGAAATTTCGCCAGCTTTTAGTTTAAATGCCCAGGCGGTAAACTCTTTTACCATGGTATTTCTGTCGATAAAACCATAATCACCACCATCGGCCGCTGAGCCCGGATCTTCTGAATAAGTTTTGGCCAAAACACCCATGTCCTCGCCACTCTTAACCCTTAACCTTAAAGCTTCAATTTTATCGCGGAATTTTTGTTTTTCGGCACGGGTTAACTGAGGGTTTAACACCACCTCTCCAACTTCTACTTCTGTGTTAAATTCAGGGATACTATCGCCCAACGATTTGAAATACTTTTCAACTTCCATTGGGGTAACGTTAATGTTCTCTGTAATTTTTTGCTGCATTTTTTGTGCAATCAGCTCATCTTTTACTGATGGACGGATCTCATCTTTGTACTGAAGTACAGATTTGTTCAAAAACTGCTCTAAACGTTCTTGCCCACCAGCACGTTGCATGCTGAAACGCATACGCTTGTTTACCTCATCATCAACAGCGCCATCTTCAACCATTACCGAATCGATTTCGGCTTGTTGTTTCAGTAGCTTTTGGGTAAGAGTTTGTTGCAAAATTTTACACTTAATGGTTTCATTAGGAGGGTTTCCCTGATAAAGATATTGGGTGTATTGTTGATTTAAATCTGACAGCAGGATAATATTACCTCCTACAACAGCAGCAACTTTATCTACAGTGTGCTTTTGCGCATAACTGTTTAAAAACAGGCCCATTAAAGCGGTTGCTACTAAAAAAACTTTTTTCATTCTATTGTTTATATTTTGCGAATTTAATACTTATTGGTTACTAAAAAAATGGCTTAATTATAGCTTGGCCAGCTTTTTTAGTTCACTTTCGTTAATTTTAGTCTGGTATTTTTGTTTAAGGCCAATCAACCATTTTTCTTCCAGACTTTGTTGGTAGTCGGCAATTACATCGCCTCTAGCCTCGCTCAATGGTTTATTGTAATTTTGTTTGTTTTTACTGTAAAACTCGTTTATTGCCTGCTCATCTTCCTGTGCCTTGTTCCAGATTTTTTGTTCAGAAACATTAAACATCAAAACACCTTCGCGGTATTCGTTCAATAAAAAATCATGGTCTTTGCTGCTGGTACCCGGTTTTTTATGGGTAGTTAGGGCTTCTTCATAATTTTTGATCTCTTCCTGGTAGCCAGGGGTTTTATCAAGCCCCATTTCGCGGGCATCTAAAACCTTAAGCTTAAAATTTATATAAAGGTTTAAATAAGCCTGTAGAGTATCGAACGAAACGCTGATATTTCCATTATGGCTTTTTTTGTACGCCCACATAAACTCTTTGGTACTTACTGGTTTGCCGTTAACTACAGCCACGTTTTGTGCAAACGAAATGCTATAAATAAAGCTAAAAACAAATAGGCAAAAAGCTTTTCTCACGTAGAGCAGTCTATAAATTTTAAGGGATAAAAGTAACAATTAGCGTCGCTATTATAAGATATTTAACTAATTTTAACAGAAATTATTATCCGGCAAAAATACGAATGGAAAACCAGCTTACCAACAATGCGAATGCTTTACGCTTATTTTTTACCGATGAGGTTTTTCTGGTAAAAGATGAAAGTATAGAAATTCAGCCTTTGCGTAATACTGAGCCTGTTTTTGTAGCCGAAAAGGTGGTTGCCGAAGTAGAAAAAGAATCGGTTTTAAAGACAGAAGTAACGCAAATTCCAGGTATTAAAGCGCCCGAAATACCAAAAATTTACCCTCAGGCTCCTGAAATTACGCATGTTGCGGCCGAGCCTGCACCCGAAAAAACCTTTAAATTTTTAGGCAGTAATAAAAAATCGGTACTGATTCTGGTTAATGATGAAAGTAACGATGTGAGCACCGAACAGGGCCGCGAACTCTTGCGCAAAATTGTTAAAGCTGTAGATCTCGGTACACCAGATTTTGCCATCCTGAATTATTCCAAATACCAGGGCACCGGCTTTGCCGAACTTTACCAGTTTTTTAAGCCGGTTACGATGCTTTCGTTCGGGGTAGAAATTGCACATTTGAAATTAGATTTGGTTTGGCAAAACGAAATTATTGTCCACGGTACAACCCGCATCATTTTTGCCCCTAACCTGCATCATTTAGATAGCGATTTAACCGCAAAGAAATTGCTTTGGGGCAACCTGCAGAAAATTAAATAGAGGCTTAGTATTGTCGAATCAACTAGTTTTAGAATCAAGTATTTAGTACCAGATATCAAGATGTGGGATTTTAAATTTAGCAACGGGTGCTTAAGCCTTACACCCTAAACCTTTACCTCTTTTAAAATGAAAAAACTTGTTTTCGCAACCAACAATCAACATAAAACCGAAGAAATACGTTTGGCCCTGGCAGGCAGGTACGAGGTGTTAAACCTCGAAGATATTGGCTGCTTAACCGATATTCCGGAAACTGCGGATACTTTTGAAGGTAATGCCACTTTAAAAAGCAGTTATGTGGTTGAGCATTTTAACCTGGATTGTTTTGCCGATGACAGCGGTTTGGAAGTAGAAGCACTTAATAACGAGCCCGGCGTGTATTCTGCAAGGTACTCAGGGAGCCGAGATAGTTTAGAAAACATAGAACTTGTTTTAAAGAAACTTGAAGGAAAAGAAAACAGAAAAGCCAGGTTTAAAACGGTTATTTCTTTAATGCAGGGTGGAAAGAACCATATTTTTGAAGGGCTAATTGAAGGTACAATCAGAAGGGAATTATCGGGTTCGAAAGGTTTTGGCTACGATCCTATATTTCAGCCCAATGGTTATAATATTACTTTTGCTGAAATGGATATGGCCGAAAAGAATAAAATTAGCCACAGGGCCATTGCACTGAAAAAAATGATGGCTTTTTTGAAAGGGGAGTTATAGGTTCTTGCTAGTTTTTAATAAAGGAATCGTCATTTCGAGCGCAGTGTAACGTAGTCGAGAAATCTATTTACGCACATTTATTATAGATTTCTCCATTCCGCTACGCTTCAGTTGAAATGACGGTTACACTTTTAGAAGTTACTTGCCGCCCTCTTAACCACCGTAGAATCTTTTTTCCTCTGAGTCGAATCCTTTTTAGGTAAAATAGGCTTAATACCAAAGTTGGCTGTATCTGCAGGTTTAGTTGCCGGCAGTTTTTTATTCAGGTTTAGGCTATCTTTTACCACTGTTGTTTTTGGTTGCGCAACAATTGGTGTTGTTGTGGTTTTACCTGCAGCAGTTACTCCTTTGGTATTTACAGGTGCTTTGCCCGAAGGAGTTTTGCCCGCTACTGCCTTCGGTTTAATTTTAACCTTTGGCTTTCCGGCAGAACCAATAGCATCTTTTTTCGATTTAGGCCTTTCGGTAGGTTTCCATGAAAAGCCCTTTAAAACATGGTCTTTTGCAATTTGATTTTCGGGATTTAATGCACCCTCAACCCCTTTGATATAAACAATGTCTTCGATGGCATTTTCTTTATTCTTAAAAATAAATTTAATCCGACTACTCAGGGTCTGGTTCATTTCTTTATAAACCTTCGTGCTATCATCCTGGGTGTAATAAATACTTTCGGCATTACCATCCACATACAGGTTTTTGAGTTTGCCATCATGAAAAAAACCGGTCATCAGTCTGCCTTTTATCTGGTTAAACCTTAACGAATCTTTAGGTGTATTTACCAGAAAAGCATTTCTGAAAGCTTTTAAGTTGTTTAACTTTTTATTCTTAAACTGTACATAAATCGTATCACCTACCTGCTGTGAGCCTTCCGACCAGATGATCGGGTTACTGTAGCAACGTAGGGTAGAATCGGCACTGGTGTAAAAAAGACTGTCGGTTTTAGCCTGAATATTGGTTTTATATACCTTTACGCCGTGGTAGGCCTTAATAATACGGGCCTGTACAGTATCGGCAGGGCTAAACTTAGCGGTATCGTTCTTCAAGGCACCGGGTTTTAAATTGCCTATGGCTTTGGTTAAACTATCCTTAACTCCGGGTTTTAGTACTTTTTTACTTAAACTATCTATCTGGCTTTTACCAGTGGTTTTTACCAACGCATCTGCTTTGGTTATTATTTTTTTCTGGATACTATCTGTTTTAATTGCAGGTAGTTTTTTAATTATCGAATCAGCCTTGGCCTTTAAAACATTGTTCTTTTTCAGGCTATCAGTTAGAAGTGTAGGCAAAGTTTTTCCAGCCGAGTCTACCTTGGATTTTAAGCTATCAATGTTTTTATCTTTCGGCAGTTCTGTTGGATCAGTGGTATTGGTGTCGCCTTTACCTTTCTTTTTCTTATCTGCTTTGTTATTCCTTAAATTACGTTTACTGCGGTCTTCTTTTTGTGATGGTTCACTTTCTGGTTTGTACTTGGCTTCGCCACTGCCTTTTTTTGCAGCGCCTTCTTCATCGTCCTCTCCAACCTGGTTATCGGCTTTGATCGAAATTTTAGGAATTAATTTTAGCGTTTTTTGCAATACCATCTGTGTTTCGAGGGTATCGGCACCCATCCACAAACTATCAGGGCGCTTTTTATTTTTCACCATAATCGAATCTTCGGTGCCAATGCCCAGATAAGCGTTTCGGGTAACCAGGGTTCTTTGGTCGACCTTGTAATAGTAACCCAAATCACCAAACATTTTCATTTTATCCTTGGTATCAGAAAAAACAATGTTTTTAACCGCTTTACCAATTCCTTTTTTGCCGTAATAATACAAACTATCACCTTTTAACGATCGGGTGCCCTGGGTGTAAAGATTTTTCTTCCCGAAAAAGGCATCTTCGGTCATGGTGTTATACTGGCCGTTTTCCGTGTAGAGATTGTCGTCTTTTCCTTTAATGTTTGTCGGGCCGTAAAAGAAAGTCCATTTGCTTTGCGTATTGTAGCTCATGGTATCCGATTTGATGGTCGATTGCGGCGTAACCACCACTACATCATATCGGAAGTAAGCGTCGTTCGAATTGCTGAAATAATAACCATTTTTACTGGTGAGGGTTAC
The DNA here is from genome assembly GCF_003852395.1 of Pedobacter sp. KBW01. Lineage (NCBI taxonomy): Bacteria > Pseudomonadati > Bacteroidota > Sphingobacteriia > Sphingobacteriales > Sphingobacteriaceae > Pedobacter > Pedobacter sp. KBW01. Next base: position 89,326 of record NZ_QAJQ01000021.1, read on the forward strand.
ATCTTTGTTTACAATTTTACCGCCGCTGGTATATGTGCCTATTTTGCTCAGTGTATTGTAATCTAAAATATTGGTGGTTAAGATCGAAGTAGGATCGATCATTTTTACATTTCCGGTTAAGTGGGCATGTTTTTTATTTCCATCGTATTCCAGCTGATCGGAATAAATATCGGTTGTAAGCTGGTTGATGTGTACGTTTTTGTATGCCTCAAAATAGTTGCGCTCACTGTAAAAAACGGCGCTATCGCAGCTTAATGTTGCGTTGTCTTGCTGAAAAACAGGGTTGCGAAGATAGGTAGCATTGTTTTTCCTGTCGCCGTTTACTTTTGTAAAGGAGATGATTTTAATTTTCGACGCGGTTTGCTGACCGAATAAAAATGCCGGACTGATTAAAAGGAATAAAAAGACAAATAGTTTTTGCACACTACAAAGTTAGTTTTTTGTTCCGAACGTTCGGAATACCAGTTAAAATTAAATATTTTTGGTGGATGTTACCCTTACAGCAATTTCGCGATTTTATTGAACAGCACCAGCTGTTTACCGGGTGTAACCGTATTCTTTTGGCAGTAAGCGGCGGTAAGGATTCTGTACTGATGTTACATTTGTTTAAGGCAATAGGCGTAGATATTGGTGTAGCACACTGTAACTTTAATTTAAGGGCCGATGAGGCGCAGCGCGATGAACATTTTGTAGCGCTCCTGGCCAGTAATTTAGGGTTACCTTTTTATGTAACGCATTTTGAGACCAAAAAATATGCTGCCGAGCATAAAATTTCGACACAAATGGCTGCACGCGAGTTGCGTTATAACTGGTTCGAAGAAATAAGGGGCCAGGAAGGTTACGATTACATTGCTTTGGCCCAGCACCAAAATGATGCAGTTGAAACGGTATTGATTAATCTGGTACGTGGCACCGGAATTAGCGGTTTACACGGTATTTTGCCTAAGCGCGATAAATTAATCAGGCCATTGTTGTTTTTGACCCGACAGCAGGTTAATGAAATAGTAGAAAATAACAACATCGCTTTCGTTGAAGACAGTTCGAACCTGAGTACACATTACACCCGTAATAAATTGCGGTTACAGGTGGTGCCGCATTTACAGGAAATAAATCCACATCTGGAAAAAACCTTTGCCGAAAACATGGAGCGCTTTGCGGAAATTGAAATCTTTTTAACCCTGGAGGTTCAGAAGTTACAGGCAACGCTTTTAGAAAAACGTGCTGACGGGATTTATATCGCCTTAAACGAGATTGCGAAGTTAAATCCGCAGAAACTATTGTTGTACGAACTGTTAAGACCTTTTGGTTTTGGTGAAAATGTAGTGCAGGAAATTCTGGATAGCCTGAAAGCATTAAGCGGAACGCATTTTTTTAGTGCCAGCCACCAGGCCATTATCAACAGGGACGATCTGGTTATTGTAGAAAAAGATGTCGCCGTAATAACGAATCAGTTTATACATCCCGATACTGCCAGCATTGAGTTTGCGAATGATGAAATTACTATGGCTTTTAGTGCTGAGGTAAAGTTTGATGTGGATGCGAACAAAGCTTTTGTAAATGCCGATAAACTGATTTATCCTTTGGTGTTGAGGAAATGGCAGAATGGCGATAAATTTATCCCGCTGGGGATGCGCAACCCTAAAAAAGTGAGCGATTATTTTATTGACGAAAAAGTGCCCTTGCATTTAAAAAATACAACGCCGATATTGGTAAATGGAAATGGTGAAATTGTTTGGATTGTGGGTATGCGACAGGATAACCGATATAAATTAACCACCACAACCAAAAAAGTTGCTATATTCGAACTCAAAATAAAATAAGTGGAAAGCAAATACGCCTATATCGAAAAACAATACATTGGCCGTGATTATGTACGCATTTTCATCAGGCTTATTATGGCTGCTTTCTGTTTCGCTGCCTACGTTTACGAGCGCGACCGCGACAACACTCAAGACTTGTTTCTGGTGGTAGGCTTCGGGATTATTGGCGTTTCAATGCTTTTACTTTTTTTAATCCAGTATAAAATTATCGTCGACAATGGCAGTCTGATTTTAGACGGGCTATGGACAACCAAACGCGTGAAAATTGACTTGAACAGTATTGTAGATGTGCGTAAAGCCGTTTACAGCCGCTATTTTTTTAATAACCCTGTTTATAATCTGCATACTAAGGGTACCATTCGTTTTTATTCATCGGGTAAAGATGCAGTGGTATTAACAGATCGCGACGGGTTGGAATATTTTATTGGTACACAAAGGCCTAACGAACTTTTACTGGTAATAAAAGAGGAAGTGCGTAACCTTAAATAATTTCATTCCTAATACGCGGTCTACTTGTATTCTTACCACGTTTTTTGCTGTTTAGTCTGCTTTAAAAAGAGCTATTACCCCCCGCGCTTCTAAATAAAAATACTGTTGTTATTGTTACATGAATAAACAGGGAAACAACACAGAAATGTCACTATTTTTATTGCAATAAACCGACATGCATTATAGCGTAAAATCGGCTACATTTGCGGTAACAACAATACATTTACGATGAAGATAGGAATTGTTTGCTACCCCACTTTTGGCGGTAGTGGAGTAGTTGCAACAGAACTTGGTAAAGCACTTGCTAACGAGGGCCACCAGGTTCACTTTATTACTTATAGTCAGCCGGCCAGGCTCGATTTCTTTTCAGCTAATTTGTTTTATCATGAGGTTTCGGTAAGGGATTACCCACTTTTCGATTATGCGCCTTACGAATCGGCACTTGCCAGTAAACTGGTAGATGTCGTGCGTTTCGAACAATTGGATGTATTACACGTTCATTATGCTATTCCGCACGCTTCGGCAGCTTTTATGGCCAAACAGATTTTGGCTAGCTACGGCATCCAGATTCCGGTGGTAACTACTTTACATGGTACCGATATTACACTGGTTGGTAAAGATCCGACTTATAAGCCTGTGGTAACTTTTTCGATTAACCAAAGTGATGGTGTAACTACCGTTTCTGACGATTTGAGAAAAGATACTTACAACCATTTCGAAATTACCAAGGATATTAAAGTAATACCCAATTTTATCGATTTCAGCCGCTTTAGCCTACAAGCTAAAGATCACTTTAAGAAAGCCATTGCTCCCAATAACGAACGTATTTTAATCCATACTTCCAATTTCCGTAAGGTGAAGCGTACGGGCGATGTAATTCGCATTTTTGAAAAAGTACAGGCGGTAATTCCATCTAAGCTGTTAATGGTTGGCGACGGGCCTGAGCGTGTTTACAATGAACAGCTTTGCAGATCATTAAATATTTGCGAAAATGTAAGGTTTTTAGGTAAGCAGGATGCGGTAGAGGAAATTTTATCAGTTTCAGATCTTTTCTTAATGCCTTCAGAATCCGAAAGTTTCGGTTTGGCGGCATTGGAGGCTATGGCCTGTAAAGTGCCGGTAATTACCACCAATGCCGGTGGTTTGCCAGAGTTAAATGTAGACGGCTTTTGTGGCTACATGAGTGATGTTGGTGATGTAGATGACATGGCGGCACATGCAATAGAAATTTTAAAGGACGATGAAACCCTAAAACGCTTTAAAGAGAATGCATTTACACGTGCGCAGGATTTCGACCTTAAAAAAATCCTGCCCTCATACATCAGTTTTTATAAAGAAGTAATTGAGTCATCTTTGCAAGCCAAGTATTAATTTTTTTGAATTGCAGGATCTATTAAAGACCATCTGATTTATTTCAGATGGCTTTTTTATTTAGAATCTTCAACTGTTTGAGGTTATTGGCTTGAAAGGTGTTTTAAATATGTTACTGTTAAATTGATGTTACCGGAATAAAAAGTTTAAACAGCTTGTGAAAGAAATACTTATCAAAACAAAACTTTCTCAAAATCAAATCATTATAAATCGTACCTTTGCGGCAAATGAAGAAAATAGTAGATTACAGAAAGCTGTTGAATGTAGATAAAACAGCTGAGCTTGCGGCGCTTAAGTCGGTTTACCGTACCATGATGAAAGAGTGTCACCCTGATAAATTTCAGGTGGAAGAAGAGAAACTGGCTGCGGAAGCAAGAAGTAAAGAAATTATCGAAGCTTATCATTTCTTAGTGAGTATTGCTCCTGAAACACGCGAACAAAATATCGAAACTTATACTGAAACGATTACTAATTCTAATATTTTAGATTTCGAATACAAACAATCGGTTTTAAATATCCAGTTTTTTGATGGTAGCGCTTACGAATATTTCGATGTGCCGAGAGCGATTTATATCAAATTGGTAAATGCCGATTCACCAGGGCGTTTTGCCCGTCGCCATATCTGTAATTCTTATCCATACCGTAATGTAGCTAAGGTGGCTGAGCCTGCTTAACGTTGGTTAGTTTAAAATATTTGTAGAAGCGGCCCAATTTAATCGGGCCGCTTTTTTATTGCCTAAAATCAGAAAGCACAAGCTTTTCCGGTTCTTCGGTTTCTTTTAGCTCAGTTTTTATTTCGATTTGGTTTTCTCTTCTGTTAGTGGGTGGGATGGGTATGCCACCACCAATTCCTATTGATGCCAGAAAGATTAGGAATACCAAACCAATGAGCCTCCCTGTTTTTTTGAAGCCTTTCATTTAGTGTAAGATTAAACCTGAAGCTTAGTTAAAAGCCTTGGCTATTTGGGAATTAGAATAACTTAATGCAGATGTAATTTTATCCGACTGGGTTATTGTTTTCCGCTTCGCTATGGTAATTAGGTGTGCGTTTTTGAATTAAAAAGATTGGATTGGTGAAATTAGCACAGAACAATTTTTTGAGTAGACTTAGTCTTAGCCTTACTGTTCTGCTAAATTCGACTTCAATAGCGGCTTGATTAAGCTGAGGCTTTACGCTTATTGGCTTAAATGTAAGCTTTACTGCTTGCTGCAGGTTATTGAGCTTAACCCATTCCGTTTGAAAAATGGGATTTGACGGTGTTTTTTTTGCATTGACGCCGTAATTTGAAAAAGTCAAAAGGCTGAAAAATAGTGCCAACACCATTAGCCAATTGGCATGATTCTTTTTGTAATATGTTGATTTAGCGCTGCTCGTCACACACAAAGTTAAGCTTATTGTGCTGTAAAAAGCAAATTGTTAATTAGTCGATATTTAGCTGTTCTGACCATTTTAGTTCTTTTGGTAGAATTTGATTACTGAATTCTAAATGGATTACCCTTCTCTTCTTGTTGTTGGTTGTTCGGTTCGAGCCATGTAAAAGCAAAGGTTTCATCATCATAATACCACCACATTTTACATTGCAGCTTACTTCTGTTTCAATAGCCCAGTCAACATTTTCGGGACGGTAAATTCCTTTACTGTGCGAATCAGGAATTACTTTTAATGCTCCGTTTTCTTTATTTGTGTCATCCAGATGAATGCGGATTGTAAAACTATTTTCAAGGATGTTCAACGGTGGTTGAACAGCGAATTGATTGCGCTTATTAGTGTAAGGGCCGAATCCGGCTATCTCAACTTTTTGATCTACAGAGATCGTTAAATCCTGATGATAGGCAACAAACCAATTTGAGTTTTCGGGTTTGTCGAAATAGATCGATTTGACCAGAAAATAGTCATGACCGAAAAGCTCATGGATTACATTTTTTAAGGCAGGTGTAAAAATTAGGTCTTTTACGTCCGGAATTTCCTTTAAAAACTGTCTGATGGCAAAAAGATCTTCTGATTTTCGGAAATTTGAGCGATCGGCATTGGCCGCATCGATAGTTCTTGCAATTTTGTTTGTTTCTTCAGCACTGTAAATGCCGTTTATCACAGTAAAACCTGTGCTGTTAATTTCTTTCTGGTGTTTTTTCAAATCCTTTTAATTATTCAGCATGGGTTTAAAACGGTTGTCTTTATTGCGCAAATCCAATCCGCCTTCGTAAACCGACTTTAAGTTAATCAGATAGAAACTCCAGCCATTGTGGCAACCTAATCGAATATTTCTCTTAGAATTACTGTCTTCAGGGATGTTTTTTTGAGTAAGTTCTACAATGGTATATTCAAATTCTTCATGGAGCCTAATTTCAACCAGGCAATCGCCGGCAAAAGTAAACTGGAAATAATCTGTTTCATTGGCTTCGGTTATCGTACCTTGTTCAATATCATCGTACAGATACCAGATCCATTTATACTTATCGCCCTTAAGTGCGTTTTGTGTTTTGTTCAGTATCAGTCCGTTTTCATCAGAAAATTCGGCATCGACCAGGAACCATTTTTCAATCTCACTGGCTGTTGTCCATGCGTTATAGATATCTTTTAGCTTGGCTTTAATGGCCACCCTTAAAGTGAATTTGGTCCAATCGAAATTTTCCATTGCGTTTTTATTTAATCGAGTACTAAGCAAACAGGTGCGCCAACATCGATTCTTTTACCGCTATCTGTTAATTTTCCTGTTTTTTTATCTCGTTTAAAAATAACTACGTTATTGGTGTATTGATGGCCAACCAGCAGGAAATTACCACTTGGGTCGATACTAAAGTTTCTCGGTCCTTTCCCTAAAGTGCTTATCGTTTCAACAAATTTTAACTTTCCGTTGGGTAAAATTGAAAAAGTAGAGATACTGTTGGCATCGCCCCGGTTAGTTTCGTATAAAAACTTCCCATCAGCTGATACATGGATGTCGGCTGCATCAACACGGCCAGCGAAATCTTTTGGTGTTGTGCCTGTTTCGTCTATTTTGGTCAGTTTGCCATTGGCATAGGCAAAAGTAGTAATGCTGCCATTAAACTCGTGGGCTAAATAAGCAAATTTTCCATTCGGACTAAAGGTAATGTGTCTTGGTCCGGTGCCGGCATTGGTTTTAAGTACCGATTTCTGGGTTAACGTTTTGGCTTTACCTGCAGCGTTGTAGCTATATATGTAGGTTTGGTCTTCTCCCAGGTCGTTAACAATTAAATATTTGTGATCTGGTGTAAATAAGGTCATGTGTACATGTGCACTTTCCTGTCGGCCTTTTGGGTCGATGCTTTTGCCGGTATGTTTAATTACCTGCGTAGCCTCGGTTAATGAGCCATCCGCATTGCGCGAAAATACGGCCAAACTGCCGCCTGAATAATTGGCTACAATTACATTTTTGGTGTCGGCTGTGATATAGCAAGGATCGGCACCATGGCTATCTACTTTGTTAATAAATGTTAGTGCTCCGGTTGTCGCATCATATTTAAATGCGCTCACGGTACTGGTGTTCCCGGTTTCGTTAACAGCATAAGCATATTTCCGGTCTGGTGAAATGGCCAGGTAGCTTGGATTAGCTGTTCCTTTGGTAACATGTTTTAAACTTACATCGGCTGTTGAAGTATTAAAATTGTATGTGTAAATGCCTTCGCTTTTGCCGGGCGCAGTATAGGTGCCTATAACAAGGTTATAATAATTTTTTTGCGCGAGGGCAGCTGTTGATAGCATCGACATTAACAAAATAGAAAAATACTTCTTCATAAAAGATGGTCTTGTTTTTAAACAAATATGGGAAAATTTTATAAATCGCATCTTTTGTAATGCGCATGGTTGAGGTTTGTGTTTTTAATTGAGGCGATACAATCGCCTTTCCTGCACATCCTCGTTGCAAAGGAGGACGAAATAGCGCAAAAAAAAGCAATCTTTCGATTGCCTTGAGTATTATTTAATTAAGTGTTTTATCTGAATCAGTTCGTGATCTTCAAGATAACGCCATCTGCCGCGTGGCAAATCTTTTTTGGTTAAATTACCATAAACTACGCGATCTAATTTTTCTACACTATAGCCTAAATGTTCGAAAATACGACGCACAATCCGGTTTTTACCGCTGTGGATCTGGATACCGATTTCTTTTTTGGTGCCACCTGCAACATAAGAAATGTTATCAGGTTTAATCAAACCATCTTCAAGCTCTAAACCGAAAGCAATTTTATTCAAATCGCCCTGCGATAAAGCTTTGTTTAATTCTACGTTGTAAATTTTGGTAATGCCGTTTTTTGGATGCGATAATTTATCGGCCAGGTCACCATCATTGGTCATCAACAATAAACCTGTTGTATTGCGGTCTAAGCGGCCAACCGGGTAAATACGCTCACGACTGGCTTTGTCTACCAATTGCATCACTGTACGACGTTCCTGAGGATCGTCGGTAGTAGTAATATAATCTTTTGGTTTGTTTAGCAGTACGTAAACTTTTTTCTCGCGTTTAAGTAGTTCGCCATTGTAGCGTACCAAATCTTTTGCAGGGTCTACTTTGTGCCCCAATTCGGTAACTGCTTCACCGTTTACGGTAATAATGCCGGCAGCAATTAGTTCATCGGCCTTACGGCGTGAGCAAATACCTGCATTAGAGATATATCTGTTTAGGCGGATTAAGCCTTTATCTTCGTTTGTTTTGCGGGCGGGTGCTATAACTGTTCTTTCCGGACGGTTAAACTCTGTATCCCTTGGTTGCACCTCTTCGCGTTTTCTGAACGGACGGGTATCGCCATCTTTCGGTTCCCTTGGTTTTACATCTCTTGAGCTTCCGGCACTTGGTTTAAAACCATCTGAATTGCCTCTCGATTTGAAATCCTTGTAACCACCACTTCTCGGTTTAAAATCTCTCGAATCTCCATCCTTAGATTTGAAATCGCGTTCTCCTGTTCTTGGCTTATAATCTCTTGCTCCACCTTCTCTTGGTTTAAAATCCCTGTCTCCTGTTCTCGGTTTGTAATCTCTTGAACCTCCTTCTTTCGATTTAAAATCTCTGTCACCGGTTCTTGGTTTATAATCTCTCGATCCACCGCTTCTTGATTTGAAGCCACGATCTTCTGCACCTGAACCAGTATCTTTGGATTTAAACTCACGATCACCAAATTTGAAGCTCTGTGGTTCCGAATCTTTCGATTTAAAATCACGCCCTCCTGTTCTTGGTTTGAAATCTTTTTTGTCTCCGAAAGATTTAGATTTGAAATCTCTGTCTGCGCTTCTAGGTTTGAAGCCATCTTTTGAATCGGATGATTTTTTGAATTTGTTGTCTTTGTCGTCTGATCTTCTTTTGTCAGAACCGGCAGCATTGCTTCTGCCTTCTGTTCTCCGGCTGCCCGGTTTGGACTTGTCATCCCGACTGTTCCTGTTGTTTTTATTTATCATGATACGCTTTTAACCACATCAAAAATGCGGGCTGCAAATTTATAAAAAATAGCTGAACATAACAATTTTTGGAGCTGAAAAATCAGATAAAAAAATAGCCTCTAAAATAGGAAAAAATGGCTGAAATTCAAAATTGAAAATCGCCGTTTAAAGCACTTTAAAGGCTGGTTTTTGCAGGTAATTTTGTAACTATTTGATAATGTGCTTATTATTTTTTACCTTTGCCAACGTTTTTATATAAGTTCACCAAAAAAAGGAGGAAAATGTTAAAGAAACACATCGTACCATTTGCGGTAGTGGCAACACTATTTATCTTGGCAAAAGTGTTCGCTTACCAAATGCCCTTAGCACAAAAAAGTCTTGTAAAAGAAGAAAAATTAAACACTACAACACCCAAATCTGATAGCCTGGAAGTTGAATATGAGGCCGGCCCTCTATCCTTAATGGCACAATTAAATTTCGCTCAGGAAACTTTGCCATTAGGCGATAAAAAAGTTGAGCGCAAAATGAAAAAAATCCTTGCAGCACATACTTATGGGAATACTCAAACCAACCGTTTGCACGCAAAAGCAGCAAAATGGTTTCCGGTAATTGAGCCTATACTTGCAGCATACGGAATTCCGAACGATTTTAAGTATTTGGCCCTGGTCGAATCTGGAATGGCTGAAGGGGTTTCGCCAAAAGGCGCAGCCGGAATCTGGCAGTTTATGCCCGGTACTGCCCGTACTTATGGATTAAAAGTAAACGGTAGGGTTGATGAACGCTATAATTTGCGTAAATCAACTATCGCAGCCTGCAAATACATTAAAGAAATGTATCAGGGACTTGAAAGCTGGACATTAGTTGCAGCAGCTTACAACATTGGCGACGGACGCCTGCGCAAGCAAATCGATAATCAAAATCAGGATAATTACTACAAAATGAAGTTGAACCGCGAAACCGGTGGCTATGTTTATAAAGTAATCTCTATGAAACAGATTATGGAACATCCGAAACGTTACGGTTACGCAAAACCGAGAGTATTATTGGCTTACAATGCCGAATAATAAATTAAGATAAAGACAAGCATTTGGTAAGGCGTCCCGGTTTTCGAATCGGGACGCTTTTTTTGTGGGTGAACCATTGAGTTTTCTAGCCCCGGATTCTCGGATTAACACGGAATTTATTACGGATCATGCTAACTAATGAGTAATGAGCTATTGAACTAATAAACCAATTTCCTTTCTTTGTAATATGTTCAAACTGAGTATCCAGAAAATTATTAACCAGCCGGGCGATAACATTACTTTTGAATTTGAGGTGTTAGGTGAAAGCTATCCTAAGTATCTTGCCGGGCAGTTTTTATCGCTGGTTTTTGAAGGAAAGCATAAGGAAATCAGACGGTCGTATTCTTTTAATAGTTCACCGGATGTGGATGAGCCACTCGCGATTACGGTTAAACGTGTCGAAAATGGCGAGATTTCGCGTTTCCTGCACCATAAAACAACTGAGGGTGATGTGCTTTTGGCGCAAGAACCACAAGGTTTATTCAGTTATCAGCCGGTAGAAAATCTGGAACGCGATATTTTTCTCTTTGCTGCAGGTGTGGGTATCACCCCATTGTTCTCGATTATGAAAACGGCGCTGGTTACCGAAAAAAAGTCTAAAATTACTTTGGTGTATAGCAACCGCTCAAAAGAAGAAACCTTGTTTTACGATGAACTGAGCGATTGGCAGCAGAAATTTCCAGATCGTTTAAAAATAGTTTGGGTATTTAGCAACAGCAAAAACTTGCTCACTGCCAGGTTAAATAAGTTTTACATTGAAAAACTGCTGAAAGAACATTTATTGTTCGACCGGAAAGATGCACTTTTCTACACCTGCGGACCAGTTATTTATATGGATTTGTGCCGCATTACCTTATTGGGCATGGGTTTCGATATAAAACAGATTAAACGCGAAACTTTTGTGCTTCCCGAAGATGAATTGGATGAAGATGATAGTTCGGAAAAAGTGGTGGATAAGAATACCTATTCGGTAATTCTAAACTTTAAAGGGGAAACCTACAATCTGGATGTACCCTGGCCTAAACGGATCCTGGATGTTGCTCTGGAACATAAAATTAAACTGCCTTACAGCTGTCGCGGTGGGGTATGCAGCACTTGCGTGGCTAACTGCACCAAAGGTGGTGTACGCATGGATTATAACGAGGTGCTTACCGACGATGAATTGGAAAGAGGCAGGGTGCTAGTGTGCACTGGTCATCCCACAGAGAATGGTACTACGATAGAGTGGTAGATTATCCATTAGTTGAATGCTTATCCTTAGTTTTTCCTGATTTACATTACTTTAAATGCGTCCCATGGCCTTTCTGTGTAACCTGTTTTTTAAGATCCTATTATAAGCTTTTAAGTTGAAGATTTTTATTTCTGATCTTTTCAGAGTTTAAATCAATTAGCTTAGAAAGTTGTTCTTTTAATACTAGATTTTCAGTCCAGAATCTATCTTCTATTTTTGTTGTTCTCTCAAGTAGGTCGCCTGGGTATAGGTCGCCCTCTGTAAGAATATCTTTGCTTAAAAGTTCAATTGTGACAGGTATCAGATATTTTAAGCCAATGTTTTGTCCAATTAATGTTCTCAATTGCTCTGGTGTAAGTCTGTTGATAGGTATTTTTCTATAATCATGACATCTTTTGATCAAATTAGTTGGGTATTCTTTCAGGTCTGGCCATTTCGAACCCTCTAAATCTTCAAGAGACTTTTGTTCAAATTGTAATTCATTTTTATTTTTCTTCATTTTTACAAAAAAAAGAACCGGTTTTTCTCTAAAAATACAAAACTATCGCCCTTTCCGCAACGTTTATGATGTGGAAAAAAGATGGAAATATTTCAAAATATAGCTTTTACATTATGACATTTAATCCTTATTACAGATTGAATTAGACTTTCTTTTTGATAAAATTTTTAGCAATTTTGCCGATTGAAATCTGGTTTGTTTTTGGGCCTGATTTTTCCCCAACTTTAAATAAAATATGAGCAATAAATCTATCGACCTCGGTGAGCAAAAAGATGTAGAAGTATATGGTGCGAGGGTACATAATTTAAAGAATATAGATGTAAGTTTTCCGCGCAACCAGCTCGTTGTAATTACAGGCTTAAGCGGTAGCGGGAAATCATCCCTAGCTTTCGATACCATTTATGCGGAAGGTCAGCGCCGTTACATGGAAACATTTAGCGCCTACAGCCGCCAGTTTATGGGCGGGATGGAACGCCCAGATGTGGATAAGGTTTCGGGATTGAGTCCGGTTATTGCCATTGAGCAGAAAACCACCAGTAAAAACCCACGCTCTACCGTTGGCACCATTACCGAGATTTACGATTTTATGCGTTTACTTTATGCGCGTGTGGCCGATGCTTACTCGTATAATACAGGCGAGAAAATGGAGCGCATGAGCGAGGATCAGATATTGCAAAACATTTTTCAGAAATTTGATGGTGTTGCCGTGAATATTTTAGCCCCAGTGGTTAAAGGTAGAAAAGGGCATTACCGCGAACTTTTTGAGCAGATCCGTAAGCAAGGTTATGTAAAGGTGCGTGTGGATGGAGAAATAAAAGATATTACTGCTAAAATGCAGGTCGATAGGTATAAAATACACGATATAGAAGTGGTAATTGACCGCCTGATTATCGATACCAAAGATAAAAAGCGCTTGTTGGATTCGCTTCAAACCGCCATGAAAATGGGTAAGGGCGTAATCAAAATCAGCGATAAGGATAACCATGTAGCGCATTTCAGTAAGTTTTTGATGTGCCCTACAACAGGTATTTCTTACGATGAGCCACAGCCAAACAGTTTTTCGTTCAACTCGCCTTATGGTGCCTGTGAGCGTTGTGATGGTTTAGGTTATATTTTTGTAGTTGATAAGGAATCGGTTATCCCGAATCCAAAGCTGAGCATTTTAAACGGTGGTTTGGCCCCGCTTGGCGAGTACCGTGATATCTGGATGTTCCAAGTGTTGAAGGCATTGGCCAAAAAGTACAGCTTCTCGCTTTCTACTCCCATCGAAAAACTAAGTGATGAGGTAATCAACATGATTTTGAATGGTTCGCCCGATCTGATCAAAGTTGAGGTAGAATACAATAAATGGAATGTGCAGAACTATAATATCACTTTCGATGGTATTATTAAGATGCTCGAAGAGCAGAACGAAAAAAGAAGCGAGTCTGCATCTGATGATATGGATGAATTCCGCAAGTTGAAAACCTGTCCAGAATGTAACGGTGCCCGTTTAAAAAAGGAAAGCCTGCATTTTAAAGTAGATGGAAAAAATATTTTTGAGCTTTCCTCTATGGATATCAGCAACCTTTACCAATGGTTTGAAAAGGTTGACGAACGTCTTTCAGACCGCCAGAATATTATTGCAAAAGAGATATTAAAAGAAATTAAAGCCAGGATCGGGTTTTTAACCGATGTAGGTTTAACTTATTTAACTTTAGATAGAACCGCACGTACCCTTTCGGGTGGTGAGGCACAGCGGATCCGATTGGCTACGCAGATTGGCTCGCAGTTGATGAATGTGATGTACATTCTGGATGAACCAAGTATTGGTTTGCACCAGCGTGATAACGAGCGTTTAATTAACGCACTAAAAAACCTGCGCGATTTAGGGAATACCGTATTGGTGGTAGAGCACGATAAGGATATGATTCTGGAAGCCGATTGGGTAATTGATGTTGGTCCGGGGGCAGGTATTCACGGTGGAACAGTGGTTGCCGAAGGTACTGCGAAAGAAATCCTGAAATCGAAAACCCTAACTTCTGCTTACTTAAACGGAACCAAGAAAATTGAGACGCCTAAAATCCGCAGAAAGGGTAATGGACATAAATTATCGATTATTAAAGCTACCGGGCATAACTTAAAGTCGGTTTCGGTTGATTTTCCGCTGGGTAAATTTATTGCGGTAACCGGGGTATCCGGTTCGGGTAAATCGAGTTTAATTACCGAGACTTTATATCCGATATTAAACCACCATTTTTTTCGGGCTAAAAAAACTCCGCTTCCTTACGAGAAAATTAGTGGACTGAAAGAAATTGATAAAGTAATTGAGATCGATCAGGCACCGATTGGTAGAACTCCGCGATCTAATCCTTCAACTTATACAGGTGTGTTTTCTGATATCAGGAACCTGTTTGTACAGCTGCCCGAAGCAAAGATAAGGGGCTATAAACCGGGCCGTTTTTCTTTCAATGTAAAAGGCGGCCGTTGCGAAACCTGCCAGGGAGCTGGATTGAAGGTAATTGAAATGAATTTCTTACCTGATGTACAGGTGCCTTGTGAAGAGTGTGGAGGTAAACGCTATAACCGCGAAACTTTAGAAGTGCGTTTCAGGGGGAAATCGATCAGCGATGTGCTTGATATGAGTATTGAAGATGCCTGCGATTTCTTTGAAAATATTCCGATTATTTATAGAAAAATAAAAACCTTAAAGGATGTTGGTTTAGGCTACATTACTTTGGGCCAATCGTCAGTTACCCTTTCGGGTGGCGAGGCTCAGCGGGTTAAGCTGGCTACCGAACTATCTAAAAAAGATACCGGCAAAACATTCTATATTTTAGATGAACCTACAACCGGACTCCATTTCGAAGATATTCACGTGCTTTTAGGCGTGCTGCAGGAGCTGGTTGATAAGGGAAATACCATTTTGGTGATTGAACACAATTTAGATGTGGTAAAAGTTGCTGATTGGGTAATTGATTTGGGTGAAGAAGGTGGTGCTGGCGGAGGAAGAATCCTGTTTGAAGGTACACCCGAAGGTTTAATCCAGAACCCGATCAGTTTAACTGGTAAATTTTTGAAAAAGGAAATGGATTGGGAAGCAAGTCATGAGCAGTTAGAAGGAAGCAAGCAAAAGGCTGCGCCTAAAACACCGAAAACAAAAAAGAAGAAGAATTAATTTTTAAGAGCGTCACCCTGAACTTGTTTCAGAGCCTCTCCAAAAGAGTAGTCCGATTAATTGATCCCATCTTACATCACCCATTTTCCATCATCCATCTTACATTACAAAAATGATTTTTACCGATACCCATACCCATTTATATTACGAGCAGGATGCCGAAAAGCAGGCGCAGTTAATGGAGCGCTGTTTTGAAAACAATGTGAACCGTTTGTTTCTGCCAAATGTAGATGTAAAATCGATTGCGATGATTGATGATCTTGTGGCAAAATATCCGGCAAATTGTTACGCTATGGCAGGTTTGCACCCTTGCGATGTAAAAGAAGATTACCTGAGTGTACTTGACGAAATCAATGCAAGTATTGCCGGACGGAAAATTTATGCCATCGGCGAAATTGGAATCGATTTATATTGGGATAAAACTACGTTGGCGATTCAGCAAGATGCCTTTCATAAACAGATTGCCTTGGCAAAAGATTTGGGGCTGCCGATCGTAATCCATTGCCGTGAAGCCTTTGATGAGGTTTTTGAAGTTTTGGAAAGTGAAAAGGACGAAAAACTTCGTGGAATTTTCCATTGCTTTACCGGTAATTTGGCACAGGCAAAACAGGCCATTGATTTAAATTTTTATTTGGGTATAGGCGGGGTTGTTACTTATAAAAAAGCAGGGCTGGATGCTGTGCTTGCTGATATTCCATTATCGAATGTTGTGCTGGAAACCGATTCGCCCTATTTGGCACCTGTGCCATTCCGGGGTAAACCCAACGAAAGCAGTTACCTGATTTATATTGCCCAGAAACTGGCTGATATTTATGACGCTCCTATCGAAGAGATTGCGGCAGTAACTACAGAGAATTCGAAAAAGATTTTTGGCGTTTAAAAAGAATTTCTGCTACTAGTTGGTGTCTTTACCAACCAGCTTAGCTCATCGTTATTAGTTTCGGTCGGTGGAGACACCAATCGATAGAAAGACTATCGTCATGCTGAACTTCCGGCCGGTCGGCCGGGTGTTTCAGCATCTGTCGGTAGAGTTCCGAAGGGCTCTACGGATTCTTAGTGGAACAGAGTCTCTGACTCGTTCTGGTTATTTTGTTTCATCTACTGTTTCGTGTACCCACCAGCCAGCTGAGTATATCTACTTTGCTGATTTGTTAACGAAAAACTAATTTTTTTAATTTATTGATAACAAAAATGTTTTAATAGATGTTTTTGTTGCTAATTTCAAAATATCGCCCGATCATTTGTAATTTTTTGCTTTCTTTGCGGTGAGCAACCTTCACCAACCAAATGACCAAAGTACTTATAATTTATACCGGTGGTACCATCGGTATGGTTAACGATCCTACCAACGGGATGTTAGTTCCCTTTAATTTCGAACAAATCAAAGAAAATGTTCCGGAATTAAATCGTTTAGATTATCATTTAGACGTACATTCCTTTAATCCGGTACTCGATTCTTCGAACATGGATCCCGAAATCTGGAAGACTTTGGCCGACCTGATTTATAATAAATATGATCAGTACGACGGTTTTGTAATTTTGCATGGTTCTGATACCATGGCTTTTACTGCTTCGGCATTGAGTTTTATGCTCGAAAATCTCGATAAACCTGTTGTTTTAACCGGTTCGCAATTACCAATCGGCGAAATCAGGACGGATGCGAAAGAGAATTTAATTACAGCGCTGGAAATAGCCGCTACCAAAGAAGATGGTAGGGCATTGTTTCCTGAGGTTTGCATTTATTTTGATGCGCAGCTGTTTAGGGGCAACCGTTCTATTAAATACAATAGTGAGAAATTCGAGGCCTTCCGCTCACCCAATTACCCGATTTTAGCCGAGGCTGGTGTTCACCTGCAGTTCTACAGAAATTATATCATTAAAGCCCCGCAGGGCAAATTAACCCTGCATACCAATTTCAATTCGAATATCGGTGTGCTGAAATTATATCCGGGCATTACCCCACAAGCCGTTCAGGCCATTACCGATTCGAAAGTAGATGCCATTATTTTAGAAACATTCGGTTCGGGTAATACCACCACCGCGCAATGGTTTTTAGATAGTTTGCGTCAGGCCATTTTAAATGGAAAAATCATCATCGATATTTCGCAGTGTAAAAAAGGATCGGTACAATTAGGCCGATACGAAACCAGCAGGGAGCTGCTAAAAATGGGCGTATTAAGTGGCTACGATTTAACTTTCGAGGCAACAGTAACCAAACTGATGTTTGTGATGGGGCTGGGTTTGCCGCTTGAAGAAAGCCGCAGGTTGATGGAAGAGCCACTAAGGGGAGAGTTGACTAAAGATTAAACTGTAATACGGTCGGGCTTGCAAATCCCGGTCAACCAAAGCACAGCGCCGACCTTATTTGCTTTGGTTCTGAGCAACCTATTAAGTAAAACTTCTGCAATTATGAGTAATATCATTTCAGTTATCCGGTTTTAGCCCTATTTTTGCTAGTAATAATCGTCATGCTGAACTTGTTTCAGCATCTTTCTGTAAGACCCTGAAATGAATTCAGGGTGACGGTACGAAGAATCATGAAAATAGAACAAATATATACAGGCTGCCTGGCAGAAGCTGCGTATTACATCGAAAGTAATGGCGAGGCTGCAATTATCGATCCTTTAAGAGAAGTTGCCACTTATTTAAAAAAGGCCGAAAAAGCCGGTGCGGTTATTAAATATATTTTCGAAACTCATTTTCATGCCGATTTCGTTTCGGGCCATGTAGATTTGGCAGAGAAATCGGGTGCAGAGATTATTTACGGCCCAACAGCAAAAACCGAATTTAAAGCACACATTGCTAAAGATGGCGAACAGTTTAAATTAGGTACCCTAACCATTACGGCTTTACACACACCTGGCCATACTTTGGAATCGACTACTTATTTGTTAACCGACGAGAATGGCAAAGACCACTGCATTTTTAGTGGCGATACTTTGTTTATTGGTGATGTTGGTCGTCCGGACCTGGCTCAAAAAGGCAACTTAACCATGGAAGATTTAGCTGGAATGCTCTACGACTCGCTAAACGAAAAAATTAAACCTTTGGCCGATGATGTAATTGTTTACCCGGCACATGGTGCTGGATCGGCCTGCGGCAAAAGCATGAGTAAAGAAACTTTTGATACATTGGGGCACCAGAAACAGGTAAACTATGCATTGAAAGCTGAAACGAAAGAACAGTTTATTGCTGAGGTTACCGATGGTATTTTGCCTCCGCCACAATATTTTGCCAAAAACGCTGCCATTAATAAAGGTGGGGTAGAAAGCATTGATGAAGTCTACGAAAAAGGTTTAAATGCTTTAACTCCTCAGCAATTTGAAGATATGGCCAACCAAACCGGAGCAATTATGCTCGATACCCGCGATCCGCAGGTTTTTGCAAAAGGTTTTATCCCAAATTCAATTAATATTGGGTTGAACGGGCAGTTTGCACCATGGGTTGGCGCATTAATTACCGATTTGCAACAACCTATTTTATTGGTTACCGAGCAAGGGAAAGCAGAAGAAACCATTACACGCTTAACCCGCGTAGGTTACGATAGTACCATTGGGTATCTGGATGCTGGCTTTGAAAACTGGATTGCTGCCGATAAAGAAATAGATACCATCGAATCGATCTCGGCCGATACTTTTGAACAGGTTGCCACTCATGCAGATATTACTGCGCTCGATGTGCGCAAGCCCGGCGAATATGAATCGGAGCATCTGGAGTTTACGCTTAGCCGTCCCTTAGATTTTATAGACGACTGGATGGGCGAAATTGACCCGAAAGCAACTTACTATATTCATTGTGCCGGCGGCTACCGTTCTATGATTGCTGCATCAATTCTGAAATCGCGCGGAGTAGAGCAGGTAATTGATATCGCTGGTGGTTATGGAGCCATTAAAAATACAGGTTTAAAAAGAACCGATTTTGCCTGCCCTAGTAAAGCTATGAAAGCTTAATGAATTAAATTGCAAAAAATAAAGCGTCATTTCTAGCGGAGCGCAGCGTAGTCGAGAAAACTATTAATAGATCTCTCCAGCCTGTAAGGGCGGGCATTCGACGGTGCTTCATCCGATAGCTATCGGATAGAGATGACGACCACTCATTAAAGCGAATAACAAACATCCTGATGTCTGAAAATCAAAACCATTACGACCTTTTAATTATAGGTGCCGGCCCCATTGGTATGGCCTGTGCCATTGAAGCCCAAAAAGCCAATCTTAGCTACATTATTATAGAAAAAGGGGCATTGGTGAACAGTTTGTTCAATTACCCGGTTTTTATGACTTTCTTTTCCACCTCGCAAAGGCTGGAAATTGGAGGCGTACCATTTGTAACCATCAATCCGAAGCCAAACCGGAACGAAGCGGTTGAATATTATCGCCGCGTGGTGGAGAAATTCGACCTTAAAATTAATTTGTTCGAAAGGGTAGAACAGGTTGATAATAAAGAAGAGGGGCTTTTTGAAATAAATACTTCGAAAACTACCTATACTGCTAAAAATGTGGTTGTAGCTACCGGTTTTTACGATGTGCCATTAATGATGAACATTCCTGGAGAAGATTTGCCTAAAGTTACCCATTATTATAAAGATCCGCATTTGTATGCTTTTCAAAATGTAGTGGTCGTTGGTGCCAACAATTCGGGAGTGGATGCCGCTTTAGAAACTTACCGTAAAGGTGCAAATGTAACCATGGTAGTGCGGAGTGGCGATTTGGGGCCGCATGTAAAATACTGGGTTCGGCCTGATATTCAGAACCGGATTAAAGAGGGAGAGGTTACCGCCTTGTTTAATTCAGAACTGGTAGCTATTCGAGAAAATGAGGTAGATATTAAAACACCTGAAGGAATAAAAACCATTGCTAACGATTTTGTAATTGCCATGACCGGATATCAGCCTGATTTTTCGATGTTGCGAAAATTCGGCATTGATTTACCCGAAAGCCTTTGTCCGTTTTATAACGAAGAAACGATGGAAACCAATGTAAAGGGATTGTACCTGGCAGGCGTGGTTTGTGGTGGCTTAGATACCCACAAGCTTTTTATCGAAAACTCGCGGGCACATGCCGAAATGATTGTTAAAAATATTACAGGTTAAAGCGGTTCCGTAATTCCGATCTGATAGCTATCGGATGAAGCATAGCAAGTGGAGAAATCTTCATTCCAATATCTGTAGGAACAGAATGCAATGTGCTTTAAGATTCCCAATCAAGTTGGGAATGACGGACTCCCTTTTTTCCTACTGGTTGGTGTCCTCACCAACCAGCATATAAATCCTTATTTTTTCTTAGGGTACAATAAACCAAAGCCATTATACAAGCCATTGTGTAAAATGGTTAAATGGTTTTCGCTAGGTAGGGGTGCAAAGTTTACCTTAAGGTTCTGGTAAGGCTTTAAAACTGCTGAAAGCTTTTTAGCATCTTCTTCCATTACTTTTCCTTCAGTACCTACAGCTATAAAAACATTGGCCTTAGCTTTCGAAAGGTTTTCGGTATACTTTGGGATGTCGTTTAAAAGCGATTCATTATTCCACCATAAACTCGGACTAATAATCAGGTAATTGGTGAAAAGTGAAGGTTTCTTTAGCAGTATTTCTGTGGCCAATAAGGCACCCAACGATTGCCCTATTATTGTTTTTTCGCCACTACTTTTGTATTTCTGTTGGATGTGGGGCTGAAGTTCTTTTTCGATAAAGGAAATGAAACTGGCCGATTTGCCCGTAGTTGGAAAGTCTTTTAAATCGGCTTCAATGCTGGTTGGGAAAGTAAAATCTCTTTTCCGGTCTACATTGGCAATACCTACCACAATTGATTTGGGCATGGCTTCAATCATGGTTAAAAACTGCACAAGGCCTGTAACATGAATGAAATCTTCGTTAGCTGAGCCATCTAAAAGGTAAATTACCGGATAGGTTTTGGCCGAGTCGGGTGAATACCCTTCGGGTAAGTAAATGTTTAATGTTCTGGTTTCTGAAAGCTGTTTCGATTTAATTTTTTCAATTTTGCCCAAAACAAATGGTTGTTCTTGCGAAAAGCAAAGGTTGATACTGATGATGCAGGTGAATACCAGGCTAAAAAAGAGTTTCATAGGATTGAAATTTTGCTGCAACGGTAAGCAATAAATTTAATAAGTAAAGGATTTGAGTACAGTTGTTTGCTAACTGATTAAATACGAGGATAATAATTATAGGTCAATTGCTTCTGCTTTTGGCGTAACGGCATGTAGCCAATAAGAGTGTGGCAATTACCAGTACCGCTAGTAAAAGTAATCCGTTAAAAGGCGTTAAAAATGTTGCAGCGAATTCGTGTATCGGGCTAACTTCTGGTTTAACTTTCGCCTGTAGTGGCGGATAAACTGTCCACCCACTTTACCGGGTGTTAAAAAAAGATACAACTGGAGCTGCTTTCATGATGAGTATGCTGAAGGCCAGACCCAGAACCAAAAAGATAGTATAAGGAAGTTTTCGACTGAAAACATACCTTTTTTCTTTAATGAAATACAGGATAAACGAAAAAATAATAAAGCCCCAAATTAGGAAGTGTTGGTCTTTAATAACAAAATAAGTATCGTGAAGATTAATGTCGATATCCTTTTCGAATATAGCTTTTCCAAAAAAGGCCAAACCGGCAAGTATAGTAAAAATTACATAGCCTAAGAGCCATAAGCATTCAATTAAGACTTTTTTGTTTTGAGCATTTTTAGATAAATTTCAATAAAACAGTTGAGCTTATAAAACCAATACCTTTATATAATTAAGGTTTAACGAGTAAATACTGAATAAATTTAAAGTATTAATATAATGCTCCTAAAAGTCGCGCTTTATAATTAATCTTGGTGAATTATCATTTATCCCCCAAACAATCGCATAATTTTATCCCACCATGAATTATGAACAGGCATATCGGTTTCTTTTTTTAAGATATCTTCAGTTTCCGTTGCCTGTTCCTTTTCATCCTTCTCAATATTTGTATCGACAGCAGAAGGGAAAGGTCGATCATTAAAAGATTGAAATCTATATAAAGCTTCTGTCATTTCATCATCTTCCAGGTTCACCAATTTAATAAATTCATCTTTGTCTATCAGATCTAGAAAAACGTATGACTTAGCATATAATATGTGTTCTTTTAATACGTTCTTTAAATCTTCAAGGGTTTCATTAGAATCATTATCTATAGAGCCTAAAATTTTTATTCGATTACTTAAAGGTTGCATCAGGTAAATATAATATTCCCCTTTTTTCTCAAGTATAAGTTCATTATGTGTCATTTGAACTCTGTAAAGAGGGTTGTTCTGAAAAGCTGTTGCGATTCCCAAACCAAAATAGATTAATTCTTCATCGTTAATTTGTCCCCAGATCCCTCCTTTCTTTGTGAAGAATTCCCGAGTGAAGGGTTCGAAATGCCAAGTCTGATAATTGTCGTTAATTATTTTAAGTAGTTTAAAATGAGATGTATGATCATAGTCTTCCTCCGCAATAAGATCACCATTGGCGTAAATTTTTCCTTCTGAGTCACATTTTCCACCAAAACAATCAACCTCAATCAATGCGATTTTTTTTTGTTGATAAAGTCTGGAAATATTTTTTACAATTTGCTCTATGGATTCCTTCTTGTCACTTTTATCAGAATTTTTTAGATTATATTGAGCCACAATGCCTTTAAACGGATGATTAAATTTCCTGATTTGAAAATCTTCAAGCATTTCAATAAAATTGATTTTTAACTTTTCAAAATCATCATCATTATCTAATGATGTAATAAGGCTTAGTGTATTGTAACTCATGAATTTTATATTTGAGAAAATAGTTATATAAATAGATTAATGAATTTTTATCTAGAAATATCCGGAACCGGCAAACTCTTTTTTATGTCTAGAATGTTTTCCACAAAACTATCAATAGCGGTTTCTACACCTGGCAAATCTTTGGAGGTAATGTAACAACCTAAAACGTGGTTGCCAGCATTGGGAATAGCTACTTTGCGTTTGAGGTTTTCTGGGGTTCCCAGCTGACCGAACATTTTGAGCATGGCATCTACGCGTACTACAGGATCCTGCTCCAGATCATTTTTATAATAGTACAGCATTAAAACAGGTTGTTTTACCTGTACGAAAACCTTTTTGGTCATCGTGCTTTCTACAAACTCCTGCAGTTCTACCAGCGATTCGATGCGGTAATTGGTGTACCAGTATTTTTTATATTCGAGCGTGCGGCCATCTACCTTGCGTTCGTCGCTACCCAATACCTTACGGGCAATCTGCAATCCCCAGGGGTCGTTAAGCATCCATGCATTTTTATCGTTAATGGCTACATTGGGCGAAAGTAAAATGAGGCTGTTAATTTCGGGGTAGGTAGCAGCTAGTTTCAAGGCCACGGTACCACCGGTAGAAGTACCAACCAAAATAACCTTTTTACCTAGTTTTTTACCAACGGCGTAGGCCTGTTTGCTGGTTTCCCAAAGGCGGTCGGCTGTAAAATATTGCATGGGTGCCAGCGTATCGATGCCATGATCGGCCAGGCGGGCCAGGTATAAATTGGCGTGTAACTTTTTGGCCAGGTTGATGTGCACAGGATCGCCTTCGGTTTTTGAAGCTGAAAAGCCATGGAGGTATACAATGGCGTAATCGGTTTGCTGATGATTGCTATCGGCCCAGATAATTTCGGCGGCGTTGCCGGGTTTTATTTTGTGAAGGGCTTCGATGCCAGCGACATAATTATCCAGATCTTCGAGATCGGGCACCAGTGTAAGCTGCTGGTTGTAAACTGGTTTTTTGGGCTTTGGGCCTAATAAATAGCCCGCCACGAGCAGTACCGAAATACCCAATACGATTTTGTAGCGCTTTTTCATCTATTTAGATTGAATGGTTTAAATGTAAACTTTTGAAATAAATAAAGCTAATTTTTTAGCGAATTGCTTTTGCCGGTTGAGGGGACATTTACTTGCACCTGTCATTGATTTTAAACCTGATAGCGCCAAATAGCCCACAGCCCGAAGCATGGGGGCGCGGACCATGGGCAATAGCAGGCCTGAAGTACTAAATAATTGCTGGCACTGCTTTACTAAGCCTGTACAATGCTTTGCATTAGATTATCTTTTTATGGGAAATTAGCTTAAGTTTGCAATCAAAATTTTTCGACTTAATGCCGGGAATCGAACAGATAAAAACACCTATTGCTGCTGATATTAAAGCGTTTGAAAAAACCTTTAAAGAATCTATGCATAGCGACGCACCGTTGCTGGATAGGATTACCCATTACATTGTAAAGCAAAAAGGGAAACAAATGCGGCCTATGTTCGTGTTTTTTGCTGCTAAATTGTGCGGTGGAATTACAGAATCTACACACCGTGGGGCTGCATTGGTAGAACTTTTACACACGGCTACGCTGGTGCATGATGATGTGGTGGATAACGCCTACGAGCGCCGTGGCTTTTTCTCGATAAATGCTTTATGGAAGAATAAAATTGCCGTTTTGGTAGGCGATTATTTGTTGGCCAAGGGGCTTTTGCTTTCGGTAAACAATAACGAGCACCGTTTGTTACAAATAGTATCGGAAGCGGTAAAACAAATGAGCGAGGGTGAGTTGCTGCAGGTAGAAAAGGTGCGACGGATGGATATTTCGGAAGATTTATACTTTGATGTAATCCGCCAGAAAACGGCCTCTTTAATTGCCTCTTGCTGCGCTGCGGGTGCTGCATCGGCCGGGGCTGATGATGCAACAATTGAAAAAATGCGCCTGTTTGGCGAAAAAGTAGGGATCGCATTTCAGATTAAAGACGATACTTTCGATTTTGGTACCGATGATGTGGGTAAACCATTAGGCATTGATATCAAAGAGAAAAAAGTAACCTTACCTTTAATTTATGCGTTAAACAAAGCCGAGAAAACTGAACGTAAACAAATGATTAACCTGGTTAAAAACCACCAGGATGATCCGGTTAAAATTCAGCAAATTATTGATTTTGTAAATGCGCATGAAGGGGTTTATTATGCTAACCAAAAAATGCTAGAATACCAGAACGAAGCTTTTGCTATTTTGCACGGGTTTGATGCCGGCGAAGCCAGAACAGGTTTAGAACAGCTTGTACTTTATACTACAGAACGTAAAAAATAATGACTAACGAACTACTTTTCAGCTTAGGTTTCCTTTTGTTTATTGTACTGATACTTGCTTTGGATTTAGGCCTTTTTAGCCGGAAAGAGCATGTCGTTAGCTTAAAACAAGCTGGCATAATGAGTTTGGTTATGGTTGCCCTGGCTTTGGGCTTTTATTTTTTGTTGTTAACAGAGGGTCATCAGCTGCATGGAATTAAGGATTTCAGCCACCTGAAAGATATTGTAATCAGTCATCAGCACCATATTAAACTAATTCCTGATGATTTTGATGGCAGCTTAGCCATTTACAGGCAAAACCTGGGGCTGGAGTTTTTAACAGGTTACGTAATAGAGTATGCCCTTTCGGTTGATAATATTTTTGTAATTGTACTCGTTTTCTCGGCCTTTGCGGTTGAAGAGAAATATTACCACCGTGTATTGTTCTGGGGTATTTTGGGTGCAATTATTATGCGTTTCATCTTCATTTTTGTTGGTGCTGCACTTATTGCCAAATTTGCCTGGATTTTATACCTCTTTGGTGCATTCCTGGTTTTTACAGGCGTAAAAATGTTCTTCAGCAACGACGATGATGACAAAATAGATCCTGAAAACCACCCTGTAGTTAAATGGGCTTCGAAAATATTTTCAATACACCCTAAATATGAGGGTAAAAAATTCTTTGTAAAAATTAATCACAAAACCCTGGTTACACCTTTGTTTTTGGTGTTGTTGATTGTTGAGTTTACCGATTTGTTATTCGCTGTCGATTCAATTCCGGCTATTTTTGCAGTAACCAAAGATCCGTATATTGTATTTTTCTCAAACATTTTTGCCATTATGGGCTTGCGGTCTATGTTTTTCTTATTGGTGAATATTATCCATAAATTCCATTATTTGAAAACGGGTTTAGCGGTACTGCTGGCTTTTATCGGTGTGAAAATGCTTGGTCATACTTATTTGGAGAAATGGGGTTTTACCACTGAGCACTCGCTGATTATTATCCTGGCCATACTGGTAATTAGTATTGTGGCTTCGCTGGCTTTCCCGAAGAAAAAGGTGCATGTTAAACCTTAGTTTTTACGAGTTAAGGTTTTCTGTTACTCTCCTTCTTAACCATATAAGACACATCAGCCCATGTAAGCTACAAAGGCCTTATATTGCTTATATGGTTTTTTGCTAAAAAATCTAAAGCAAAATAACCGTTACAGCATTAATTCTGTGGTGCAAATTTGTATTTTCACCCAATTATCAACTTATTATGAAATACCTTTTCTCAGCTGCACTCATCTGTTCGGCAATATTGGCCAATGCACAAGATCAATTTGGCAACGTATTTTCGAAAATTAATACCGATGTGCAACAAAATGCTAAAGCTTATCAGAATTTAAAATACGAAACCGAAACCATTGGTCACCGCTTAACCGGTTCGGCAAATGGGGCAAAGGCAGAGCAATATACTTTCGATTTACTGAAATCGTACGGCTGCGAGGTAACGTTTCAACCTTTTGAAGTAGAAAGCTGGAGCAGAAAAACCATTAGTGTAGAAATAGGTACTGATAAAAACAGTCTGACTAAAATGAAAGCGGTAACGCTGGCACACTCGCCGGTAAGCGCAAATGTGAGTGGCGGTATTGTAGATGCCGGTAATGGGCTGGAAGCCGACTATCAGGCCAATCCTGCTAAATTTAAAGGTAAGATTGTGCTGATCTATCTGGGCGTTTTACCAGGTTCGCCCGCGGGAACAAAATCACTTCACCGTTCTGAGAAAACAGCCATTGCCACCAAATACGGAGCAAGTGGAGTAATTATCATCAATACGGTAAAAGATGGCGTGCTTTTAACGGGTACGGCTTCGGTTACGGGCAAATTAATCGCCATCCCTGCCATTTGTATCGGTTTAGAAGATGGCATGGCTTTAAAAGAAAAGCTGAAAACGCAAGCGCAAGTTGCCCATATTGCAATGACAAATTTTTCGGGTGTAATTAAGGCCCGGAATGTAATTGCCACATTTAAAGGAACCGAACTGCCAAAAGATAAAATTGTGGTTGGTGGACATTTAGATAGCTGGGATTTAGCTACTGGGGCCATCGATAACGGAATAGGTTCTTTTGCTATTATAGATATGGCACGCACCTTTAAAAAGCTGAATTTGAAAACGAAACGAACTGTAGAGTTTGTGTTGTTTATGGGTGAGGAACAAGGTTTATTGGGCTCAAAGGCTTATGTAGAACAGGCCAAAAAGAACGGAACTTTAGCCCAGGTTAAATTTATGCTCAACTATGATATGACCAACGATCCGAAAGGCTTTTCGACTTCGAGAGCGGAGATGAAAGATTTATTTACAGCCTGGGGTGCAGAGATTGTAAAAATAGATACCGGTTTTAAAAATTTGTTTAATGCAGGTGCAGGTTTACATAGCGATCACCAGCCATTTATGCTGGAGGGCATTCCAACAGGTGGAGGCTTTGGTGGTAAATTACCCAATAATTCAGGGCCTTTTTACCACTCGGATGGAGATTCGTTTAAACTGGTTGATGAGCAGGAGTTGAAAAATACCGTACGCTACAGCGCCATGCTTACTTATGCTTTAGCTAATACTCCTAAAATACCGGTTGACGTTCAGGGTGATGAAGAGTTGCGTATATTTTTAGAATCGCAGAATTTAAAAGAGCCTTTAACTATAGCAGGCGAGTGGAGGTGGAAGTAGTAAGTCGCTGTATGGTAGGAAGGAATTCCTAAAAACCAGGCAACATTATATGCTTAGAATAAAAACAGTCGGGCAAAAAGAATAATAACGATGGTCCAAAAAGTAAAGCCTAAAGCAACATAATTCCAATGTTGTTTCCAGCTTTTTAGATTATTCTTTGCTAAATGTTTGTTTGCAAAAACTGCCTGAAGTGGAGGAACGAATGGAAATACGATAATAGAGAACTTATCACTAAAGCTTAAATCTTTATTATTCAATTTTATGCTATCTGCTTCACGATTCATTCCAAGAATATCCACCACTTCGATAGAGAGATTCCTTGCAAGAAATTCTTGCCTAGCCATTTCCAGTGCTTCCGGCTCTAAATTTTTATCTTGAATTAAGTTATATAGTTCCTGATCTGAAAGCGCCTGCAACTCCATTTAATCTTTTACCCGCTAATATAGCTTTCTAGTTGCGAAATAGTTTGTTTTTGATCTTCGATAATAAACTTAACCACATCACCAATAGAAACCATGCCTTTAACTTCACCATCAACAACTATGGGTAAATGGCGGATATGCTTATCAGTCATCAGTTCCATGCAAAAATCGATGCTGTCGTTTAAGGTAATGGTAATAGGCGTAGCCGTCATAGCTTCATTAATTAGGGTATCTTTTGATGATTTACCCTGTAAAATGATTTTGCGGGCATAATCGCGTTCGGTAAAAATGCCACGGAGCATTTGGTCTTCCATCACCAGTACAGCGCTGATGTTTTTTTCGGTCATTACTTTTAAGGCATCCAGAACGGAAATATTTTCGGGCACCGAGATAATGCGCACCTGTTTGGTATCAAGTAAGTGTTTTACGGTTTTCATAACACTGAGATTTGGTTATCTGAATTTAAGCAATAATTGCTTGAAAATCAAAGTTTTGTTTTTATGTTTCCACTTTGTTTGCAAAAATGTATTTAAGGTTTACATCCGCTTACCATTTGAGCAAAAATGTAAAGTGTTATAAAGCCTTTATCAAAGTTTAGTTTGTATATAATGGCGCAAAAAAATGAATAGAGCTCATTTCTATTGCTTATCTTTCGGCTACCAATAAAATTTGTGCAAAATACACTGGCACGCGCAATATTTTGGTATTGATATTTTAGAAAATTACCCAAAATCAATTAAGAAATCATGGCAGAAGTAAAATTAAACCTTCAGGAAGATGGACCAAGCTCATTCGATATTTTCGACGAAAATGGTAAAGCAGGAGAAATGGTATTTGATATTCAGGGCAACGACCTTACGGTTTACCATACTGAGGTAGAACCAGACAGAGAAGGTAAGGGATATGCCAAGCTGTTGCTGGATGCGATGGTGAGCTATGTGAGGGAAAATCATTTAATGGTAATTCCATTGTGTCCATACGTGCATTTACAATTCAGAAGACACGAAGAATTGTATAAAGACATTTGGAATAAGAAAAACGAACGTTAATACTGTAAACCAATTGCAGCTGTTTTTCAGTCAGATTTGCCCCGGCAGTTCATCTGACTGAAAATTCCCCAAATACTTAAATACCGGCCTGACGGCTGAAATTAGCCCTGGATGTTTTTGACTAAATTTATCCAATACCTTTAAAACCAAAACTTAACTATTTTATAAATTACCTTATCCGAAAATGAAACTTGTATCCATTCAGAAAAACGTTTTAGTTGTGTTATTACTCTTGATTTCGCCACTGGTGAAAGCACAATTTAAAAATGCTGAAGCCGCAAAACAGCTTAACCAACTTCAGCAAAAATTTGTCGATTTGCGTTTTGGTATGTTTATCCACTACAATATTCCCACTTATGCCAATGCCGACTGGCCCGATCCTGATGCCTCGCCCAAATTATTTAATCCTAAAAAACTCGATGCTAACCAATGGGCTAAAGCAGCTAAATCGGCCAATATGAGCTATGGTTGTTTAACTACAAAGCACCACAGCGGTTTCTGCATATGGGATACCAAAAGCACCGATTACAACGTAATGAACAGTCCTTATGGCAAAGATGTAGTAAAGCAGTTTACCGATGCGTTCCGTGCCAACGGCCTGAAAGTAATGCTATATTACTCTATCCTCGATACGCACCATAAGTTGAGGCCAAACCAGATTACACCAAAGCACATCGACATGATTAAGCAGCAGATTACCGAACTATTGACCAAGTACGGTAAAATCGAGGCTTTGATTATCGATGGTTGGGATGCGCCATGGTCTAGGATTTCTTATGATGATGTTCCTTTTGAAGATATTTATACCCTGATTAAAACCTTACAGCCCGATTGTCTGGTGATGGATTTGAATGGAGCCAAATACCCTGCAGAAGGTTTGTACTACACCGATATTAAAACTTACGAAATGGGTGCCGGCCAGCGGATGCATAAAGAAAACAAGGTAATGCCTGCTTTGGCTTGTTTGCCAATTAATACCTCGTGGTTCTGGAAAACCGATTTTCCTACTGTACCCGTACGTAAGCCTAACGAAATTGTAGAAACGCTGATCAGACCTTTAAACGAGGCCAGCTGTAATTTTATCCTCAATGTAGCGCCAAACCGCGATGGATTAATTGATGATAACGCAATTGAATCGTTGAAAGAAGTAGGTAAATTATGGAAGAATGAAGGCGGTACTGTTATGTTGCCACCACTTGATTTACCCATTATTTCAAGCAATATCGCCATCAACCAAGCCGCAAATGCTACCTGGAGCGACGATATGAATATTATGGATTTTGCGAATGATGACAGTTACCGTTCTTCGTGGACCTCGAACAGCTCGGTAGCCAAACCCTGGTTCGAAATCGATCTTAAAAATGAGCAGGCTTTAAATATGATTGTTGTTGCCGAGCAAAAAGCTAACATAGATGAGTATGTGCTCGAATACTGGAATGGTGTGGAATGGAAAAAAATTGCATATGGTAATAATGCCGACAGGATCAAAATCCATCGTTTCGACCGTGTTTGGACCAGTAAGGTGCGTATCCGTATCGAACACTCGAAAGAAACTGCCTCAATTGCCGAATTTCAGGTTTTTAACGAAAGAAGATAAAAAACATTTAAATTTCTTTGCGACTGGTATGTATACTGGTCCAAAGAAGTTTTTTTGCTGATTATTGCAATGCTATTTAAATGAGAAAGCCTCATATTACTATGAGGCTGAAATTATTTTGCAGTATACAACATCCATCGTATAAAGCTTAAACCAAACAAACTAAATAATAGACAAACACTCTAAAATTTTGTTTTAATTTTTTTAAACTATTTTTATAAAATTGTTTGTTTTTTTATTTAAGGTGTTGATTGTTAGTTTTTTATTTTTAAAAATTTGAAGTAAAACCATCCAGTAATTCCATGGTTTTTAAGGCCTCTTCTCCGCTGCAGGGATTTTTACTTTTATTCAGGAAATAAGCCACAACCTTTTCTATCATTGGTTGCTCTACATGGGCAAGCGGTAAAAAATCAAACTGTTCTTCTACACCGGTACGGATAATTTTAACCTGGTGGCCAAACATCGGGAAGCTGATTTTTCCTTTCGATCCATAAATATCGCAAACATCCATTTGCTGACCTTCGGCAACAGTAAAACACCAGGTGCCATTAAATACCACACCATTCTCGAATAAAATACGTCCGGTTACCAAATCATCAACAGGTTGTTGTTTCGATTGGTTAAGCGCAATTCCGCTAAAACTGTTAATCGCTCCGAAAAAGTAGAGCATCAAATCGAGCTGGTGCGGTGCGAGGTCGTGAAAAAGACCACCGCCGCCAATATTCGGATCCATGCGCCAATTGTAAGCTGTTTTGGCAATTACCTTGCTTTTTTGCGGTTGCAGCATGCGCAAATCAACAAAGCGGATATCGCCGATTATGTGTTTATCGATCAATGATTTTACTTTCAAAAATAAGGGCTGCTCGCGACGGTAATGCGCTACACTGAGTTTCACACCATAATTATTTGCTGCATTAACCATACGTTGCGCGGCAGCAGCATTTAAAGCCATGGGTTTTTCTACATATACCGGTTTGCCTGCGGCAAGTGCTTCAATGGTATAAGCTTCGTGTTGCAGGGGCGGGGTAGCAATATAAATGGCATTTATTTCAGGATCGTTAATCAGCTCAGATGCATTGCTATACCATTTCGGTACGCCATGGCGTTGGGCATAATCTGCAGCTTTAACTGCATCCCTACGCATTACGGCCACAAGCGACGAGTTGGGCACTTTATTAAACGCCGGCCCACTTTTAACCTCCGTTACATCACCACAGCCAATAATCCCCCATTTAATTTCATTCATAAAGCAAAGCAAATTGTTTTGGCTAGTAAGTTAGCAATAGACGGCGATTTTTAAAACCAGCATCGAATTTATTTGAAGAAAAGTAATTGCACTGTATAATTTGGTTAGCTGAAAGTTGTAAAGCGATATGCGTTTAGTATTCACATCAAAATTACTTACTTTTGTACGCTGTTAATCAGAATAGGTTTGCCAATAGTTTGTATAATCTTCTGAATTTCAGTTAAAAAATTGATTATCAATTAATTAAAAAGAAAATTATGTCATCAGTAGAGACAGCTTACATCCCTTACAAAGTTAAGGACATTTCACTGGCAGAATGGGGCCGTAAAGAAATCGAATTAGCCGAAGCAGAAATGCCAGGTTTAATGAGTTTACGTAAAGAATTCGGTCCAACACAACCGTTAAAAGGTGCACGCATTGCAGGTTGTCTGCACATGACCATCCAAACGGCTGTATTAATCGAAACATTAGTGGCTTTAGGTGCTGAAGTTACCTGGTCATCATGCAATATTTTTTCTACACAAGATCACGCTGCTGCGGCAATCGCTGCTGCTGGTATCCAGGTTTATGCGTGGAAAGGTTTAAACGAGCAAGAATTTGACTGGTGTATTGAACAAACTTTACACTTCGGTCCGGAGCAACAACCACTAAACATGATTTTGGATGATGGTGGCGATTTAACCAACATGGTTTTTGATAAATACCCTGAGCTGATTGCAGCAATTAAAGGTTTGTCGGAAGAAACCACTACCGGTGTTCACCGTTTATACGAAAGAATGAAAAACGGAACTTTGCACTTACCTGCAATTAACGTTAACGATTCTGTAACTAAATCTAAATTCGATAACAAATACGGTTGCCGCGAATCATTGGTTGATGCAATTCGTCGCGCAACTGATGTAATGATGGCTGGTAAAGTAGCTGTGGTTTGCGGTTATGGCGATGTGGGTAAAGGTTCAGCAGAGTCATTAAGCTCACAAGGTGTACGTGTAATCGTTACCGAAATCGATCCAATTTGTGCTTTACAAGCTGCAATGGAAGGTTACGAAGTTAAAAAATTCGCTACAGCTGTTAAAGAAGCAGATATTATTGTAACTACTACAGGTAACCGTGACATCGTTCGTGGCGAGCATTTCTTAACTATGAAAGATAAAGCTATCGTTTGTAACATTGGTCACTTCGATAACGAAATCGATGTTGCCTGGTTAAACAGCAACTATGGTTCAACTAAGGTAGAAATCAAACCTCAGGTAGATAAATATACTATCGAAGGTAAAGATATCATTCTATTGGCTGAAGGCCGTTTGGTTAACTTAGGTTGCGCAACTGGTCACCCAAGTTTTGTAATGAGTAACTCGTTTACCAACCAAACTTTAGCACAGTTAGAGTTATGGACCAACACTGATAAATACGAAAACAAAGTTTATGTTTTGCCTAAGTATTTAGATGAAAAAGTTGCCCGTTTGCACTTAGAGAAAATAGGTGTAGAGTTAGATGTATTAGATCAACACCAGGCTGATTATATCGGTGTACCGGTTGAAGGTCCGTTTAAATCAGACGAATATCGTTACTAATTAAAGTCGGAAGTCTGGAGTTTATATTCAAAAGGGATGTGCACATTGCATATCCCTTTTTTGTTTTGTGAGCGTCATTTCGAGCAGAGTGCAACGTAGTCGAGAACCACGCAGTGCTCAGCGAAGCTAAATCGCGTCTGTAGGTTTCTCCATTCCGCCACCGGTGAAAAACCGGTTGGCTCCAGTCGAAATGACGATGTTTCTATTCAGGTTTATTTTACACCAAACAGTATTTCTTTGCCTGTTAAAATCCTACATTTGATAAAAAATAAGTCATGAGAAATTTAATCATTGCCTTGTGTTTAAGTGTATTTGCTATTTCAGTAAATGCCCAAACCACGCCCAAAAAAGCAGTTGCTGCAAAAGTTATCACCAAACAAACTGTAGATATTGCCTGTGGCGAATGTCAGTTTAAAATGAAAGGCAAGGATTGTGATCTGGCCGTGAAAATAGATGGCAAGCCTTATTTTGTAGATGGTAAAAACATCGACGATTTTGGTGATGCGCACGGCGAACATGGTTTTTGCAATGCAGTAAGCAAAGCAGAAGTAACCGGCGAAATTGTGAATAACCGCTTTAAGGCAAAAGAAATAAAGTTATTGCCGGTTAAGAAGTAGATTTTACCGCAAAGCGCGTAAAGTGGCGTGACGTATGGTTTACAAATAATCTGTACGCTTTATGTTTCAGTCTCTGTGAGCTTTGCGTATTTCTTAGCGTTCTCTGCGGTTAAAAATGCGGTTATTCAAACTCCTTTTCCAATCCCTGTCTTAAATCAAACAGCAGCCATTGCTTGCGGTTCACGTCGGCCTGTCTGTTTTTGAGCAGTTCTATAAAATCTTTCACGCCAATTTCTTCGTTTCCGTTTCCGTGGATCAATACAATACTTCCTGCATTGGGTTGCTGACCCTTGGCCAGCCAGGCATCGCTTCCAATGGGTATTAAACCATAAGCTTCAATTTTATCAACGATTGCCTTATCTGAAACCAAACCCGGGAAACGGAAAAATACCGATGGTGTTAAGCCGTTTTTGAGCATCAGTTTCTCATTTTCCAAAACTTCTACATCGAGGTTTGTTCCTGCGGCAAGCAAAAAGTTTTCGGCCAGGGGCAATTTGTTTACTTCATGGTTGTAAGAATGGTTAACCCAGGTAATGTCCAGCTCTTTTTGGGCTTCGAGGCTTTTTAGCCAGTTTAAATCATCTTCATGTTTTAACATCCATTTTCCCGAAACCGAAATGGCAAGAGGGGCAGGTTGCTCAATTTTTTTAAATTCATCAAAAACCGATTGAAAAATAATACGGTCTAAGGCTTTGTGAGAAGGGCAGAGGTCGATGGTTAACGTAATTCCCTTTTCATTAGGGAAAGCATGGTCGATACCTGCATTTTGCAGCTGAATATCTTTAGCCGCTGCTGCTTCAATAGATTTTACGTAAGCCGAATTTTTAAAAATTGCCAGCACATTTGGCCATTTCAGGCTGCTGGTGGTGTAGTTATTGGCTAAATCAACTTTGGTATCTAATGTTTGTGGATTAACCAATAACAGATACTTTACTCTTTCAGCGGCGAAGCTCCTAATAGCAAGCCATTGGTCAGTAGCGCCTTTTGCCAAAGCATAATTTACCTTGTACTTGCTTATCGATTCAAATTTTTGGGCATAAACGCAGGTGTTCAGCAGTAAGAATAGAAAAAGCGCTTTAAGTTTTAGCATGATTAAAAGTGGCTTAAATAAATTGGGTATTAGCTGCCTTTTTATCTTTCTTTTTATCTTTCAAACTTTCTTTATAGTCTTTTTTAAGCTCCTTTAAATCAGCTTTCATTTCTTTTCTGGCTTCTCTTTTTTCGGCAGCAGAATCGTAATCGCCATTTTTAAAATCGTCAATAATTTCTTTTTTCTCCAACTCGTAATCCAGTTCGTCGGCATGATCTGCCATACCTTTGGCAATCAGGTTGGCTATAGCACGCTGATCGGTTGTATTGCCTGATTTGCTCATCGCTTCTGCCGATTTTAACTGTTTCATCATGGTTTTAACCAAACTTTTGGGCAATGCTCTTTTGAGCTCGTTTTCCACGCTTTTCCAATCCTGACTGCTCATTTTCTTAGTGGTATCAATACTTGTAACTGCTATTTGGGGAAGTATTTTAGCTTGTTTAACTGATTTTTGTTCAAGAGCGAGGAGTTTACTGGCAGTTAACACCAACAAGAAGATGATAATTTTTTTCATAAGTGCGAGGTTAAATGTGCCTTGAAACTAATCAATTTTCGTTAGAATGTAAAACTAAAGGCAATTTACGCAAATTGCTTAAAGCTTATTTAAAATCTTTCTAATTTAGCTCAAATCCATTATCTTTACCAGAACAGTAATGAATAAAGAAAAAGTAAAATTATGGTTCAAAAGGGTAGGCCTGGTAGGCTTCCTGTTCTTCCTGATTAAAGGGTTGATTTGGCTTGTTGTGTTTTACTTTATCGGGAAAAATGTGGCTTAAAAGTTCATTGGTTCTGTAGCCAGAGCAAATTAATTCGCCAAATCGTCATCCTAATCCGAGATGTTTCAGGATCTCTTCAATACATTAAAACATATTAATTCATCATAGGAGAAGTTAAGACAGTTAAGTAAAATTAGGTCTGTTGTACATTTTCTTAATAATTTTAATTCTTAATGGTAAATTGTTACCATTTATCTAAATGTAAACAGCATATTGGCCAAGAAATTCCATACAAAAACAATTACGACGGCGAAAAACTTGGCTACATAAAAGTTAGTGCCGTTTTTGCGTTGGTGGAAAAGATAAATGATAAAGGTATTGAGGCCTAAGCCAATTAAACTCACTACTAAAAATTTGGTAAACTCTGTACCCCAGTGGGCGTTGGTGCTTTCGAATGTCCAAACACGGTTAATGAGGTAATTATTGGTTACCGCCAGGGTAAAACCAATAGCGTTGGCTACATACTTATTTACCTTTATTTTTTCTTTGAAAAGCCATGTTGCACCGAAATCGATCGCCATTCCGAGTAGTCCGGTTAACCCAAATTTTATAATGCGGAAGAATAAATCCATTTTAATGCAATTTAACCAGGTAAAAATGTTCTAATAACTGAGGACGCGTTTTGGCATTGATAAATTTAGGGGTAAGCTTAGTAATGTGATAGTATTCGAACGATTTTAGTACTGTTGCGCTATAATCTTTTTTCAATTTAGGCAGTTCCGTTTCAGGAGCGTAAATCACCAGATTTTCATCGCCCTTAAATTTATCCAGTTCTTCGTAGTCCCAAAAATATTTTGGATCTCCCGATGCATAAAAATCAAAAGAATAAGCATCAGGGTACATTAAAACTGAAGCTTTCGCTTGCGGGTAATTTGCTTTTAACCAGTTGCCGGCCTCCATGCCCGATTCGTATTTCAACACCGAGGGATAGAAAAATATTGAAAGGAACAACATCAGGCTTGCTGAGATAATGGTACTTCTCGCCAAAATGGTTTCGGTTTTAAT
This sequence comes from Pedobacter sp. KBW01, assembly GCF_003852395.1. Lineage (NCBI taxonomy): Bacteria > Pseudomonadati > Bacteroidota > Sphingobacteriia > Sphingobacteriales > Sphingobacteriaceae > Pedobacter > Pedobacter sp. KBW01. The sequence continues at coordinate 126,515 of NZ_QAJQ01000021.1, forward strand.
TCCTTTAAACACCATGAACGAGGCAATAAGTACCACAACTAAGATGGTAATGGCCAGGTAATTGTTTTTAAAGCCAAAGGCAATAGCCACCAGGCTAAGGATTAAAGTAATCAGCACAGCCAAAACATTTTGAATAGTAAAAAAGACTTTCAAGCTTTTGCTTTCCAGTTTTTGAAGGTACAAAGCTGTAATGATGGCAAATTGTGGCAAAATAATTAAAATGTAGTGGGGCAGCTGAAATTTCGATAAAGAGAAAAGCAGGAAGGTGATTGCTGCACTCGTCCAGATCATGATGCTTTCGGGAGGTAAATTGCGGCGGTTTTTCTTTTTGAATAAATTAACCACGGCAGTATAAAATAATATCGACCAGGGTAAAAATGCCCAAAGTGTGGTATGCAAAAAGAAAGAAATATCGCCTTTACCTTTAATGGGACCATTGTTAAAAAAGCGCCCAAACTGACTATCCCAAAAGAAAAACTTTATGCCCGATATCCCCGTTTTCCCAAACACCAGCTTTTCAGGATGTAAATCAAACTGAACGTAAAGGGTGTACAGTTCCGGAATGATAAAAATGAAAATCAGTACAATGGCCAGCCACCATTTTAATTTTAATAGTTGCTTAAACTGTTTGGTTAGGAGCCAATAAATAATGAAACCACCAAAAACCGGAATCAAAACAAATATGCCTTTAATCATAATGGCACAGGCCGAGAAGAATGAGCCCAGAACAATATGCCAAAAAGAACTTTGATGCGCTTTATAGTAGTGATAAATGGCTGCTAAGGTAAAGGTGGTAATGTAAACCTCGGCGCGAACATCGAAGGTTGAAATGAGTATATGCAGTGAACTAAGCAAAATCAGCGCACTGATTAATCCGGTCTTTTCACTATAAATGCTTTTAGCAAGTTTATACAAATACCAGGCACCCAGCAGACCGGCGAGAAAAGATGGAAGTTTATAAGCAAAGGCATTAATGCCAAAGATTTTAAATGAGGCGGCGGCCAGCCAGAAGGTTAAATGTGGTTTATCGAGCCAGTCTAATCCACGCACATAAATGTTAACCCAGTCGTTTCTAAGTACCATATTTTTGGCAATAGAAGCGTAGAGTGCCGAATCGGGTTCCATTATACCGCCGAATAGGGCAAAAGTACTCACCAGTACAATTAGTGCAATCAGGAGCTTATATAATGTAGTATCCTTTATATTCATTTACGAGAAGCAAATATGAGCAAAAAAAAGTCAAATTTTTTCAAGGTTTAAGATTAACAAAGGCAAAGCCCTATCTTTGCTTCATGACAAAGTTATCGGTTAACATCAATAAAATTGCTACGCTACGCAACAGCCGTGGCGGTAATAATCCTGATCTGGTTAAGGTTGCATTAGACTGCGAGCGTTTCGGCGCGCAGGGAATTACAGTTCACCCGCGACCTGATGAAAGGCATATCCGCTATCAGGATGTTTACGATTTGAAAGCTGCCATTGCAACCGAATTTAATATTGAAGGAAATTGCCGCGAAGATAAATTTGTAGACCTGGTTTTAGCCAACAAACCTGCACAGGTTACTTTAGTGCCCGATGCCGAAGGGCAGATTACTTCTAACCACGGTTGGGATACGATTAAACACAAAGATTACCTGAAAGAAATGGTAGCTGTATTTCAAAATGCAGGCATTCGTGTTTCTATTTTTGTAGATCCCGTTGTAGAAATGGTGGAAGGTGCTTTAGCAACCGGAACTGACCGTATTGAACTGTACACCGAAGCTTATGCGCATAACTATTTTGCTGACCGTGAAAAGTCGGTTGTTAACTATATTGCAGCTGCACACCATGCCAATAAACTGGGTTTGGGCATTAACGCCGGTCACGATCTGGATTTACACAACCTGCATTATTTCGCACAAAGCATTCCAGGTTTGCTGGAGGTTTCTATCGGTCATGCCTTAATTAGCGATGCACTTTATTTAGGTTTGGAGACTACCATACAACGCTATTTGCAGCAACTTGCTTAATTAACCACAGAGTGCACAAAGGAATACATAGAGAAACAGAGCCTCTGTGTGTTCTGTGAAAACTCTTATTTCTCTGTGGTTAAAAAAATACATTATGCTTAAAGGAATCCTCCTTGTTTTTTTCGGTGCCTGTAGCTTTGGCATATTATCTACTTTTGTTAAACTGGCTTACCACGAAGGTTATACCCTTGGCGATGTAACTGGTGCGCAGGCTTTTTTAGGTGCCGTAATTTTATGGGTATTGTTTTTCTTTCAACGGAGAACATCAAATTATAAAGCTAAAGAAATAACCCTGGTAACCCCATGGTGGAAAATGGTTCTGGCAGGAACCTGTACCGGATTGGTGAGTGTTTTTTATTATCAATCGGTAAAACTTGTACCCAATTCGGTAGCGATTGTTTTGCTAATGCAGTTTATCTGGATGAGTATTTTAATGGAGCTGGTCTTTTTTAAAAAGAAGCCAACCGGATTACAATTACTGGCAATAGCATTGGTTTTAGGCGGTACAGTACTGGCCAGTGGAATGGTTGAAACCCGTATGAGCGATATGAGCTTAAAAGGAATTGGTTTCGGGTTATTGGCAGCGCTTTCTTATGCAGGCTTCTTATTGCTGAGTGGAAGGATAGGTAACGAATATCCGGTATTAAAGAAAAGTGCCTTGATGATTACGGGTGCCTGTATCCTGATTTTTATTCTTTTTCCACCAGCCTTCTTATTTAATGGTGCTTTAGGTGGGAGCTTGCTTAAATGGGGATTGATTATCTCTGTTTTTGGAACGGTAATTCCACCCTTGTGTTTTGCCGAAGGAGTGCCGAAAATTGGTACGGCATTAAGCTCGATTTTAAGTGCAGCCGAATTGCCGGTAGCTGTAATGATGGCTGGTTTTGTGCTGCAAGAACAGGTTTCATTTTTAAGGTGGGTTGGGGTTGTAGTTATCCTATCGGCAATGATTTTGCCTAATCTGAAGTTTCTAAAGCGGAAATAAACTTAATTTAACCGCAAAGCATGAGAAGCCAATTAAGCCGTCATTCTGGCGCAGGCCAGAATCTCTTATGTTTTAACCACCGAGCACACAAAGAAAAAGCACAGAGCGCTCAGAGTGATATTTAATAAACAATCCGTGGCTGGTATAACGATTAATCATCTTTAGGTGCTTTGCGGTTAAACTAAAAATAAATACCTTTAAAAAGCTTAACGCATTTACACATGAAAAAACTGATCATTTATATTTTATCTTTCGTTGTTATTGGTTTCACGGCCTGTAAAACCAAAACCACCATTAACCAGGAAGAAGCAGGCGAAGTAATTACCGATTACCTTAAAGCCAATCCTGAATATAAAACCACCAGGTTTAACTTTGGCGAAATCAAATTCAACAGTACCAACGATATGTTTGAGTTGGGTAAATACAAATCCTTAGCCAGCAAAGGCCTGGTAACACTTAATTTAAAAGAAGCCAAAAAGAAGTTCCTTTCAAAAGATAGCAGTTTTGTTTATCAGATTACGTTAACCGAAAAGGCAAGTCCACTGGTGTTAAAGCAGGATGGAGATAAGGCTACCGTTAAAGTGGTAGAGTATGTATTGGCAGATGAGAAGCCTGTTGATTTTTCGCAGGTAAATTCGAGCACTGCAAAGGTAACCGTATCTTTAAAAATGGTAACCACAGATTTTGAGCCTTTTGATAAGGATGCCAATAAGAACAGCAATTTCATTACCAAAACCTACAAGCTGAAGCTGAGTAAGGATGAGGGTTGGAAGGTGCAGAAGTAAAGAGAAAGACAATATTTTAAATCCCCAATATTTGTAGGCTTTAAGGTGAAAACATTTTTTATGTTGAATTTGCTTTTTACATTGCTTTTGTATTCTTGCTCAAACAGTTCTGCAGGAAATCAACTGAGTATAAATCAGATTATGGAATCTGATGGTGCTTCCGGTATTAATGATTCATACGTCGCAACAGGTTTTTATTTTCTTGCAGATGAAGGACAGGGAATAAAAATGAAAAAAGATCATTCTACAGAATATTATCATATTTCCAAAAAGCCATTTGCGTCAATAACTAATATATTACGTGCTACAGTACAAAAAAATGTAATTGACCAAAATGAGACATACGGTGTCGTAATTGTTTTTGACAATAAGGGTACTAAAGATTTGGAAGAAGGGACAGGAAATGACAAATATCCATATATAGCTGTAGTGATAGCTAATAGATTGATGTATGTTATAGAAAATAAATCAAAAATAAAGACCGGTGTAATGAATATTTATCTTCAAGACTATTCAGAAAAAGAAGTTGGTGATATGATAGATTCAATAAATAAGAAGAAGTAATTTATTCTTTTGTTTGGTGCTGATATTGCAAACTAGAAGAAGCTCAAATACATATTATTATTCACTCAACGTTAGCGAAAAGTAATAACATAGTTCAATCAAGTATTTATAATCTTTATTTTTTGTAGACTCAGATGTTTCTAATTCTAACAGACGGCAGTGATTTTTTTTCTGCAATGCACGCTAAAAGATTGTAGCGGATAACGGGAACGAATTTAAATTTTAGAACTGCCAGTGCTTTCCAAACTAATATCCTATTTGCTTAAAAAGAACAAACGTTTGTCTTTTTGTTCATGTATAAAATCTACTGCTTTGGTAGCTTTTAAACTTGAATAAGACGCCTTTTTTACACTGATATATAGCGAAATAAAGCTTCGTTTTTGTTACCTTTGCACGCAAATTTATTATTCATACCGCATGAGCTTAAATATCCACTACAAGGAAGATTTTCAAAATCGCCATATTGCTCCTAATGAGGCTGATACAGCCGAAATGTTGCACATTGTTGGCGTAAATTCTATTGATGAGCTGATTGAACAAACCGTTCCGACGGCAATTAGGTTAAAACAACCGTTAAATTTGCCCGCAGCAAAATCAGAAACTGAATATCTTGGTGCTTTAAAACAAACTTCATTGTTGAATAAAGTTTTCAAAAGCTTTATCGGTCAAGGTTATTATGATACCATTACGCCGGGTGTAATTTTACGTAACGTATTCGAAAACCCAGGATGGTACACCCAATATACGCCCTATCAGGCAGAAATTGCACAAGGCCGTTTACAGGCTTTGTTAAACTTCCAAACCATGGTTATCGATTTAACCGGAATGGAAATTGCCAATGCATCATTGTTAGATGAAGGTACAGCAGCAGCTGAGGCCATGTTTATGCAATACAGCACGCGTAAAAATCAGGCAGCTAAGAAATTCTTTGTTTCTGAATTGCTTTTTGCCCAAACCATCGATATTTTAAAAACCCGCGCCAATCCTTACGGCATTGAACTGGTTATTGGCAGGCATTTAGATTTTGTAGCTACCGAAGAGTTCTTTGGTGCTATAGTTCAATATCCTGCTGGCAACGGCGAGGTTTTCGATTACAAAAACTTTGCTGCTGAGTTGCACAATTTGAACATTAAATTAACGGTTGCTGCCGATATTTTAAGTTTAACCTTATTAACGCCTCCGGGCGAGTGGGGTGCAGATATTGTGGTAGGTACTACACAACGTTTCGGTATTCCGATGGGTTTTGGTGGCCCGCATGCTGCATTTTTCGCCACGAAAGAAGAATATAAACGTTCAATCCCTGGTCGTATTATCGGTGTAACCATCGATAGCCATGGCGATTATGCTTTACGTATGGCTTTGCAAACCCGCGAGCAGCACATCCGTAGAGATAAAGCAACTTCGAATATTTGTACTGCACAGGCTTTATTGGCAATTATGGCCGGTTTCTATGCGGCATATCATGGTCCGAAAGGCTTAAAAGCTATTGCTGAGCGTACACATGGTTTAGCCATCAGCTTAGCCACTACTTTGAAAAACTTAGGTTACGAGCAATTAAATTCAGCTTATTTCGATACCATCCGTTTCGATTTAGGTGATTTAAAAGGCGGTATCCACGCTTACTGTTTGGATAACGAAATCAACCTGAACTATGTAGGTAATACCGTTACCATTTCAATTGATGAAACCACTACTTTCGAAGATATTACCTTAATTGCTAAAATCTTTGCAAGGGCAAAAGGCTTTGCAGGCGATCAGGTAGAGGTTGTTGAAAATGTAGCAACTGTAATCCCTGAAGCATTACAACGTACTTCGGCTTATTTAACGCACCCGATTTTTAACGCGCACCATTCAGAACACGAAATGTTGCGTTACATTAAATCGTTAGAGGCAAAAGATTTATCGCTTTGCCACTCGATGATTGCTTTGGGTAGCTGTACCATGAAGTTAAATGCAACAGCCGAAATGATTCCGGTTACCTGGTCTCACTTTGGTCGCATTCACCCTTTCGCTCCAGCCGATCAGGTATTGGGTTACTATTCTGTTTTTAACGAACTGGATAAATGGTTAAGCGAAATTACAGGTTTTGCTGCCATGAGCTTACAGCCTAATGCAGGTGCACAAGGTGAATATGCAGGTTTAATGGTTATCCGTGCTTATCACCACGATAGAGGCGATTTCCACCGTAATGTGGCATTAATCCCTGCTTCGGCACACGGTACCAACCCGGCTTCTGCGGCAATGGCCGATATGAAAATTGTGGTTGTTAAATCTTTAGAGAACGGTAACATCGACGTTGAAGATTTAAAAGCTAAGGCGGAATTACATAAAGATAACCTTTCTTGTTTGATGGTAACTTATCCATCTACACACGGTGTATTTGAAGAAAGTATTATCGAAATCTGCGAAAGCATCCACGCTAACGGCGGACAGGTTTATATGGATGGCGCAAACATGAACGCACAGGTTGGTTTAACCAGCCCGGCTAATATTGGTGCCGACGTTTGCCACTTAAACTTACATAAAACATTCTGTATCCCTCACGGTGGTGGTGGGCCTGGTATGGGGCCAATCGGTGTGGCAAAACACCTTGTTCCTTATCTTCCTGGTCACGCTGTAGTTGATATCGATAAAGGAAAATCAATTTCTGCAGTTTCTTCTGCACCTTGGGGTTCGGCTTCGATCCTGATCATTTCTCATGCTTATATTGCAATGATGGGTGCTGAAGGTTTAACCAACGCTACTAAATATGCCATTTTAAACGCCAACTATATGAAAGCGCGTTTAGAGCAACACTACCCGGTACTTTATTCAGGAGCTCAGGGCCGTTGTGCACACGAGATGATTTTAGATTGCCGTTCTTTCAAAGCCTTCGGAATCGAAGTAACCGATATCGCCAAACGTTTAATGGATTATGGTTTCCACGCACCAACAGTTTCGTTCCCGGTAGCGGGTACTTTAATGGTTGAGCCAACAGAATCGGAGCCTAAACATGAGTTAGACCGTTTCTGTGATGCCTTAATTGCGATTAAAAACGAAATTACCCAGGTAGAAAACGGTACTTTAGATAAAACAGATAACCCGCTTAAAAATGCGCCGCACACAGTTTCAGTAATTACTGCAAACGAATGGGAGCATGCTTACAGCCGTCAAACTGCTGCGTTCCCACTTCCGTACGTGTTAGAGCGCAAGTTCTGGCCTTCAGTTGGTCGTGTTAACGATAGCCATGGCGATAGGGCGTTAATCTGCGCATGTCCGCCGATTGAAAGTTATTTGGAAGAGATTGTTCCATAAGGTTGAAGGTAGAAAGGTAGAGGGTTTAAGGTTTTCCTTGCCATAACCTTAGTCCAAACGCCTGGGTCCGTGTCATCACGGACATATTGATCTGCAAGTTTTATGAAATTTTTTCATAAAACTTGCAGATTTTTTTTGTCTGGATGTTTGGACTGAATAAGGACCTTATTTGCATATTTCAATCTCCTTTAGCTATGATTGAATAAATTTTCATAAATATTTTCGTTTTAAGCGAAGTGAAAAAGGATACCTAAGGTTATATTACAACCGCTTAATATACACAGTGCAGCAATTCTAATTTTTTTGTTTTGGGTAATTAGTGATATTATAAATAAGAGTATTAGCGTAATAATACCAAGTATCCATGGAAATGTAAAATTGAACATTGCCCCAAGCTCCAATTGATTTAATTTAGGAGTCGTTACTGCTAAAATAAAAGATAGTATAATGCTTAAAATCAGTAAGCATACCTCTAATGCTTTTGGAAGTCTTTTCATTGGTTTTACAGGAAGAGAAAATTATTTTGGTTGAAGGTCATCTAACTAAAAGCTCCAAAGTGCCACAAAATCCCGGAAGGATCGTGCAGGAAACACTCACTGCCCCATTCTTGATGGCGGATGGGCGTAAGCTTTACATTTTGATATCGGCTGGGTAAATCGAGCGCAACCAGTTCATTATAATAACGGTCTACATTATCAACTTGCATAAAAACCATGGTGTTATTAATCCAGTCTTTTACATAAGCATTTTGGAGATAAAAGGCCAGATTACCAGTTTTAAAAACCGACATATGTGCGCTTAAAGTAGTTTCTTCGAAACCCAGGTCACGGTAAAAGCTTCTCGATATTTCAAAATCTTTTGCGCCGATAAAGGGGCGGATGGATGTTGCTTTGTGGTTCATATCGTTATAATTGATTATTAATATTCTTATTCAAGTATAGTTTGCCGGCTAGAATTGATGTTGGAGCAAAAATAAATATAGCCAAAAGCTGTGTCCAATGGCTTCCACTTGTGCTGAAAAGTGAAAATGTTGCAAAGCCGGCAATAATTATAGCTAAAACATAATTCAGATTTAGATTACTGGTTTTGGCAATCAGCCCTAATACGTAACCGCTTAAGGCAGCAAAGCAAGTTCCATAAAGTAGTGTAAGCAGCTTGAAAAACATTGATGCATCGGCATGTGGTTTTTGCCCTGATAATTTGAAAAGCAAAAGTGACGATATAACAAAAATAGCATAGCCAGCTAAAACGGCTAAAATTTTTCTGATCATGTAAAAAAGGTTTAACGAATATAAGCCTAAATATGCCTGGAGATTTAATTCACATTAAAAAGTAAACAAATTAAACCTTTATTATAAATCTGCAGTCAATAGAATGATTTTAAATAAATCCGATTATTTTTGAAAAACTTAACATAGGTCAATAACAACAGGTAATCGGTTGATCTATATTTGTATCAAATTAAAAAACCAGAAAAATGAAATTAAAAATCTCTTCAATCTTTTTATTAGCAGCAGTTGTGGCTTTGTCAGCTTTTAAAAACCCTACTAAACCAGTTACCTATACTGTAGATGCAGCAAAATCGACCATTACTTGGGTTGGTAAAAAAGTAACAGGTTCTCACAACGGAACAATCGCTTTACAATCAGGTTCACTTGCTGTAAACGGTAAAAGTGTAACAGGTGGTACTTTCACCATCGATATGAACTCGATTAAAGATGCTGATGGCAGCGCAAAATTAGAAGGTCACTTAAAAGCAGACGATTTCTTCGGTGTTGCTAAATTCCCAACTTCAACTTTTGTAATTACTAAAGTAGCTGGTAGCGGTGCTAATGTAACTGTTTCAGGTAACTTAACCATTAAAGGTATTACTAAGCCATTAAGTTTCCCTGCAACTGTAACACTTAATGCTGATGGTACTGCTTCTGCTTTAGCTGGTAAAATCGTGGTAGACAGAACTAAATATGACATCAAATATGGTTCTAAGTCATTCTTTGATAGCATTGGCGACAAAGCAATCAACGATGAGTTTGAATTAGCTGTGAAATTAGTAGCTAAAAAATAAGTTCCTTTAGTTTCGGAAAAAAAATAGAGCCCTGGCAATTGTGCACTGCCCCCAAAAAGTT